>NZ_JBHHJU010000026.1:0-84734 GCF_042136325.1 Neobacillus sp. KR4-4
TTAAAGTGGCTGGAGGAATTTTGTAGATAGGAATTTTTGAATATTATGGAAAGATATTTGTGGTTACAACCAAGAATCCTACGCTTAATTAGAGATATCTTTCCATAAACAAAAACTTTCGATAATTTCCCTTATGTAAAGCTTTACATAAGGGAAAAACGCATATGGCGGTTGGCTTAGGATTAGAAGCGATTAAACGAGGTTACAAGGTCTCCTTTATAGCAATGGGAGACTTGGTTCATACCTTGAAAACTATGGACATTACGAGAAAATCCCAAACAAGGATTAAGAGAATTAAAGAATCACAATTAGTCATTATTGATGATTTGATGTACGCAGCGATGGATCCAAGGGAAGCTAATTTGTTTTTCCAATTGGTTAATGACCTGTATAACAATTCATCGATAATCCTTACTTCCAATCGCTCTCCAAAAGAGTGGACCGAACTACTGGGAGATGTAGGGGTAGCGACAGCTATATTGGATCGGCTCATCCATCGAGCAGAAATCGTTCATTTTAACGATTCAAGTTATAGGATGAAACATCGCGAGACAATTTTTAAAGAAGAAAGTGTTCAAAATTAATAAGCAAAATTGTTCAAATGTACTTGACGCTTACACCTTTTTGATGTTGTCGAAATCATTGGACAAATTTTGTTGTGGTTAATTCGTGGGATTGTGCATTTGATTACTAAAATACTCAATTAAAATCAATTCAATAGCTATATTTGCAAATGGATAGGGTCGTAGTTGCGGCCTATTTTTTTTTGACCCTAGCGAAGTCAGCGATGGTATCAATAAATAATCTTCTTTAATAACGGGGAAAGTTAAATATAAAAATCTAAGGCGGGCGAATATGAACAGAGAAAAATTTCTTATGATTTTAATACTTCTTCTTATTTTTTCTGTAGCAGACACTCAATTTGCATATGCGAAGACAAACGATAAGCCACCATCATTTGAGGAAATGTACACTCAATTTGGATATAAATCTGTTGATGAAGCAGTTAAAGAATTTGAAAATCACTTTAAGAAAGATGTGAATCTGCCTATTAGAATACCACCAATTTCATTTACACATCAACTCGGAAGATTTTTTGAAGATAAGAAATACGACACGAATGATTTTTTGGAAATTCTATATATAAGCAATAAATCACCAGGTAATCACTTTTATATAAGTATTCGTCCATTGAAAAATAAAATCAATTTAAAAGACAGAGGCGACCTGAAGGTCTACACGCTTGAGAATGGACAAAAAGCTATTTATAAGGTGGATCGACTTTTTAATTTTCTCTTTTTTGAAACAGATAAATGGCAATATACGTTTGGCTTTGACAAAAGGGTTTCAAAGGAACTGACACCCGAAGTTTTAGTTGAAATTGCAAATTCAATTGATTATGTGTCAAAGCAAAAACGAACATTATAAACTGGGAGACATTTTAAACATTGAGGGATGATGAATGGTATTTAGAATTTTTTTACTACTATTATTGATAAGTTCCTATCTGCCAACGATGGCCAGTGCAGAAGTTCCTCTCACCGCTGCCTTTATTCGAGACCATCAGCTATGGATTAAAAAAGGGGATAAAGAAATACAAATCACAAAAGACCGATATGTTTATGGTCAGAAGTGGTCCTATGATGGGCGTTTTATTGCCTACAATGATGGTGATGAAAAGGGAGAAAAGACGAATTTATGGATTTATGATACGAAGGGAAAAGAAAGCTACCTTCCATATGTAAGAATCGAAACATCTGACTTTAAATGGTCTCCGATAAAAAATCAGTTGGCCTACAATTCCAGAGGTATCTTAAACGTAACTAAAGAAAAGAATGGCCGCCCTGAAGGATTTGAGAATGTTTCATTAGGGGTTAGTGGCTTCGAATGGTTTCCAAATGGTAAGGAACTTCTCGTCTCCTCACAATCCAGTTTACGCCCTACTGGATGGGGACCAATTCCGCTTTACAAAGTCCCAGTAGATGCAAATCTTAATGTAAAAAAAATAAAGCAGTTTTACACCATTCAAACAAACAAGCCTGATTTGTTTGCGGTTAATGCTGATTATTTCAAATGGAGTTTCGATGGAAAGTGGGTTAGTTTTTTAGCTATTCCTACTGCTTCAATAGCAATGGATAGTAATACATTATGTGTTTTATCAGCACAAGGCAATAACTTTCAAGCATTAGGAGATATGCGATGGTATGAGGACTGGATGAAGTGGGCTCCAAGAGCTAATCAACTAGCCTATATTTCAGGAGAAGGAAGATTTCATGTTGAAAACAAGAAAGCGACAATTGCAGAAATGCCAACTTCTACACAACAAAAGGTCTACACACCTGTAGGCTATGTAGACCTTGATTTGGAATGGTACTCGCCAGATAAAGTAATTGTCTCTCGTGCAAAAGAGAACAAGGAATGGAAGGAAGGACCTGTTCCAACGATGTTTACGTCACTTTATGCTATTAATTTAAAAACAGATGAGCAAAAACAAATCACATTTCCAAAGAAGAATGAACTAGATGAAGATCCTCAAGTTGTTGGAACATATCTTATTTGGTTTCGTAAGAGGGACAAAGAATTTAAAGGGGATGTATGGGTCAAGAATGGTTTAAATGGTCAAGAATATATATGGTTAAGAAATGTAGACAATGCCCCGATTTTTTTCAATGGCTCTAATTGACTTTATCTAAAATTGAATCAAGTAATGTTCTTTAAAAAATTCTGTTATTAGTTAGTTAATACTGCGATTTGAAAAGGACTTAGAGTAGTCCTTTTCTTTTGTTTGAGCATCCTGTATTTAAGTAAACAATAAGAGGTAATGCTTTACTAAAATGAAGTAAGAATGCGGGAATTAAAACGAGAAGGGCACTCCTTTGTTTTTTCTAATATATTGCGATGTTCTACCCTTTTGGATAATATTGTCTTAAAGGGTACTTTTTTGTCGGTTGGGGCAGAAGTTAGTAAACCCAGTATATTTATAGTTTCGTAAGCTAAAATTTGCACCTATTTTAAAATAAGTAATCGGGAGTTGGTTTTTTGAGAATTGATTGGATAAAGATTAAAGGATTTAGAAATTTTGTTGATGAAAAAATAAATTTTGCTAATCAGACGCTTATAATAGGAGCTAATGATGTTGGAAAAACAAATTTAATTTATGCCTTAAGGATTCTGTTTGATAGAGGCTTAAGTGATAAAGATTTAGAATTACATGACAGTGATTACAATGTTTATACAAAGTCTGAATCCATTGAAATTACAGTAAAAATTACTGAGGTTATTGAAGACTGTCTAATTAGTTCTTTTAAAGGGGATTTGCATAAGGGAACAGTTTATATTCAATATAAAAATACAAAGAATGGTGAATTTCAAATCTCAGCGGGTCATTCAGAAGAAATATTAGAAAACAAACTGTCACGCTACTATATAAAGAGATTAAATATGGAATACGTTAATACAAACCGTAATTTATCCTCTTTTATGAAGAGAGAAAAAAATCAGATTCTTGAAGATGCGAAATCATTATTAGAAGAAGAGTTGAAAAAAGCAGATGATATAGCAGTTTCTACAATGAAAGATGACCTAAAGATATTGAATGAAAAGATTGATAATTTAAATTACATAAAAAGATCTTTAAAAAGTGTCAATACTGAATTAGGAAAGTTAGCAATCCATAATGAGAACCAAACTTTAAATTTTAAGAATGCTAATTCTGATATTGACAGCTTACTAGATAATCTTGAATTAACTTATGCAGCGGATGGTGAAACACTTACATTAGGTGGGGATGGTCGTAATAATCAAATATTCTTAGCTACTTGGGTAGCAAAACAAAAAAATAAAAAGACACGTGAAAAAGTAACTTTTTTTGCAATAGAAGAGCCTGAAGCCCATTTACACCCCCATCAACAAAGGAAACTTTCTAACTATTTATTAGAGAACTTTGAGGACCAAGTATTCATAACTACTCATTCACCACATATTGCTTCGGAATTCCGACCAGATAAAATAGTAAAGTTATATTCTAGAAACAAGAACACCATGGTAGCAAAAGGTGGATGTAGCGAAGAAATAAAACTAAATTTCGATGATTTTGGATATAGACTTGATGCTATTACATCTGATGTGTTTTTTGTTAATGCAGTATTTTTAGTTGAAGGTCCTTCAGAAAAGCTTTTTTATACAGCACTAGCAAAAAAGTTGAAAATTGATCTTGATCGATTAAACGTTTCTATTATTTCGGTTAACGGTGTTGGATTTAAACCCTACATTAAAATTTGTTTAGCGTTAGATATTCCTTTTGTATTTAGAACGGATAATGATATTTTTAATAAATCCAAAAAGGTATCCGATACAGAGACAATTGAATTATCATATCATGCTGGTGTATCTCGTGTTATGGGGATTTATGAAGAACTTTTAAATAATGAAAAAACTCAACCTCTAATAGAATATTGGGGGGAGAATAAGCAATACAATGAGTGGGGCAGTGAAGAGAAAGCACCTGCTAAGGCTATCCACATTTCTAAATATATTTCTAAAGAAATAGAAAAAGACAACATATTTTTATCGTTTGTGGACTTAGAACATGATTTAGTAATGAGTAATTTATATAGCTCTTTAAAAAGCTATTATAATACTAGAACAGAAACAGGTACTGTAAAGAAGATGCAACAAGCTAAGGCGGAAAATATGCTAAGTTTTTTAAGTAACAAATTTGATACCCTAGATTGTTTAAAAGAGGATAAGATTGCCGAACCTTTAAAAAGAATTCAAGCATTAGCTGAAATGGTAGTGCGTGTAAATGAATAAATCAGTCCAACCCACACCAGAACAAGTAAAAATAATTGATGAATTAGGAAACCTAGTTATTACTGCCAAACCAGGAAGTGGCAAAACCTTTACTATAGTAGAAAAGATAGGAGTAATTTCTGAAGGGTTAATGGAATACCAAGGAGTTATTGCAATATCTTTTACTAGAAAAGCTAGTCAAGAATTAGAGTTGCGTTGTAAAAGAAAAGGAATATTAAGAAGAAATCACTTTTTTGGAACTATTGATAAATTTTATATATCGGAAATAATAATGCCATTTTCAAAAATTCTTACTGGTAAGAGCGTACCATTAGAAGTGAAAGATTCTTTTAATGATTTTCCAGAGTATGAAAAACTAAAAGGACTTAAGGAGGATTTTGGTAGTAAAGAATTACAACTTTTATTAGAGAAATCCTTATTAGATGGTCATATTTTTTTAGAAATATGTGGTGAAACAGCATTTTTTATTTTGAATAAGGTTCCAGAATGTTTATTATACTTAAAGGCAAGATATACTCATATTTTTATTGATGAGTATCAAGATTGTGGTGAGATTCAACATAATATTTTTTTAAAGCTTGTTGGTAAGGGGATTTTTGGAATTGCTGTTGGGGATTTAAATCAAGCAATTTATGCATTTAGTAATAGATATTCTAAATATTTATTTTCATTAATGTCAAATAACAATTTTACTCACCTAGAAATAACTCATAATCATAGATGCCATAAAACCGTCTCTGATTATTCACTTGCTCTTATGGGAGTTCCAAATATTACTCTAGAGGATGAGTCTAGGGTATTTAAGGTTAATGTAATAGGCACTGATGAGAATGTAATCAATTCAATAGAGTGTAATCTACCTATTTTGAAAAAAAAATATGGATTAAAAAATAATAGTGACTTTGCTATTTTGTGTAGAGGGAATGAAACTGCTAAAAGAGCATCACTATTTTTAAGAACTGATAATAAGTTATTTGTAGATACCGCACTTGATAAAAGTAATTCCTACTGGGGAATGTTGTTTAATGATATGCTTACTTCATTTTTTTCATATAAAATGGGCTTAACAACAATACTGGAATTCGTTGAGAGTCGGATTAATGAAGATTATGAAAAAAAGAGGTTTGAAAAAGGATTAGAAATTTTGACTGAAATTTTTTCGTTAGAAGAAGATCAACTAGGGAATCAAATAGATTTGTTTATTAAATTTGCACAGTTAATCTATCCAGAGCATAAAGATGAAAAAATATGTGTTGATTTAAAACGTATATTAGAAAATGAACAAAAACTCGATAGTTTTAAACCTGCTACTGAGAATGAAGTAAATATTATGACTTTGCATAAATCAAAGGGGCTTGAGTTTAAATGTGTATTTTTACTAGATTTGTATAGATGGATAGTGCCACCTGAAGGTAAAAGGGTTACTAGTGAGGACTATACTCAAGCTCTTAATCTCTTTTATGTGGGGGTTACTAGAGCAATTGAAGCTTGTTATATTATGCAGGGAACTCTAAGATACAGAGCTAAACAAAAGGATTTTTGGACAGCGGAAGAATCTCCTTTTTTATACCTGAACAATACAACGTTTCTAAGAAAAGACCTTGTTTGGAAGGATGAATTATTAGTCAGCCAAAATTAAATAGCAATTGTATAAGAGTCTATGACACTTCACTAACTAAGGGGTATTAAGATGGAGTGACCCCTAAAGTTAGATATTTTTCATTTAGGTAGCTTGTAAGGTCTGAACTCGGTATAGGGTCAGACCTTTTAGTTTTGCCTTGTTTGTGATTATAGTACCCGATATATTGCTAGTTCTTTTTTTAATGTTGCAGTAAAGCAAAGATTAAACTGCGGTAACTGCGATGGATGATTCTATATCAACCTCAGAGGATAACTCTAACGCTGAAGAAGTGACCATAGACGTAGATTCATTGTTCGATGAAGAATTTGACGAAGGTTTCAAAACTGGAACAAATAATTATAAATACGATAATTTTAGTTCTGAACTGAATGAAAAGAGTTAAAGACTTATAAGAAAGGACCTATTTTGCTGGTTACAAAGGAGGGGGAGGAGGAGCATTAAATCAAGTACGGAAAGAACAGTTCACAGTGACCAGAGGAACCAGGTAAGTGGGGCACTATTATGCCTATCGGTTTTAGCAGCAGAAGAAAATGGTATGGATTTAAAAGAATTTGAGGAACGAATTATTTACGGAGAGAGTATACATCGTAACGGTTTCGTTTACTGGGCCGCTGATGAAGAAGAAGACGAAGAAGAGTAGGGGGTGCTCTAGAGAAGAAATTGTAAAGTTTCTTCTCTTTTCTTTTGACTAAAATAAGAGCACTAGCCAATTGAAAAAAAAGAGGATGCAAAATCCTCTTAGAAAATTAATTTGATTTCCTTAGTTTATGAATAGTATATGGAATAAAGAAGGTGAAAGCACTTTGTTCTCCATCTTTATCCTCTAGTGTAAATGCTACGTCTCCTGATTCACCCAGCAATATGTCCTTTATCTGTTTATCTAGCATATGTGTTTTCCATTCGTCAATTTGTTTTTGTCTTTCTATATCGAGAAAATGCTCGTATAAATCGTCAAAATCATAAGAGTTGAACATCTCGATTAAAGTTTGATTTTCAATTTCAGATAAACCAGGCCATGCTTCTTTCAAATCAACTAAATCGATGGTCATCAAGGTTTCGATTTTCTTAAATCGAGGAATATCAAATCCTTTAATGTCTTTTACCACAGGGGAAACTTTGAAGTCGTAAAATTCATGATTATCTGCACGGTCAAGCTCTACATCCACATACTCAAGATTTGTGATCCATTCATACAATTCTGTGTTCAGCACCTTTTTGAGTGCTGCTTTTTTGCCTTTAACAAATTCCTTCCAAGTTTTGAACGCTGTTTCTTCCCCCATAAATCTCCAAGTTTGAAATGTGTTTTGTTCCATTAGAGACATTCTTTCCAAGATTTTAATCATCTTATCACTAAAAAAATAGTTTGGAAAAAATTCTTAAGAAAGAGGGGGCTGAAAAATGAAAATAAGAGGGGAAAAGGGTTCTAAAATATAATAAGGAGGCTGGCCAAATATGCATACAGTTCTTACTTAATCACCGTAGTTTGTTAGTGCAGCAAATCGCCCCTGACCATCTTAATATCATATAAGGGCAATTATTATTCATCTAATATCAATGTCCCGTATTTCTTATTATAATCCCCCAAGGATGTTTTTGTTTGAAGGAGTAGTAGTAATGCCATTGTATAATCTCAGGCAAGGTGTAAATCAACTGATGGTATGAAGCCCATCACTTGCCGCCTCCCGCTATGGGCTACGTCCCCCATCCAAAACCAATTAAATAATATCCTCTAATTAATAAATGTATGTAAAATTAATATATTTACCCTTCAAATTATAAGATTTCGAATAAAAATAAAAATCTATAGAGGGTTAATATATGTATATTTTTCTTTTGTTTCCTGATTTATTTATGTTATTTTGAATGAAGGGTAGCGTAATTGTTGTGTTATAGATATTTAGTCGGGATAATTTAATGAAAAAATTACTTATAACCTTAGCAGCATTTTTAAGAGTTCATTATATTTTCTAATTTTATTTGATTTCTATGAAAGGAAACATATAAGGAAGACTCCTTTATTTGCAAGAAATATTTAAGCAAAGGGTGGCGAATTAGTTAAATAAAAATTAAATGTAGTGTGATAATTGCTATGTTAGAGAAATGCCAATTCAAAGATTCAAAGGAATTCTCTGGGGAGAATGGTTGGACATTAAAGCAAATGCAGCAGAAAATTACCGCAAAGAAATCATTAAACTTCGGAAGAAAAAAAATCCTGTGAACATTTTTATGTCTTCCGCAACAGATCCTTACCAACCAATTGAACGTAAAGCAGAAATTACAAGAGGGATATTAGAAGAAATGATTGAACATCCGCCTGATTTTCTTCAAATTCAAACACGAGGACCACTAATAACAAGAGATATTGATTTGATCGTCAAACTAAAGGAAAAATGTAAAGTATTAGTATCTATGACGATTGAAACGGACAGGGAAGATATAAAGCAAATTTTCGCCCCATATGCACCAGGAATTAAGTTGCGGTTAAAAGCCTTAAAAGAAGTTCATGAAGCCGGAATAATGACCCAAGCTTCAATATCGCCCGTTTTGCCCTTTACCCCAGAGTTTCCGAAAGTATTGGATGGGATTGTAGATCATATATGGATTGATACACTATCCATTGGAGATGGTGCTATGGGTAAACGTTCAGAAAGATTAGGAATGCCAAAATTATTTGAAGAACATGGACATTCAGGGTGGTATGAAAACAATCTACATGTAAAAGTGGAAAGATATTTTAAAAAATATTTTCCTAGTGAAATGATACGGGTTTCCAAAAACGAAGCTTTTACAAGATTCCAGGCCTGATATATGGCCTTTCAGAAAGAGCAGTAAACTAATACTGCTCTATTTTTTTAAAAGGAACTTGGTTGTTGTATAAAAAACAGTCGGTTCTATTCTAGATTCCGATCACTCGTGGTTCCAACATTGCATTAATTGGTGTATGCCTTTTTCAATTTGGTCAAATGGAATGCCGCCGAAACCTAATAAAAAAGTTGGATATGGATAGTCAATAGGACTTAACAGATAATCACTTACTGGATGGATGGCAATATTGGCATTAACGGCTATTTGTTTTAACTGATCTTCCCGTTTTGACAGGGGGACGGAAATTAAAATGTGCATTCCTGCCAGATCTCCTGTAATGATGACATCCGGATAATACGTTTCTAAAACTTGAGTTAATTTTTCATGTTTTTTGCGATAAATTTTCCGCATCCTGTTTAAGTGTTTGGAAAAATAGCCATCTCTCATAAAGTCAGCTAAAATATGCTGATCGAATCTCGGTACGGTTGATGAGTAAAAACTGAATGTCTCCTTATATTTTTGCAGTAAGGTTGAAGGTAAGACAAAATAAGCAACACGTAAGGAAGGCATTAATGATTTGGTAAACGTGCTCAAATAAATAACTTTTTCGTTTTGGTCTAACCCTTGTAAGGCAGGAATAGGTTTTCCGATATAACGAAACTCGCTATCATAATCGTCTTCAATGATGTAACGGCTTTTATCCTTTGCTGCCCAGTTTAATAGCTGTGTTCTTCTTGTTGCGGATAGGACGGCACCCGTAGGGAACTGGTGGGAAGGGGTTATGTAAACAATATTGGCCTTTGTTTTTTCCAGTTCATCCACGATTAAACCATTTTCATCCACCGGAATAGGGATGGCTCTATTTTGCATTTGTATTTTGGGTATGGCCGAATAGCCAGGATTTTCAAGTGCAAATTTCAAATCATTTCCAAGTAACCTTAAAATCATTGGAAGCAGTTGTTCCGTTCCCGAACCAATGACAATCTGTTCGGGGCTGCAGACAATCCCCCTCGATTGATAAAGATATTTTGCTATTTCCACTCTTAAGGCGAATTCTCCTTGCGGGTCTCCAAGTTCCAACAACTCTTTTGAACTGCTATCATATATATTTTTTGCATATTTTCGCCAAAGTGAAAAAGGGAAGGAATCTGCATCAATTTTTCCTGGATGGAAATCAAATTGAACGATTTTTTTCTCAACCTTTCCTACAGGCATGTTTAGGAATTCTTTTTCAACATAAGGTAATTCGTCGATCTCTTCCACGAAAAAACCGATGCGGGGTTTGGAGACCACATAGCCTTCTGCTATGAGCTGTGCATAGGCTATTTCAATGGTAGTTTGGCTAATATTTAAAAATTCCGCTAATTTTTTCTTCGACGGCAATTTGGTTCCCACTTCAATTTGTTTTTGGATAATAGCATCTTTGATCCCATTATAAAGCTGTTCATACAATGGTTTTTCTGTACTATTATCCAACTTAAACATTAGCATATCCATTCGCAATTTCCTCCAACTGACCACATTGTTTTTTATAAAACTGAACCTTTTCATGTAGTCAATTTCTATTATACTAAAATCATAAATGAAATGGAGGTAATTTTATGAAATTAGTAGGAACTGAAAGAGTAAAACGCGGAATGGCTGAAATGCAAAAAGGCGGCGTTATTATGGATGTCATTAATGCCGAGCAGGCAAAAATAGCAGAGGCTGCCGGTGCGGTTGCGGTTATGGCCTTGGAGCGGGTACCATCCGATATCCGGGCAGCTGGTGGGGTAGCTCGTATGGCAGACCCTCGGATTATGGAAGAAGTTATGAATGCTGTAACTATTCCAGTAATGGCAAAAGCACGGATTGGCCACATTGTCGAAGCACGTGTATTGGAAGCTATGGGCGTCGATTATATAGATGAAAGTGAAGTATTAACACCTGCGGATGAAGAATATCATTTATTAAAAAGCGAATACACTGTACCTTTTGTTTGCGGGTGCCGTGATTTAGGGGAAGCTGCACGCCGCATTGGTGAAGGAGCATCTATGTTACGGACAAAAGGGGAACCGGGAACTGGAAATATTGTCGAGGCGGTTCGTCATATTCGCAAAGTAAATGCTCAAGTAAGACGCGTTGTCGGTATGAATACGGACGAATTAATGACAGAAGCAAAGAATTTAGGAGCACCATTTGAATTATTGCTAGAAATTAAAAAATTGGGTAGGCTGCCTGTTGTCAATTTTGCTGCCGGCGGGGTAGCGACACCTGCTGATGCTGCTTTAATGATGGAACTTGGAGCGGATGGTGTATTTGTCGGATCAGGTATTTTCAAATCGGATAATCCAGAAAAATTCGCACGTGCTATTGTAGAAGCAACAACAAACTACCAAGATTATAAACTGATTGCAGAAATTTCAAAAGAGCTTGGGACACCGATGAAAGGTATTGAAATTTCTGCGCTAGATGCAAAAGACCGTATGCAGGAACGTGGTTGGTAATATGCTGAACATTGGGGTACTTGCATTACAAGGTGCAGTTAGAGAGCATATAAGACAAATTGAAGAGCTTGGCTGTAGGGCCATTTCAGTTAAATCGGCTGAAGATCTAAAAGAATTAAATGGTCTTGTACTGCCTGGCGGAGAAAGTACAACAATGCGGAAACTGCTGGACCGATACGAGTTGCTTGAACCCATTCGTACTCTAGCCGCCAAGGGAGTTCCGATGTTTGGAACATGTGCAGGCCTGATTTTACTGGCAAAAGAAATTGTTGGCTATGATACGTCACATCTCGGGGTGATGGACATCATGGTTGAACGGAATTCATTTGGTCGCCAGGTTGATAGTTTTGAAGTCGAGATGTCCATCAGTGGAGTAGGAGAGGATATTCCCGCTGTTTTCATCCGAGCACCTCATATCGTTGCGGCGGGTGAGAATGTTGAAATTCTAGCAAAACATGAAGAGCGTATTGTTTTAGCGCGAGAAGGACAATTCTTAGGTTGTTCTTTTCATCCAGAATTAACAGAGGATATTAGAGTTATGAAGTATTTTATTGAAATGGTGCGAGAGAATACAAATGTTTTAGCTCATTAGGTGCAGCAGGGGGACGTCGATTGGTTTTAAAGACCAGTCGGCGTTTTTTATGGGTTATAGTTATTTTGGAGATTTTAAATAGATGAGGGGAGTTCTATAAGAATACTATTGACAAAAAAAATTATAAGTATTATTATTATCTCATATTCAAGATATTTTAATTCAAGATTTAAAAGGAGGTGTACTAAATGGAGAGGAAATGCTCAAATTTGTCCTTTCTGATCTTAATGCAAACATCTAAAGCTATTCATGATCGAATAAAGGAAGAAATGGCAAAAAACAAGCTGGGTATTACGGAGTATTCTGTTTTAGAGGTACTTTATCAAAAAGGGAAACAAACCATTCAACAAATTGGAAATTGCATATTGGTCTCAAGTGGTTCAATGACCTATTGTTTAGATAAGTTAGAACAAAGAGGTTTATTATGCCGAAATGCTTGTACAGATGACCGCCGGGTGATACATGTAGCATTAACGGATGATGGGTATGCATTGATGAACGAAATCATGCCGAAATATCATGAGTTTGTTCATCAAATGTTTGATTCATTGGATTCTGATGAGGCAGAGACATTGGTGCATCTTTTGAAAAAAGTTAGGAATAAAGTTTAACTTTCATTTTTTTTAATTCATTATCTCGAATTCAAGATAAATACACATTAGGAGGATTTTAACATGATGAATATTGGTTTATTAATCATTCGTTTGGTAATTGGTTTACTATTTGTAGGTCACGGAGCTCAAAAATTATTTGGCTGGTTTGGTGGTTATGGATTGAAAGGAACCGGTGGATGGTTTGAATCAATTGGCATGAAACCGGGAGTAACGATGGCACTATTTGCAGGATTAGCTGAACTAGTGGGAGGTATTTTGTTTGCCTTGGGACTTTTAACTCCACTTGCAGGAATTTTGATTGCGGGGACAATGGCAATGGCGATTTTGAAAGTTCATGCTCCTAACGGATTATGGGCATCAGCTAATGGATATGAATACAACTTAACTTTGCTTTCAGTAGCTATTGGTATTGCTATGATCGGTCCCGGTCAATATGCTTTAGATACATTTTTATTCTAATATATCCAGGCAATCTCTTTAAAGAGGTTGCCTGGATATATTAATTCAACTGAATTTGTAAAGCGACAAATATATTGAGTAAGTAGGGAAGTATTTCAGTAGGCAAATTCGTGTCGTTCTACAAGGGCTAGAATAATAGAATTAGTTTATTTAGTGTTCAGTTACATAATTACGTAAAATATAAATTTGACGTAATTAAGCCAGTTTAGTAAAATATAGAAACGGGGTGATTTTATGGTAAATCAATCAAAGCAGCAACAATTTCAAAAACTTCAATCGTTGCTCAAAGAACTTCCTTGGTATGTTGACGAATATATTAATCATAAATTACGTAAGCTTTCAACGGCTTCCTTATTTAATTACTGTCATGATTATAAAATCTTCTTTAACTGGATGGTCAGTGAGCAATTGGTGTCAGGCACCATCAAAGATATTCCTTTAGAGCGTTTAGAGCAACTGACTGTCTTGGAGGTTGAAGGTTTTTTAAATTATTTGCATTATCAATTAAATAATAAAGAACTTACCGTTAATCGGAAATTATCTGCGTTAAAATCACTGTTTAATTATTTACAAAACATTGCGGAAACCCCAGATCTAAAGCCTTATTTGAACCGGAATGTTATGGCTAAAATTGAATTTAATGAAGTAAAAGACAGCATGGAAACCAAGGCAACTAAAATGGAAGGTAAAATCCTCCTCGGGGACGAATATGAAAAATTCCGGTTATTTGTTGCGAATGATTATGGTGAATTGAATAAAGATAATAAAAGACTCTATAATTTTTATCAATTAAATAAGGAACGTGATACGGCCATTGTCTCGTTAATCTTGGGTTCCGGGCTGCGTCTTTCGGAATTAGTTGGGATTGAATTAGACGATATTGATTATAGTAAGTATTGTGTGAGAGTAATCCGTAAAGGAAATAAAGAACAATTTGTTTATTTTAGCCAAGTGGCAATGGATGACCTACAAGAATACCTTTCAATTAGAACGGCTAAGTACCAGGTTGAGAAAAGCAATAAGGCGTTGTTTATTTCAGCTCCGATTGGTCCCAAGGGCAAATCACGGCAATTAACAGCCCGATCCGTTGAAAAACTCATTGAAAAATATGCAACCGCATTTGGTAAACCATCGTTATCGGTACATAAGCTGCGTCATTCATTCGCGACTAGATACCATGCTGAAATCAATGATGTACCGAAATTAAGACGGCAATTAGGTCATTCATCCATCCAAACGACGATGATCTATACGCATATTAAGAATGATGATTTAAAAATTGCTGTGGATAAGATGGATATGCCGAAAGAGCAAATAGAATGATCAATGACTGTCGTTTTCGCGGCAGTCTTATTTTAAATTTTAATCAGTTTACATAATAATATTATGGTAACAAAAACGTAAAATATCTCATTTCCTAAGTATACTTAAGATAATGAGACGAAATGAATTTTTTTCATAATTCAACACTTATTTAAAATAAAAAAAGCGTTCAGAAAGTTCGTAAGCTTTCCAAACGCATTCTCTCAACCTACATTTTTCACTGAATTACTCCCTGTAAACTGACTATTATACAGGTCTGCATAAAAACCGCCTTCTTCTAGTAATTCCACGTGAGTTCCTTTTTCAATGACACTTCCGTTATTCATTACTAGGATTAAATCAGCATCTCGAATCGTCGACAATCTGTGGGCAATGACAAAGCTGGTCCTCCCTTTCATTAAGTGGTTCATCGCTTTTTGGATTTGAACCTCTGTTCGCGTATCGACACTACTGGTCGCTTCATCCAAAATAAGTATCGCTGGATTAGCAAGGATCGCCCTAGCAATTGTTAACAGTTGTTTTTGCCCCTGAGAAATGTTGGATGCCTCTTCATTCAAAATCGTATCATACCCATCTGGGAGCGTTCGAATAAAGTGATCAGCGTTTGCCGCGCGAGCTGCTGCCACCACTTCTTCCTTTGTTGCCCCCTCTTTTCCGTAGGCAATATTATCAAAAATCGTACTATTAAATAACCATGTATCCTGCAGTACCATACCAAATAAACTTCTTAGGTGCTCCCTTTTTACCTCTCTCGTATCGACTCCGTCAATGAGTATGCTGCCAGAATTAATTTCATAGAAACGCATCAGCAAATTAATTAGTGTGGTTTTACCCGCTCCTGTTGGTCCGACAATCGCTACTGTCTGACCAGGTTTCACATCGATTTCCATATCTTTGATTAAAAGTTCATTTTCCTCGTAACCGAAACTTACATGTTCAAAGGTTACTTCACCTTTTGGCCTAGCGATCACCTTCGCATCAATGGCTTCAAGCACCTCTTCTGTTTCATCCAAAATTTCAAAGACCCGTTCGGCACTGGCGATCGTGGATTGAATGACGTTTGCGATCGATGCAGTTTGAGCAATCGGTTGGGAAAATTGACGTGCATATTGGATAAAAGCCTGTATATCACCAATTTCAATCGCTTTTTTCGTTACCAAGATTCCACCAACGACTGATACGAGAACATAGCCAATATTATTGATAAATCCCATTAATGGCATGATCAGGCCTGATACAAATTGTGCCTTCCAAGCGGATTGGTAGAGAGTTTCATTGATTCCCTCGAATGTTTCAATTGATTTCTGTTCGTGACCGAAAACTTTGACTACTTTATGACCGGTATACATCTCTTCCACATGCCCATTTAATTGGCCTAATGATTTTTGTTGCCCTTTAAAATACTTTTGCGACTTTTTAGCTATCTTTGCAATCGCAACACCGCTAAGCGGCAGTGTCAAAATGACAACCAACGTCATTAATGGACTAATCGACAGCATCATGATAATGACACCGATAATGGTAACAACGGAGGTAATCAGCTGGGTTAAGCTTTGCTGTAAGGTCGTACTAATATTATCAACATCATTTATTGCACGGCTGAGAATTTCACCATGGGTACGTGAATCAAAGTATTTAAGCGGAAGTCGGTTCAGTTTCTCTTCTACCTCTTTCCGAAGATTGTAAACTGTCTTTTGCGCGACACCCGCCATAATATATTGTTGGATATAAGCAAAAATCGCACTTAGAATATAGAGGCCAATGAGTAAAATAATAATTTGACCGATATAATCAAAATCGATTTTAGCTCCAGGGATTCCTCTAAATTTCATCATCAAGCCTTCGAATAACTTAGTCGTCGCTTTCCCCAATATTTTAGGGCTGACGATCGCAAAAATGGTACTAATAATGGCTGTAATTAAAACCGCTAAAAGCTGTAATTTATATGGTTTCAAATAGCTGATAAGTCTATTTAGAGTTCCTTTAAAGTTCTTTGCTTTTTGGACAGGCATGCCCATGCCCATCGGGCCAAATCCGCCGCCTGGTCCAGGGCCAGGTTTTCTAGTCCCCGTCCCTTGGGTGTGGTTTTGATTGGAATCCTTACTCATGCGATTTCCTCCTCTGACAGCTGTGACATGACAATCTCGCGATAAACCGCACATGATTCCATTAATTCTTTGTGTTTCCCAATTCCAGATATTTCACCGTTATCGAGAACGATAATCTGATCAGCGTCGATTATGGTGCTTACACGCTGTGCTACTATTAATACCGTTGAGTTCCCCGTTTCGTTTTTAAGGGCAGCCCGTAACTTGGCGTCTGTTTTAAAATCCAAAGCAGAAAAACTATCATCAAATATATAGATTTCCGGCTTTCGTACAAGGGCTCGTGCGATCGACAATCGCTGTTTTTGTCCCCCTGAAACATTTGTTCCCCCTTGGGAGATTACCGCATCAAAGCCTTCTGGCATGTTAGAAATAAATTCTTTCGCTTGGGCTACTTCAGCAGCATGATCAACCTCTTCTGCTGTGGCATTTTCTTTTCCATAGCGGATGTTCTCAGCAATCGATCCGGTGAAAAGTACGGATTGCTGTGGGACAAACCCTATCTTTTCTCGAAGTTTTTCTTGTGCCATATCCCTTACATCTATCCCATCGACAAGGACTTTCCCGCTATCGACATCATAAAAACGCGGAATCAAGTTAATGAGTGTTGATTTTCCTGACCCAGTACCGCCAATAATGGCAGTTACTTCACCGGGTTTTGTTGAAAAAGAGATATTTGAAATGGCTGGCATTTCCGCGCCCGGATAACTGAATGTTACCTTTTGAAACTCAACAAAGCCTTTTTTTCCTTCATCAACTTTTGACGATGAAGGATCTTTAATATCTGCAACTGTCTCTAGTACTTCATTGATTCGAACAGCCGATACCGATGCCCTTGGGATCATGACAAACATCATCGACAGCATAATGAACGAAAACATAATTTGCATCGCATATTGGATGAAGGCCATCATATCTCCTACCTGCATATGACCATTGCTAATCCGCAGGCCGCCAAACCATACAATCGCGACTGAGGAAAGGTTAAGGACCACCATCATAATCGGCATCATTGCGGCCATAATTTTATTGACCTTAATGGCTGTTTCAGTTAAATCCCAGTTCGCTTCATCAAAACGCTTCTTCTCATGCTCCACTCGGTTAAAAGAGCGAATGACACGAATCCCGGTTAAGTTTTCACGTAAAACCCGATTGAGATTATCTAACTTTATTTGCATCGCTTTAAAAAGTGGAATCCCTTTTCTGGCAATGATCACGATCGCCAGCACGAGAACAGGCAGAGCAACAGCGAGAACAAGGGTAAGTTTCGCATCTTTTGAATATGCCATGATGATCCCGCCAATACACATCATCGGTGCCATCGCTATCATTCGGAGCATCATTACTAATACTTGCTGGATCTGGGTGATATCGTTGGTGGTTCTAGTAATTAACGAGGCTGTTCCGAGCTGATCAAACTCGTGCAGTGAAAAGTTTCCAACGTGAGAAAAAATTTTGCTTCTTAATAATTTTCCAAAGCCTGATGCTGCTTTTGCTGAGTAGAAACTTGCTGCTATCGAACAAATCATTCCCCCTGCCGCCACAAGCAGCATAAAACCGCCAATTTTCCATATGTAGCCCGTGTCTCCTTTGACAACCCCTTTATCAACGATATCGGACATTAACGTTGGCAAATATAATTCTGATAATGATTGTAAGAGGACGAGACCTAAAACCAGATAAATGGCTAATTGAAATGGTTTTAGAAATTTGGTTAATTTAATCAATTCCTTCAACTCCGTTTTTAATTGATTAAGAGTAACTGTAGCTTATTTTTATGAACTAAATATGAACAATTAAATGGAAATGAGTTTTTTATCCAACTCCTTTGATAAAATTTGGCAAGAATAAGTATATTCCCGTCTGGAAATCTCGTCAAATTTTTGGAAAATAAAAAACACAGGATCTCCTGTGTCGATAAAATACAGCTATTTATTACGTTCTTTATGAACAACGATCCGAATTAACTTCCACTGACCTTGGTCAAATGACCAAGTTGATTCGACAGTAGCAATCACGTCAGCATGGGCAATCCCGGTAATTTTCTGCTCGCCCAGTAACCCCACTTGATTGTTTTCTATAGGTATAGGTTGGAGACTGCTAAATGGATTAACGGTTAATTCTGTCGGCTCATTTAGCTTGCCACGATAATATAATCCTAGTTTTTTATAATACTTCTTACGGTCCTTTAAATCAAATAGATACGACTTTCCTGTTTTGGCGAGTTTAATCTCTGCTTTATACCCATGAAGAAAATGGCTTTCCATTTCAAGTGGTTCTGGCAGAAAAAGTTTCGTCTGTTCAAAATTCCTAATAGAGTAGGAATAATTTTGGACAGTTGGTTCATTCCCCCCTTTCACCACACTTGAAAACAAATCTTTCACTCCATCATTGTTTAAGTCGACAAGTTCCAATCCCGCCTTAGCACCACTATTTAGTGGAATGGTGTATTTCCTACCATTTGAAGCATTAATCTCAATATAGATTTTTTCCAAAAATGCCTCCTCTTTCTGATAAGGAACCCCCTTTAAAAATATTTCTTCCTCTTTTCCGTCACCGGTAATATCTGCTTTTTCATTTGAAATAGTGATTATTTTTGTCGTTTCTTCAATCGCATATACCCCAGTAATAGCAGTAAGTGACATGAGAAAAAATGAAACAATGACCAAAAGCATCTCTTTTTTCATCCATGAACCTCCCAGAAGCTCTATTACTTGTTAGTATGACCAGTTTTGGAAAAAAGATGAAAAAGGACACTTTAATTTTTAGAGTGTCCCTTAATCATTTATTCACTAGGCTTTTCTGATGCAGATACTTTCCAAACAGTCGTAACCTTTCCGTTTTCCTCTTCATCCAAAATAAATGAACCATTGGAATAACGGTCACTGTAGTGAATATCGATTGTATTAAGTTCCTCGAGATGTCCTTTTTCCGTTTGGATAAAAATCACATCTTGTTCATTGGCAATATCAAATCCTGCAATGCGGTGTGGATTTGATTTAAGTTCCCTTAAAATGACTACACCGCGTTTGGCACGAGTAGCTTTTTCAAATTCTTTCATTTTCATTCTCTTTACAGCTCCACGCTGTGTAGCGATAACGATCGTTTCGTTACTGTCTGGATGAATGATTTTTCCACCAATTACGAAATCCTCATCTTTTAAATTAATCCCTTTCACACCTGCAGCACGAGCACCTACTATACTAATTTCTTCTTCATGAAACCATAAGGCATATCCTAAGTGGGTAATCAAGAATAATTCATTTGTTCCATCGGTTAAATGAACATCAATTACTTGATCATCATCCTTTAGATTGATACCAACAAGTGGTTTAGAATATCGTTGTGCTTTATACTGTTTTAGCTCCGTTTTCTTGGCCATGCCATTTTTCGTGATAAAGACAAGGAATAGGTCAGCCTCAAAGTCTTTAACTGGAATCGCCTGGATGATTTCTTCATCACGGTCAATTGGAATGATATTAGCCACATGTTGTCCAAGGTCTTTCCAGCGAATATCTGGCAGCTCATGAACAGGACAGAATAAGTAGTTTCCTTTATTTGTGAAGAGCAGCAGGACATCCTTCGTATTCATTTCGAGTTGCGCTAATAAACGGTCTGAGTCCTTCATTGCTAAATCCTGACCATTGGACGCCGCATAGGAACGAGTACTTGTCCGTTTTACATATCCATGTTTCGTAATCGTTACAATAACATCTTCACTTGGGACTGTAACCTCAAGATTGATTTTTAATTCTTCAATTTCTGCCTCAATCTTCGAACGCCGTTCATCCGCAAAACGTTTTTTTACGTCCTTTAATTCTTTTTTAATAACGGAGAAAAGAGTTTTCTCACTTGCTAAAATGCTTGTAAGCTCTTCGATCTTCTTCGCTAACTCTTCCGCTTCCTGTCTTAGGGCAGTGATATCGGTGTTTGTTAAACGATATAGCTGTAAGGAAACAATTGCTTCTGATTGCGGCTCTGTAAAGTCAAACTTTGCAATCAAATTGTCCTTCGCGTCGCGTTTGTCCTTAGATGCACGAATGGTGGCAATTACTTCATCTAGGATCGATAAAGCCTTCATCAGACCTTCAACAATATGTTGTCGTTCTCGGGCTTTATTCAGATCGTATTGTGATCTTCTTGTGACCACTTCTTTTTGGTGCTCAATATAAGCATCCAATAATTCTCTAAGACCCATTAATTTCGGTCGTTTCTTATGAATGGCAACCATATTAAAATTATAGGTTACTTGAAGATCACTATTTTTATATAAATAGTTCAAGACACCTGCTGAATCGGCATCTTTCTTCAGTTCAATAACAATTCTGAGACCGGTCCGATCTGTTTCATCACGAATTTCAGAGATTCCTTCCACTTTACGATCAAGACGGAACTCATCCATTTTTTTGACGAGATTGGCTTTATTCACTTCATAGGGAATTTCCGTAATAACGATTTGCTGCTTACCGCCGCGAACCTCTTCAATGTCGGCTTTGCTGCGAACGATAATTTTTCCTTTACCAGTTTCATAGGCTTTTTTAATTCCATCAATGCCTTGAATGATACCTCCCGTAGGGAAATCTGGTCCTTTGATAATCGTCATGAGTTCCTCTACGGAACAATCAGGATGGTCCATTCTCTTAATTACTCCGTCAATGACTTCACCAAGGTGATGCGGAGGAATATCTGTTGCATACCCAGCAGAGATTCCTGTTGATCCATTGACAAGAAGGTTTGGGAACATCGCTGGCAAAACTGTTGGTTCTTTGGAAGTATCATCAAAGTTAGGAATAAATTCAACCGTATCTTTTTCGATATCACGCATTAATTCTGCGGCAATCGCGGATAGCCTTGCTTCTGTATAACGCATCGCAGCAGGCGGGTCACCATCGACGCTTCCGTTGTTACCATGCATTTGCACAAGAACATTTCGAACCTTCCAGTCCTGACTCATCCGTACCATGGCCTCGTAAACAGAGGAATCACCATGTGGATGGTAGTTACCAATAACGTTACCGACAGTTTTTGCAGATTTACGAAAACCTTTATCGTGAGTATTTCCTTCAAAATGCATTGCATAAAGAATTCTCCGCTGCACCGGTTTGAGACCGTCACGTGCATCCGGAAGGGCTCGTTCTTGAATAATATATTTACTATATCGACCAAAACGATCACCAATGACATCTTCTAGAGGCAAGTCTCGGAATTTTTCAGTTGCACTCATCCTTCAGAACCCTCCTCGGCGACCGTAATATTTTCATTTTCTAAGATGGTGTCATCTTCTTCTAACCCAAATGCGACATTCGTCTCAATCCACTTACGGCGCGGCTCAACTTTATCGCCCATAAGAGTGGTAACGCGGCGTTCTGCTCTAGCCGCATCATCGATTTTTACCCGAATCAACGTCCTTGTTTCAGGATCCATCGTTGTTTCCCATAGTTGATCGGCGTTCATTTCGCCAAGTCCTTTATAGCGCTGGATAATATAGCCTCTGCCTACTTTCTTGATGGCTCCTTGAAGTTCATCATCATTCCAAGCATATTCGATAATTTCCTTCTTGCCTGTTCCCTTGCTTACTTTATAGAGCGGAGGTAAGGCAATAAACACTTTCCCTGCTTCTAACAACGGCTTCATATAGCGATAAAAGAAAGTAAGCAGTAAAACTTGAATATGTGCCCCATCTGTATCGGCATCGGTCATAATGACAATTTTATCGTAATTGATATCTTCGACACTAAAATCGGAACCGACTCCGCCGCCAATGGCATGGATAATTGTATTGATTTCTTCATTCTTAAAAATATCAGCGAGCTTGGCTTTTTCGGTATTTATGACCTTACCTCTGAGTGGAAGGACTGCTTGAAAACGTCGGTCACGTCCCTGTTTCGCTGAGCCTCCCGCAGAATCACCCTCAACCAGGTAAATTTCGTTTCTTTGCGGATTACGTGATTGTGCAGGTGTTAGTTTACCAGATAAGACAGCATCCGAACGCTTGCGTTTTTTTCCGCTGCGTGCGTCCTCACGTGCTTTTCTGGCTGCCTCTCTTGCTTGATAGGCTTTGATTGATTTTTTGATCAGAAGGGAGCTAATATCAGGATTCTCTTCTAGAAAATAGGAGAGGTGTTCAGAAACAACTGAATCAACGGCTGATCTAGCTTCACTTGTTCCTAATTTCCCTTTAGTTTGTCCTTCAAACTGGAGCAATTCTTCCGGGATTCGAACGGAGATAATTGCCGATAATCCTTCACGGATATCTGCGCCATCAAGGTTTTTGTCTTTGTCTTTTAAGAATGATACCTTACGAGCATAATCATTGAATACTCTTGTCATCGCAGTTTTTGCCCCGGCTTCATGGGTACCGCCATCTCTTGTGCGGACATTATTGACAAAGGAGAGGACATTTTCAGAATAGCCATCATTAAATTGAAACGCAAAGTCCACTTCAATTCCATGCTGGGATCCTTCCAAACTGACAACTGGATGGAGGACATCCTTTTCTTCGTTTAAATAGGCAACGAATGCTTCAATCCCATTTTCATAATGGAAGATTTCATGGAAATCATTTCGGTCATCTATAATTTCGATTTTCAAACCTTTTAACAAGAAGGCTGACTCCCTTAACCTCTCACATAACGTTTCGAAATTAAAAGTGGTCGTTGAAAAAATAGTTGGATCTGGCTTGAAATGAATCGTTGTACCGGTTTGATTGGTTTTGCCGATTTTTTCGAGGGTTGTTATCGGTTTTCCCCCATTTTCAAAACGCTGTTCATATACGAAACCGTCCCGTTTAATGGTGACAGTTAGCCATTCTGATAGGGCATTAACAACAGATGCCCCTACACCGTGCAAACCGCCGCTTGTTTTATAACCGCCTTGGCCAAATTTACCGCCGGCATGAAGCACTGTTAATATAACCTCTGGTGTTGGTTTCCCCATTTTGTGCATACCAGTAGGCATTCCGCGTCCACGGTCATTTACACTAATAGAATTATCTTTGTGTATTTTTACAATGATTTGATCACCGAATCCACCAAGAGCTTCATCGACGGAATTGTCGACAATCTCATAAACAAGATGATGGAGACCGCGTGAATCAGTGCTGCCAATGTACATTCCTGGACGTTTCCTAACCGCCTCAAGACCTTCAAGTACCTGTATGGCATCATCATTATAATCAAAAACTTGCTGATTTCTTGCCACTAAAATACCCCTTTCATTCCCTACAAAAAGAAGTATCCTTCTAATTGCTCATGAACTAATTGATTAGTCATTCTTTATATAATCTTTTATAAAATTAAAAAATAGAACCAATGTTTGCCGCTTCTTATTTTAACATAAATCTTGCGGCGTCTATGCTATATTGTAGCGATTTATTTCGATTTAGCAAATACGTAATTTTAAACAACATATTTTTGTAATAATATAATCATCGGTTTGAAGCGAGTTAAAAATAAAAAAACTGCTAAATATTAGCAGTTTTGGGGTTCGATTTTTAAGCTTTAGATATCGCATGTTCGACTTTAATGCAACGATTCATTATAACCGTATATCCCTTGTTTTTTAAGAATTCATAGGCTTCTTCGTTTTCAAGGCCAAGCTGTGCCCAGTAGATATCTGCATCGATCTCATCAAACTCCTTCGCAACATCGAACAGTTGTTCTGACCTGCGAAAAACATTAACAATGTCCACATGTCCTTCGATATCTTTGAGAGATGCAACAGCCTTTACTCCTAATGCAGAATCAATTGTGGGATTTACCGGGATAATTTCATAGCCAGCTTTTTGCATCGCTTCAGACACTTGGTAAGAAGTCCGTTCAGGATTATTACTTAAACCAACTACGGCAATTCTTTTTGCCTTTTTTAAAATATTACCAATTTCATTGCGACTTGGATTTTCAATAGTCATCATATTCACTCCTAGGGTCTTTTTCTTTATTTTACCTATTTTTTCAAAAAAAACATAATAAACAGCTTAAAGGGTCTCAATCTTTACTTCTTAGTTGTAAAGAGTTACACCGTTTCTACCAAGGTCTTTTGAAATAGATAGTGCATGATTCGCCTCCAAAATTAACTCCTCTTTCGCTTTTCCTTTAGAAAATACGGAGATTCCAAAGCTGCAAGTGATTTGATCGATATTCTCAAATTGAAATTCCTCAATAATTGAACGGATGGATTCTGCTAATTCCTGTGCCCCATTTCCGTCGGTACCAGGAGTAAGTAATATGAATTCTTCTCCACCCCAACGGACAAAAATATCTGATTCGCGAATCCGTTGTTGAACGATGATGGAAATAGTAGAGAGTACTTTATCACCTGCATCATACCCAAACTGTTCATTCACATGTTTAAAGAAATCAATATCCATGATAATCATCGATAAGGGCTGATTTAATCGTTCTGCTCGCCTCATTTCCACTTCTAAGATCGCATTCATTTCCAATTGGTTTATACTGTATGTTAAAGAATCCATTAGGAAAAATTGTCTGTTCCCACTCTTCTCATTCTCTAAATGAGTGATATCCATACAGACACATAAGTATTGGTTTGAACCCGGTATGGACTCATACTGTAAATTAAAGTAACTCTCTTCACTACTGCTGTTGATCCAGTGCATATTTACAGAGTTTTTCCCCGTTTCGATGATTTCTTCAAACCATCTACTTTTGTCGATTGGATAAAAATAATTGGCATCATCTACAAAAAAACTAGAGAGGTATTTCAATATAGGTAGCTGTGTCTGTGCCTTACTAATGCCAGTAAAATTACTAAAAGCTTGATTGAATTCGATAATCTCCTCGTTGTCAATCACAAAGATAAGGTGATTTTGAAAATTCATTAAAGCTCTCGTTAACTTCTTTTGTTTGGATATTTCTTTTTCAAGCTGTTTCACATCTTTGTATTGGTAAGTTAAGTATGGGTGATTATTAGCCGCCACTTTGAAGCACCTCTTTCTATCATTCAGGATAATATGATAAAACCGACCATTGATTACGAAACTTGGGTCGGTTTAGTATGTATTTCTATGATTTTATCTAAATTATATTGACTCCATGCAAGGCTTTCAATGAATTAACAAATGGTTTGAAAATTCTCCTTATTTTTGTAATAAATTTGACTCTATTTGTTCTTACTTTTGACTGTAATCAAAAAAGCAAGAACATGTGAAAGGATTAATAGTGTTTTTTCTTAATTCCATGGTAAAATAGAAGGACTGGATCTTTTTGTAGAAGGAGAATTTGTTAATGATTCAAATTATTTTAGTAGTTATTCTGGCATATTTACTTGGTTCGATCCCCTCTGGTTTAATTATCGGAAAGGTTTTTTATAAAACAGATATTCGTGAACATGGGAGTGGAAATTTAGGAGGAACCAATACCTTTCGTACCCTCGGTGTGAAAGCTGGATTAGTAGTTACACTTGCTGACATCCTGAAAGGGACCTTAGCTGCCGCTTTGCCGCATCTCTTCCAAGTTGATATAAACCCATTATTGGCAGGTATTTTTGCAGTCGTCGGACACACCTATCCAATCTTCGCCGGGTTTCGTGGCGGAAAAGCGGTTGCTACCTCTGGTGGTGTCGTATTGTTTTATGCACCTTATATGTTTATTACTGTATTAATTTTCTTTTTTATTAGTTTATACCTATCAAAATATGTTTCCTTATCATCGATGGTTGCAGGGGTTACAGCCGTGATGTTTGCCATTGTTTCAGGGGTAGTTGGTGAATGGGACATCCCTCTTCTCATCGTCGTCCTGTTCCTTGCGTCGTTTGTCATTTATCGTCACCGAGCAAATATTAAACGAATTATGAATAAGACCGAGCCCAAGATTAAATGGCTATAGCAAAAAAGAACCGGGATTTTTCGGTTCTTTTTTATATGTTAAAAACTCCTAATTAAGCAAAGAATAGTTTTAAAATTATACAAGAATATACTATAGTATAATTATCAGATAAAAGATAAGGAGTAATTATGAAAAGGCATGCCCTACCTTCAGTTATAATTATTTTTGTTTGTATTGCTTTAGCATCATTCCTTTTTATTCAACAATGGCAAAACACGACCGAGGATGAACAAAAAGTTTTACCGGCAAAAAATCTTCAAACCCGTTCTTCATTGCTGGTCAATCGAGAAATGACAGAAAAAATAACCATTGGAGCTATTGGAGATATCCTTATTCACGATAATGTATATCAAGATGCCTTTAATGGAGCTACATATGAATTTGACCCGATGTTTGAGAACGTAAAAACTCTATTAAAAAAACCAGACGTATTAACTGCCAATCAAGAAAGCACGATAGGCGGAAAAACATTAGGGCTTGCTGGTTATCCACGGTTTAATAGTCCTTACGAGTTGGCAGATGCTCTTGTACACACAGGAGTAGATATTGTATCTACTGCCAATAATCATACCTTAGATAAAGGTGAAAAAGGGATTAAGTCAGAGGCTGACTATTTAGAAAGTATTGGTTTACCTCACGTTGGAAGCTTCCTTGATGAAAAGGACCGCCAAAAATTGCGGATTTTAAATAAAAATGGGATAAAGATTGCTTTTCTCTCCTATACATACGGAACGAACGGAATCCCGGTTCCAAACGGAAAGGATTTTCTCGTCAATCTGATAAATCGAGAAACGATGCGTGATGAGATTCATCGCGCCAAAAAGGAAGCCGATGTCATTGTTATGAGTATCCATTGGGGAGATGAGTACCACCGAATGCCTAACAAAGAACAAAAGGATTTGGCTAGATTTCTCGCAAATGAAGGTGTCGACATTATTTTTGGATCTCATCCGCATGTTCTTCAACCCATGGAATGGATCAAAACAAAGGATGGAAGAAAAGCGTTTGTTGTCTATTCATTAGGAAATTTTATCTCATCACAACGTAATGATTATAAGGATATTGGTGGTTTAGCTACGATTGGCATTACAAAACATATATCAGGTAATGGAAACTCGATTGAATTGTCGAACCCGCATTTTTATCCCACCTATGTCTCTAGTAAAAGAAATCATAATTTCCGTGTAATCCCTTTAGAAAATGCTGGTTCATTTGGTCTTCGTAACGCCAAAGGAAAGTACACGGAAATTCAAGATCACATGATGAAGTGGCTCCGTTAAAACGGAGCCTTTTTATTCTCAGATGAATGACAGGAGAAGATCGGATGGAATGGATAAAGCCGAAAGGGCTCTGGATTTCTGGGTATTTTTTACTCATGATGTTTCTATTTACAAGAGGGTTTTACCACCCTTTTTTTGTGTTATTAATTGGTTTATTTTTAATCATTGTTTTTTTAAAAGAAGAGAATCGCCTTTTTGGTTGGATGATTATTTCATTTTTTCTCGGAAATCTCTTGCTTGGATACATGGATCATTTTATTGAGAGTTTTCATTTATCTCCTTTTTTGCTTATCATGATGAGTCAATTATTATTGTTGATTCCTATTTTAATGATTAGCTTTGTGGTTAAGCAGTTTAACCAAGAAATAACGCCTTACTTTCACCGGCCGATTTTCACTGAAGAAATTCAACTTCCTTTTAAAATTGTTTTTTCCTTTAAGAGATTTGTTCTTATATTTGCACTAATGGCTGTTCTATTTTTAGGTATCACACTACAATTTCAAAAAGATGGCCTGCATTGGCTTCCGTTTCTATTGATTTTGTTATTCGCATTGGTAAATGCGATTCTTGATGAAATATTATGGCGTGGAATCCTTCTCTCGAAACTGATCAGACATACCTCGCAACCAATTGGGATAGTCATTACGAGCATCGCTTTCGGTATCAACACCACCATGTTTGGTTTTTCAGTAATAATATATATGATTTATATTTTTCTAGGATTCATGTTAGCTTTTTTAACGGTCAAATCACGTAGTGTTCTTCCTGCGATGATTGCACATACATACGTCACAACCATCTTGCTACTAAACGGGGTAATGTCCATCCCTGTATATTATGGTTCATAGCAAAAAGCACACTTAAAGATGATTACTCTTCAAGTGTGCCCTGATTCTTTTTCCAAATATGTTCTAACAATCCTTCTTTATGTAAAATGTCTCGTTGACGCTCACCAAGTAAATCAAAATGAGAATAACCATCCTTACGAACATGAATCCATTCTTTTTTTAATCCATGTTTTTGTCCCCATGCTGCTAATTGCTCAAGATTGTTACAACCAACCTTGGTTACCGTATTGCATCCTGGAAAGCGGTCATCTAACCAATAATGGGTTAAAAAAGCTAATTTTCCATTATCAATTTTTCTCTTCCACTCGATGACTTCCTGCCGTTTGATTCCAAAAGCCAACTAAGTCACCCCATTCCTAAAGACTTATGCCTGCACATATGTTATAAATGGTTTATTTTTTCTTAATATCTTCATATTTTAAGAACCACTCTGGGAAGGCTTTTTTGAAGGAAGTCGGTCTAAAGTTATCTTTCTTAACAATAATGTGTGTGGTCTTCCCCTCCACACATATCTCCTCATCACCATTTACAACCTTATAACCATATACCGTTTTGATGCCGTCATTTAATTCAACCCAAGTTTTTACAAAACCTCGATCACCATACCGTAACGGTTTTTTATAGGTCGCTTGGACATCATATACTGGGGCAAAATAACCTGACTCCTCCATTGCGAGATAACTATAGCCTAGGTCCTCAATAAACCCAGTTCTGCCAAGTTCAAAGTATTTAAGATAATTAGCGTGGTAAATGACTCCCATCATATCCGTGTCCGCATAATAGAGTTGAATTTCTCGAGTTGATATAAAATAGTTTTCCATGGGCCCTCACCCTTCCTTCGATTGGTCATTACATTTTATTGATCGACTTTATTACATCTTCAACCTCAAGCAGGAGTGACTTTTCAAAAAGATCTTCCCCATCTTCCACTTCCATTAACCTTGAGGCCTGTGCTTGAATCATTTCATCCACCATATTAGTAGCAAAACGCCCATTTCCTTTAAAGGATTCTTGATCCATTTTACTCAATAACAGCCCTTTAGCATCACTTGATAACTGGTATTGATAACTTTCTGCATATACAGTCATAATTTCAAGCAGTTCTTCAGAAGAATAGTCTGGAAATAAGAAGAACTTTTTAAACCTTGAGCGAAGCCCTGGATTACTTTCTAATAGTAGGTCCATTTCATGTGGATAACCCGCCAGGACTACCACTAAGTTTTCATTGTGCTTTGTCATTTCATCGACTAGTGTATCGATGACTTCTTTACCAAAATCTCCTGATGTTGAACTGAAAAGTGAATAGGCTTCATCAATAAATAGGACTCCCCCAAGAGCTTCTTTAATCTTTTTTTTCGTTTTTCCGGCAGTTTGTCCTACATATCCTGCCACAAAATCTGCTCTGCTTGCGACAATTAGATGACCTCGTTTTAACATACCGCAGTCCTTTAAAAGCTCTGCATAAATCTTAGCTACGGTTGTTTTTCCTGTTCCAGGATTGCCGGTGAAAACCGCATGTAATTGAATAGGCACTGGAGAAAGCCCTTTTTCCGACCGGTATTGCTGCATCTTAACAAAGGAAATCAATGACCTCATTTCCATCTTTAATTGGTCTAAACCAATAAGCCGGTCTAATTTTTCATAAGGGGATTCTTCAACTTCTTCTTTTGCGATTAGAAAATCTTCTTGATTCAATAACATAAATTCAAGGATATTATCGTCAGAGACTTCCTTATTAGAGCCCTTTTTGAAAATCGCATCGATGACGATATTGCGGACTGTTCGTGCATTTCCAAAGGTATCATCCACCCGCTCACGTTCTAGTCGATGATTAATTTCAATTTTCGCTTCGTCGCTAAGGAAATAATCATTATCTGCTGAAACTTTTTCAGCTATTTTTATTAACTCTTCATTTGAATAATTAGGTAAATGAATGAGGTTTGACTGTGGAAAGCGACTGCGTAACCCTGGATTTGCATCCAAAAAGGTGCGCATTTCTTCGGGATAGCCAGCCAAAATAACTGCAAATCTCCCGCCAAACTCACTTCCAGTCATCAGGGAAACTAACGTATCAATGGCAGCTTGACCATAATCATTTCCTGTTTGTCCCTCGCGCTTCAAACTGTATGCTTCATCAATAAATAGCACACCACCAATGGAGCGTTCCACAACGGTGCGGACATTTTCTTCGGTTTGTCCAACGAAGGAACCCACAAGCTGGGAGCGGTCGGTCTCGATCACTTCCTCTCGAGGCAGGACTCCTAACTCATGATAAATTTTTGCTAATAAGCGGGCAAGTGTGGTTTTCCCTGTTCCCGGATTTCCGGTTAAAATCATATTTAGACTCAAATCGTCCTGCATTTGAAATCCTAAATCTTTCCGCTTTTTTTGATACTTGAGAAAGCGGTAAAAGTCATTTACCCGTTTCTTGACAAACTCCATTCCAACCATATCATTTAGTTGATCTAATGCATTGATTTGATCGGTGACAGATTGTATGTTTTCTTCGTAAAATTGCTTTTGCCAAGTTTCTTTGATTTCATCTAAATTGGATAAATGCAATTTTAAATCATCATAATAGGTGGAGGTATGGAAAACACCTGTAATTGATTGGTCATACTCCTCCACGGCCTTTAATAGCTTGCCTGTTTCATCGATTGCAGCAGAGTATAATTCAAACATCTGATTATACCGTTGATACACTTCCTTCGTACTCAAGGTTGCAGAGAATTCTCTTTTTGCGGCTAAATCTGTTTGTATTTCGTCTGCATTATTTAAAAAATTTTGACATACTTCTATGTACTGTTCGGCTGTTTTCTTTTTTGCCGTCCGGTTATCTGTTTCTCGTATTGCAGGAAATGTAAGAGGCAAGAGTATATCCGCTAATTTTTTCCAATCCTTTTGTAACATATATTCTCTAGCCGCTTGATTATTTGGATTTAAATTAAGTGCTCTTTCCATCCAAATTGCAGCCATTTTATCCTGTTCATTTCGGCCAATCCGCGAGAGTGCGGCAATTGTTAACAGTTTTGATAAGGTGACAGGATTGGATTCATCTGTCAACGCAGAAATTAATGCACTTTCATTAGAAATCGAACCATTTTGATTTAGTTCCATTTCCCATCGTTTGAGTTTTTCCTCATTATTATTAATGTGCTGGTTTACAATTTGTCTCAAAATCATCACTTCTTCTTCAAAATTTCCTTTCTATCTTACCATAACAATCACTCCATACCTAAACAAAAGACCTGTCCACAATGAACAGGTCTGCCCTCGATTTCAGCTTTGTTGGTTGTGTGCTTCATCTTTAATTTCTGACCGGAAGGAGTCAATGCTTTCCCGACGGCGTTCGTTTTTCGCCTCAATTTCCTGGCGTTGTGTCTCGCTGTCGGTAAGTGCTAATGATTCTTCCGCTGCTTCAATATTATTTTCTGTATTCTGAATCATTGCTTGCAGCTTTTCAACGTTATCACTGCGGTCATCTGGATTCGGTTTGTTATTATAGGCCATTGTATTTCCTCCTAGGGTGTAATTGGTACAGATATAGTTTGTTTCGGACTGAAAAAAATAAACAAGAATTTTTTAAAAACAAAAAAGACTTGCTGGTTTTACCAGTCAAGTCTTAAATTCATTGTTATTCACCTTTTGTTTGTATTACTTGGGCATGTTCGCCTGAAGTATCATTCATTTTCTTTCCTTTATTCCCGCTAAAGCCACGTGGTTGTGTTCCAACGTGATCTGGTTGAAAACGTTTCGTTTGATATTTTTTACCCATGTCATGATCCCTCCTTATTTACATTTTGTCCTAGAGGAAGGAAAACATGATTGGTAAACTTTTTTAGTTATTCTGCTTTACCGAGACGTTTTTCTTCTAAGCGCTGTTCAATCTTTTCCATCGCAGCGCGATCTTTTAATAGTTGTGTTTTATTTTCAGATACTAGCTCAGCAAATGAGCGTTTTCTTGGTTTTCTCATCGGTATCACCATCCTTAGTTCCTATTCTAACAGTTATTATGCCCGGAAACGGTTGCAATTATTACAACTTTTTGAAAATTTTAAAGAAAAGCCTTTCACACTAAAAAAGACATTGGGATCATCCAACGTCTTTTTTAGTCTATTTTAACTTGCTGGTGAAATCTTTCATATCATCAAGTTTCATTTCACCGATATATTTGTTCTGTATGTTTCCTTTACTATCAATAAAATACGTAGTGGGTATGGATAGGACTTGATAAGTTTCATTTACAGTATCTTCTGCATCAAGAAGAATTGGAAAAGTAATTTTATTTTTATCTACAAAACCTTGGACATCTAATTGAGGATCAATGTTAACAGCTAAAATGACAACATCCTTTGGCATCTGTTTTGAAAATTGCTCCATTGCCGGCATTTCTGCCTTACACGGAGGACACCAAGTTGCCCAAAAGTTCAGCATCACTTTTTTGCCCTTTAAATTAGACAGCTTTACCTTTTCTCCGGTAAGTGTTTTCAGTTCAAAATCAGGTGCTTTTGCTCCAACAGCGAGACCTTCTTGACTTGCTGTGGGTTGACTTTTCGTTTCGGGAGTTTCTGAAGTCTTATCCATAGCTTGAACAATCGCGACTGTAAGTAAGGATACAAGTATTACGGTTGCAATTACTTTTTTTATCATTCCCGAATCCTCCTTTACTTCATAATCTGCTACATTGATTTTACACTATAATCTTAGGTGAAACCAAACAAGGATATGCCGAAACTGTGACAATTTACAAAAACAATCCGCTTCCACTCTTAGGATTGAAAGAGTTTCACAAGTTCTCCCTGGTAGTTTCCTTTTATTATCCCTTTTTCAGTAATGATTGCGGTAACAAGCTCATTTGGTGTGACATCAAACGCAGGGTTAAATACTTTCACACCTTCAGGAGCGGTCCTTTTTCCAAAGCCCTCTGTAATTTCGGATGCATCTCTTTCCTCGATTGGGATATCAGTCCCTGTTTTTGTATCCAAATCAATCGTAGAGGTCGGTGCTGCCACGTAGAAAGGGATATTATGGGCTTTTGCTAATAACGCAACCCCGTATGTCCCGATTTTGTTAGCTACATCACCATTGGCTGCAACGCGATCACATCCGACAATCACTGCTTGCACCCAGCCTTTTTGCATCACCATTGCGGCCATATTGTCTGTAATGAGAGTAACATCTATGCCAGCCTGCATTAGTTCCCATGCAGTTAATCGCGCACCTTGTAGCAGCGGCCTTGTTTCATCAGCAAAAACTTTGATATCCCAGCCCTTTTCTTTTGCTAAATAAAGTGGTGCTAAAGCTGTTCCATATCTCGCAGTAGCGATCCCGCCCGCATTGCAATGGGTTAGAATCCCCATGCCGTCCTCTAATAGGTTTAAAGCATGCTTTCCAATGGTCCGACATACTTCTTCATCTTCATTACGAATATTATGAGCTTCTTCTTCCAAGGCTTCTTTGATTTGATTAATCGGTAATTCCTTCTCTTTAAGTGCTCGTTCATTCATTCGTTTCAAAGCCCAAAACAAGTTCACGGCTGTTGGGCGTGATGATGCCAAATAATCTGATTGCTTTTGTAAATGTCCATAAAAATCTTCAAAAGAACTTTCTGGAGCATCCTTGATCCCAAGCACTAATCCATACGCTGCAGCTATGCCAATTGCCGGAGCTCCACGAACTTTAAGTTGTTTAATGGCATCCCAGGCCTCTTCAATTTTTTTTGTTTCGAGAAATTCTGTAATGTTTGGTATTTTGGTTTGATCGAGTATTTTTAGTACTCCGTTTTCATAGGAAACGGATTGTAAGTATGTGTTTTCCATTTAAAAGCATCCCTTCAACTTTATGTAAATTCTTGTTAAGTTTTTAGAATCATTCCTTCAACTTCACCCATTGTAATTTTAACAATATCCGAGACATATGCAATACTTTCATTTTTTTATTCGTCTCTATGATAAGTTAACTAAATTGTTCGAAAATTTGTTAAAATAGAAGCATGAATGAAGGAGGGATATTTTTGAAGATACTTGTTTTAGGTGGAAGCCGCTTTTTAGGGAAAACGTTCGTAGAAGAAGCTTTAAAACGAAACCATGAAGTCACCATATTTAATCGTGGTATTCAAAGTCCCGGAATTAAGGATATCGAAGTCCTTTACGGAAATCGATTTGGAAATTTGAAAGCGCTTCAAAACCGCTATTGGGATGCCGTACTTGATACAAGCGGGTTTATCCCCTATACAGTCCAGAACACAACAAACTTATTAAAAGACCAGGTCCAGCATTATACGTTTATTTCGAGTATTTCTGTCTATCAAGATTGGATTCAAGAGAATTTAGATGAAAACTACCCTGTCTTGGAAATGTCAATCGAGGAAGCAAATCAGCTTTCCATGGATGCAGACGGACCCATCTATCAATATTACGGACACTTTAAGGCTTTATGTGAACAAATAGCTGAGAAAAATATGCCGGGGCGTGTGTTAAATATACGTGCTGGTCAATTAATTGGACCAAATGATTATACGGACCGTGTCCCTTATTGGGTAAATAGAATGGCAAAAGGCGGCAAGGTTCTGGTCCCAGGAAATCCAAACCGCCGGGTGCAGATGATTGACAACAAAGACCTGGCTAATTGGATCCTCGATATGGAAGAACAGCGCTCCTCTGGAACGTTTAATGCAACGGGTCCGGATTATCCATTAACAATAAAAGAGTTTGTCGATACATGTATGAAAGTGACAGGTTCAAATGCAGACGTGGTTTGGGCCGAAGAACAATTTCTTTTGGATCAAAATGTAGCCCCATGGACGGAAATGCCGCTGTGGGTACCCGAGAATTCTCCATTGTCACCTGAGTCAGTGGAGCCATGGAAAGGTGCATTTTCTATCAATGTTGATAAAGCCATTCAGAGTGGTCTTTCATACAGGCCTCTTGAAGATAGTATCACTGATATTTATGAATGGGAGAAAACCCGCCAACTGGCTGAGGATGAGTGGAATGCTGGGATACGCGCAGATAAAGAGAAAGAACTTCTAAATTTATTGGCTAAAAATTGAGCTGGTTTATACTGTCTTAGTCTGAAATATAAATAGTCCTCAATAGAAAATATTGAGGACCTTTAATTTTAGGCTAGTGATGGGCTGTATTCTTTTAGCCCATTAGTTTTCGTTTTTGCTTAAGTAAATCATTAAATTCTTTGTCTAACTCAGTATATCTAGCGTCTTTTTGATCCATGAACGATAACTCACCTAAGACAGATGCAATCTTGTTTTCAATTATTAAGAGTGATTCTCTCAATGCGTCCTCATTGGTTCCCTCCTGATTTAAATACTCCTCAGGTTTCATCTCAATTCGTCGAATTTGCTGATTTTCAAATACAATCAGCCGGTCACAAAGCTTATTGAGGAAGTAATAGTCATGAGAAACGGTAATAATCGTCCCAGTAAACTCTGCTAACGTATTTTCAAGCTGCTCCCTGCTCGGTAAGTCTAGATGATTGGTTGGTTCGTCAAGAATGAGAACGTCATATTCTTTCATTAACATATCAACTAGTTTTATTCTCGTTCGTTCCCCTAAACTCAATGTTCCAATTGGCTTAGTGATCAACGGCTCCTTTAAGCCTACATTGGCTAATAGAGTTCTCGCTTTCAGCACACTCTCACGATCAGTGAATCCTAGAGCTTCAATAGCCGTTTTTTCGACAGGCAACTCATCAACATCTTGACTTAAATAAGCAATTTTTATGGAATCGCTGCTCCACAACTCCCCATTAGAATAACCCTCTTGACCTAATATCATTTTTATAAGTGTCGTTTTACCGCATCCATTTTCACCCAAGAGTCCCAAGCGGTCGCCATAATTAATAAAGAAGTTGGATTTTTGAAAAAGTGTTCGATTGTCGAACAATTTGGACAAGTTCTTAGCCTCGACAATTCTTTTGCCTCTTTTCCCTTGTGTGTCAAACTGAAACCTAATTTGTACTTCATCTAAAGGCTTTTCCAGCTTATTTTTTTCCAACTCATTTTGCAGTCGTTTCATTTTTGATTTTACTTGATTGTCTGTTTTTTTAGCCTTTACCCGATGATATTCCTTAAACCCATTTTGTCTTTTGCTTGGTCCTTTCCCTTTTTTTGTAGATTCGCGATGGGCTTTTTCGGACCACGATTTTAACTGAGTAATTTGTGTTTCCACTTCTTTTATTTTTTGCTGCTGGACATCATATTGGTGTCTTTCATTTTCAATTTGTAGCTTCTTCTCTTTTCGATAGTCACTATAGTTTCCATTGTAAAAATTAATTTTGCTATTTTCTAATTCAAAAATTCTAGTTACCGTTTTATCTAAAAAATGTCGATCATGCGAGATGATTAGGACGGGGCCTCGGAACTTCTCTAATTCAGAAACCAACCACTCGATCCCTTTAAAATCTAAATGGTTCGTAGGTTCATCCAATATTAAAAAGTCTGGTTTTGAAGCCCAAACCATTGCTAATGCTAACTTTAACTTTTCCCCGCCACTTAAATGTTCTAAACGCTCTTCTTCCCAGTTATAAACCTTCGTGAGACCTAACATGCTGGCATGCTCGAGCAAATGACTTTTGGTTTTTCCTGATAAAGACTGCTGAAAATCATTAACCTGATAATCAATGGATTGGGAAAGATAGCCAATTGTTAAATCTTTTGATTTTTCTACAATGCCTTTTTCTGGTGCAATTTTCCCGAAAAGGATATTGGCCAAAGTGGTTTTTCCTGTTCCATTATAGCCAACAAGCCCGATCCGTTCTCCGTTTTTTATATCAAAATGAATATTATCCAATACCTTTTTTAAATGAAAACTTTTTTCTATGTCGATTACTTTTAATACAATTTGCTGATTTCTAAGCATTAAAAAACTCCCTTCACAAGAACCTGAAGAGAGATTTATGTCATATTTATCGCTTTAGGAGCAACACAAATAAACCCGTTAATGGTTTGATTGTGTTCGCATTTATACGATTTGGACATAAAAAAGGACATACTAATCCTATTCTTCAGGTTCAACATTTTTCGTTATTCGAATCATGTCTGAAAAATAAGATTATAATTTCATCGGCCCTTAATCATTCCTTTTCGTTTGTTATTTATATTTTATTAAAAAGAGCTAAAGATTGTCAATCCTTTCAATAAAAAACACCATGCCAAGTGGCATGGTGTTATCAATATTAAGCTTGTAATTTTTCACGTAGAACCATTGGAAGAATTCCACCGTGACGGTAGTAATCAATTTCAACTTCTGAGTCAAAACGAACAAGAACTTCAAATTCTTTCTTGTTACCAGCTTCGTCAGTTGCTGTTACTTTAAGAAGGTCACGTGGTTTAACATCTTCGCCTACTTGAACATCGATGGTTTCTTTACCAGTTAAACCAAGTGTTTCAGCGCTTTCGCCATCTTTAAATTGAAGTGGAAGCACACCCATTAACACAAGGTTTGAACGGTGAATACGTTCAAAGCTTTCAGCAAGAACTGTTTTAATTCCTAGAAGGTTAGTTCCCTTCGCAGCCCAGTCACGTGAAGAGCCCATTCCGTAATCTTTACCAGCAAGAACAATGAGTCCAGTACCGTTTTCTTTGTACTTCATGCAAGCATCATAAATCGATGTAACTTCACCAGTTGGCCAGTAAGTAGTGAAACCACCTTCTGTACCTGGTGCGATTTGGTTACGAATACGAATGTTTGCAAATGTTCCACGCATCATTACTTCATGGTTACCACGACGGGAACCATAAGAGTTAAAGTCACGAATCGCAACGCCTTTTTCAAGTAGATATTTCCCTGCTGGCGTATTTTTACCAATAGCACCTGCTGGTGAAATATGGTCAGTTGTTACAGAATCACCAAACTTACCTACTACACGAAGTCCTGTTAATGGTTCAACAGTACCTGGTTCTGGTGATAAGCCTTCAAAGAACGGTGGATTAGCAATATATGTTGAATCTTCATCCCAAGTATATAATGGCTCATTGCTTGTTTTGATCTCGTTCCAACGTTCGTTGTCACCAAACACGTTCGCATATTCGCTCCGGAATAATTCAGGAGTAACTGTGCGTTTTACTACATCATTAACTTCTGCAGTGGATGGCCAAATATCTTTGAAGAATACATCGTTTCCATCTTTATCCTTACCAATTGCTTCAGAAGCGAAGTCGATGTTTACAGTACCAGCAAGGGCGTAAGCAACAACTAATGGTGGTGAAGCAAGGTAGTTTGCTTTTACAAGCGGATGAATACGGCCTTCGAAGTTACGGTTACCAGAAAGTACTGAAGTAACTAATAGATCGTTTTCAGCGATTGTTTTTTCAATTTCTTCTTTTAATGGACCGGAGTTACCGATACATGTTGTACAGCCGTAACCAACTAGATTGAAGCCGATTTGCTCTAGGTATGGAAGTAAGCCAGAATCACGAAGATATCCAGTTACTACCTTAGATCCTGGTGCTAATGATGTTTTTACGAATTTTGGAACTTCCATTCCTAATTCAACAGCTTTCTTCGCAACCAATCCAGCACCTACTAGGACGTACGGGTTAGATGTATTTGTACAGCTTGTGATCGATGCAATCGCAACTGCACCAGTTTTAATAGTAGTTTCGTCGCCATTGTTAAATTTAACTGTAGCGGACTTATCAAGTTCATCTGCTTGTAAGCCAAAGCCTTGGTTTCCTTGTGGTGCAGAAACAGCTTTAACGAATTCTTCTTTCATTTTTGAAAGTGGGAGTAAATCTTGTGGACGCTTAGGACCAGAAAGATTTGCTTCAATTTCAGAAAGTTCGATTTCAACTACATTTGTGTAAACTGGCTCAAATGAAGGATCAAAGAATAAGCCATTAGCTTTGCAGTATTGTTCAACCACATTAATTTGATCTTCTTCACGGCCTGTTAAACGTAAATATGCTAGTGATTCATCATCAATTGGGAAGAATCCGCATGTAGCACCGTATTCAGGAGCCATGTTTGCAATCGTTGCACGGTCAGCAAGTGGAAGTACAGATACACCCGGGCCGAAGAATTCAACGAATTTACCAACTACACCCTTACTGCGAAGTACTTGAGTTACTTTTAATGCTAAGTCTGTTGCGGTTGCTCCATTTGGAAGTTCGCCCGTTAACTTAACACCAACAACTTCAGGTACTGGGAAGTAAGAAGGCTGTCCTAACATGCCAGCTTCAGCTTCAATACCGCCAACGCCCCAGCCTAGAACACCAATACCATTGATCATTGTTGTATGTGAGTCTGTTCCTACTAAAGTATCTGGATATGCTTCTAATTCACCATCTACTTCAGCTACGTGAACAACGTCAGCCAAGTATTCAAGGTTTACTTGGTGAACGATACCTGTTGCAGGCGGAACGGCACGATAGTTGTTGAATGATTTTTGTGCCCAGCTAAGAAACTGGTAACGCTCTGCATTCCGTTCAAATTCTAAATCCATGTTCACTCGTAAAGAATCACTAGATCCATAAGCATCAACTTGAACAGAGTGATCGATAACAAGGTCTACAGTTTTTTCTGGATTAATTTTGTCTGGGTCCCCGCCTAGGTCAGCCATTGCTTTTCTTAGTGAAGCAAGGTCTACCACTGCTGGAACTCCTGTGAAGTCTTGAAGAATTACACGTGAAGGTTTGAATGGAACATCCACTTCTTTCAGTTCAGCTGTTCCCCATTTAGCTAAGTTTTCAACGTGCTCTTTTGCGATTACGCGGCCATCATATTGGCGAAGTACAGATTCAAGTAAAACTTTTACTGAGTAAGGCAATTTAGAAACGTTGCCGATTCCTGCCTCTTCAAGTGCACTTAGACGGTAATAGTGATAACGTTTACCATTGGCTTCAAAAGAAGCTCGTGCGTTAAATACATCGTTTTTAACCATGTGTTATAAACCCCCTCATTCGTCATAATTCACTAAAATAAATGAAAAGTCGAAAAGTCTGAATTTTCCCATCCGTCTTAACTTTTCTCACAATTCTTATCTTAATACAACCTAATTCATAAGTAAATAACAAGAAAGTTATTGTGATTGATAAGTTTAACTTATGTTTTTTTATGTATTTTGTTCTGAAAATTCAAAAAACACCATCTGTGTTAATATAGATGTTGGTAGGGAAAAAACGAAATTTTCACTAATATTATCTCAAAAAAACTTTTCTTTGTCATTATTTTTGCTATGCAGGAAATAGTAATGTTGTAGGAGGTGATTACTATGGTGAAACGAAAGTCTAATCATGTAATTCCAGGGATGAATGCAGCTAAAGGCCAAGGAAAAGGCGCCGGCTTTAATGAGGAATTTGCCAGTGAGTCTGAATTAACCACCAAAGAAAGAATGAATAACAAAAAACGGAAAAAGAATCAATAGTAAAAAGCGGAAGCGCAATGCTTATGACCGCGAAACCCTAAGCACTTCAACTGAATTCAGAAAAGGAAAGCAGGCGATCTCCCGCCTGCTTTTCTTACTCCACTTGATTGACTTCTGACACCATGGTTGATAAATCCTGTTGGAACCGTTCTAACTGTGCCCGTTGATGTTCTGATGCTACTTCCATGGCATTTGAAATCTGCTGATAGGCTTCATTTACTTCATCCTTCAGATGTTTCAGTTGATGGCCATAACTTGCACTATCACTCACGATGGTTTCATATAGTCCTTGGGCATTCTCATACCCTTGTTGTGCTGCTTGAAATGCTTGTTGTTTATCTTTGTGGTAAGGAAACTTTTGCATGAGCATCTTTCACTCCTTCATTTTGTTTACAGTTAAATTGCACAGAACTACAAAAAATATACGGTATAAAAGGACTTAATGACTGCATCCTAACATATAGGAGGGATGAAAAATGAACAAAAACGATGGCAAAGACATGAGAAAAAATGCACCAAAACAATCTGGCCAGCCTGAGCCGCTTAGTGGTTCTAAAAAGGTAAAGAATCGCAACCATACAAGGGCCAAACATAATACCCATCATGATATGTAGTTACCCGAAGCACCTATAGGTTTTTGGGCACTAAATTCTCTATATAAAGCCCCAGCACTAAGATGAAGTGCTGGGGCTCCAGGTTTATATTCTAAATATTAATAAAAGCTTGTAGTAGGTGCTTTTCTTCTTCAGGCGTCACTGTTCGTAAATCAATGATAAATTCATCTTTTTGGATCCGTCCGACAATAGCCGGCTTCACTTCTGTGCGTAGTTTTTTGCTAAGCTGGTCTGCACTCAGAGTACTGTGTTTCAAAGCGATCACCATCGTTGGAAGCTCCACATCAGGCATCGTTCCTCCACCCACTTGACTGGTTGCCTCAGTAATTTTCGTAACATACTTTCCGGTATTTTGTAATAAATTTGTAACAAAAGACTTAGATCGAACGTCTAATTCTTCAAGTGGTACAAATAAATCTCGAAGCGTTGGAATATTTACCAGTCCTGTTTCACCACGGGCATAATCAATTAATGTTCCTTCTAATGCAGCTAACGTCATTTTATCGACACGCAGAACTCGTGCCAATTGATGTTTTTTCAAACGGTCAATAATTTCTTTTTTACCAGCAATAATCCCTGCCTGTGGTCCGCCAAGGAGCTTGTCTCCACTAAAAGATACAACATCTGCCCCTAACCCAATGACCTCTTTTACGACAGGTTCCTCACCAATTCCATGCTTCCTGAAATCGTATATGGCACCACTTCCTAGATCTTCATAAAAAATGACATCTTCCAAACGTTTTGTAAGATGAACAAGTTCTTCTGTTTCGACCGTTTTGGTAAAACCAATCACTTTAAAATTACTCGTATGAACTTTCATGACAATTGCTGTGTCTGGGCTGACTGCTTTTTCATAATCAAATAAATGCGTTTTATTGGTGGTGCCCACTTCAACTAGGTTTGCCCCACTCTCTTCCATGATTGATGAAATTCGAAAGGAACCGCCAATTTCAACAAGCTGCCCTCTCGAAACAATGACTTCTTTTTGAAGAGCGAGGGCTCTTAAAACAAGATAAACAGCAGAAGCATTATTATTAACCACCATGGCTGCTTCAGCCCCAGTGATTTCTTTAATTAAGCTTTCAACATGACTATGTCGTGAGCCTCTTTCGCCTTCAGATAACTTATACTCTAGGTTGGAATAGTTCCTTGCCGTCTCAATCATATGGCTGATCGCGTTTTCACTCAATCTAGCCCTTCCTAAATTTGTATGTAAAATAGTGCCTGTTGCGTTGATCACTTTTTCAATCGTATAAGAATACTGTTTCTTAATATTTGATTCGAGGATAGAAAATAGGTCGTCAAGAAAATCGTTGGTCCCTGGTCTCGCACCTGGCCAATCATCATAAAGAATTGCCCCCCTAATGCTTTCAAGACAATCTTTAAGTTGTTTGGTCAAATGTAGTTGATCCAACTGACTTTCATTAAGTAGATTCAAAAACCTCTGATGATTTTGAAGTTCATGGACCGCTGGGATGGAGCGTAGCCATTCTTTCAAGATAAAAACTCCTTTATCCGTCGTACTCTTCTATATTATACCAAGCTTAAGAGCCCATAGATGATCGTAATTAAGAAAAGAGGCGCTTCTGCATGTCCCAATTATATCATATCATCTTCACATTTTTATCCCTTATGAATAAAATGAAACGAGCAAGGGGGATTAAATATGTCAAAAAAGAAACAACTGAAAAATAATCAAAACTTTGACTTTGAAGAAGTAGAAAAATGGCTGGAGGAATATTTTCTCGATCCACTTACGTCCTATTATGATGCAACCCAATTTCAAATCGATCTGTATGAGACAGAAAAGGAATGGATTGTTGAGGCCATTTTAAATGAATATCAAACTTCTGAATTAAAGGTTTATATAGAAGGAGATAAATTAGTGATATCAGCGTCTAAATACCCCCCTTCCAAGATCAAAAAACGAGAAAGGTCCATTAACTTTCCGTTTCAAGTCGTGAACCAGGCTGTTTATGCCACTTTTACTAACGGAATTTTAGAAGTTGTGATATCAAAAATAGATAGATGTATAGGAAAAAACAGATACATTACCCTTCCATAATTTCTTCACTATTGTGGGAATATTTTTTCGTTCCTCAAGTAACATAATCTTTTTATAAGTAAAAAAAAAAGCCCTCTAATTTATCTTGATTAGAGGGTTTCTTTTTATTTTGTGGAAATGATTTCAATCATTTCGTCTGTATCAGGAAAAATTCCTGTTTCAAGCTTGGAATAGATTTTCTCCCCATTCACGGTCACTTCAAATGCGCCCCCTGAACTTGGAATTAGTTCTAACTTTTGAATATCTCTAAAAAAATGATTGAAAAGCTCTTCCGCGAAACTCGCGGCTTTAGGTGAGTAGTTTCATTGCATGCAAAATTCTACAATAATATGGTAATTTTTCATAGAAACAGCCTCCAAAAAAATGTGTTTACTACTTCGTGATAGTGTAAATATTTTACCCTATTCCTTCTTCCACTACAATTTTTTTGTCTATCCGTGCGGATTTTTTGGGAAAGAGTTATACTATAAAAATGGAGGTGGACACGATGAGTGAACAAGATAAAGTACGCTTGACCTCTTTTTCAACAAAAGCTGGTTGAGGCTGCAAAATTGGTCCTGAGGACCTGGCGCAAGTTTTGCGTCATTTACCAAAACAAGAACCTGTTCCAGAATTATTAGTGGGACTTGATACATCTGATGATGCTGGGGTCTATCAATTAACTGACTCGATTGCACTAATTCAGACCGTGGATTACTTTACTCCTATTGTGGATGACCCTTATATGTTTGGACAAATCACCGCTGCAAACGCATTAAGTGATGTGTATGCTATGGGTGGAGAGCCTAAAACCGTCTTAAACATCGTCGGCTTCCCTATTAAAAAATTGGGCGCTGAGATGCTTTCGGAGATACTGCGTGGAGCAGCTGATAAAGTAAAGGAAGCCGGAGCGATTACCGTTGGCGGCCATTCTATTGATGACCAAGAACCTAAATTTGGATTATCTGTAACTGGAATCGTCCACCCAGATAAAGTGTGGAAAAATGTCGGTGCCCAGTCTGGTGATGTCCTTGTGTTGACCAAACCTATCGGTGTCGGAATCATCACAACTGGTATAAAAAGAAGTGCAGTAACGCCAGAACAAGAACAAACTGTGACTGACACCATGGCTGAGCTAAATAAGGTGGCGGCTGAAGTGTTAACAGAATTTCACCCTCACGCTGTCACGGATATAACTGGATTTGGATTACTAGGTCATGGAAGTGAAATGGCACGCGGCAGTCATGTCAGTTTTGAATTTTCACTCGGCCAAGTCCCTGTCCTAGAAGGTGCCCTTGAATTAGCGAAAAATGGTGTAGTTCCCGGCGGTTCGAAGGCGAATCATAAATGGTTAGCGGATGATGTTGTCTACGAGGAACTCCTTCCTGAGGAACAACTCCTCCTTTGTGATGCGATTACTTCCGGCGGTTTGTTTGTCGCTCTCAGTGAACAGGAAGCCGCGCTGTATGTGGACAAACTTCGAGCTAGTGGATTAGCACATGCTTCGATTGTAGGAAGAGTTACGGAGAAAAAGGAAAAATATATTTATGTGAAAAGATAATAAAAAAATCCTGAACCATTTTGGCTCAGGATTTTTTTATTAGAACTTCTGACGCAGTTTTTCCACCATGTCCTTGGTCATTTTATCTAAATCAAATGCGTATTTAAAGCCCCATTCCTCTTTTGCTGCTGTAGCATCAATGGAATTCGGCCAACTTTCCGCTATTTTTTGACGTTCCGGATCCACATGATACGAAATTTCAAATCCAGGAACAAACTTAGCGATGGAAGCAGCAATTTCCTCTGGATCAAAACTCATGGCCGTCACATTAAAAGCATTGCGATGGATTAATTTAGAGGATTCGGCCTCCATTAGATCAACAATGGCATTCAAGGCATCTGGCATGTACATCATATCCATATAAGTACCTTTATCAATGTAAGAAGTATATTTTCCATTTTTGACTGCTTCATAGTAAATTTCAACCGCATAATCAGTGGTTCCACCGCCAGGAAGAGCGACATAGGAAATTAATCCAGGGAAACGCAGGCCGCGGGTGTCGACTCCGAATTTGTGGAAATAGTAGTCAGACAATAATTCCCCTGCCACTTTATTGACACCGTACATCGTGGCCGGTCGCATAATTGTATCTTGAGGGGTATTGTCTTTAGGTGTTGAAGGCCCAAACGCACCAATCGAACTAGGTGTGAAAAATTGTGCTTTTAGTTCTCTTGCCGTTTCAAGTCCATTCATCAGCCCACCCATGTTTAAATTCCATGCAAATACAGGCTTCGCCTCTGCAGTTGCCGATAACAAGGCAGCTAAATGCATAACCGTATCAACATTATATTTTTTTGCTACTTCTACCATTCGGTTTCCATCTGTTACATCGACCGTCTCAAATGGGCCGCTTTGAGCAGCTTCACTCTCATTCTTTTTGATATCTGTCGCAATAACATTATCCGCTCCATAAATGTCTCGTAGTTTTAAGGTTAATTCTGATCCAATCTGTCCCAAAGCACCAGTAATTAATATACGCTTCATCGTCGTTTCACCGTCCTCTTCACTTAGCTAAAAATTGTATTTTCTATTTAATAACGCCCATTTCCTTACCTACTTTTTCATATATCGCAATTGCACGGTCGAGCATTTCTTTTGAATGTGCTGCTGTTGGCATGTTACGAACACGTCCAGTTCCTTTCGGTACCGTTGGGAAAACAATGGCCTTAGCATAAACCCCTTCTTCATTCAAACGCTTACTGAATTGTTGGGTAAGTGCTTCGTCACCAATAATACAAGGTGTAATTGGCGTTTCACTGTTACCAATATTAAAACCTAACTCTTTCAAGCCTTTTTTAAGATAATTTCCATTATCCCAAAGTTTCTCGTTAAGCTCTGTGCTTTCCATGAGAATTTCAATCGATTTCTTGCTTGCTGCTACATCTGCAGGAGTAAGTGAAGTTGAAAATAGGAATGGGCGGCTGCGAACTTTTAACCAATCAATCAGATTCTTTTTACCAGCCACATATCCGCCGACTACACCAATTGCTTTAGATAATGTGCCAATTTGAAAATCAATTTTATCAGAAAGACCAAAATGCTTTACGGTCCCTGCTCCATCACCAAGGACACCTGAACCATGGGCATCGTCGACATATGTAATTAAGTCGAATTCTTCAGCAATCTCCACGATTTCCGGCAATAAGGCAATATCGCCATCCATGGAAAAGACGCCATCTGTGATCACCATAATCTTGTTGTAAAGGCCGGACTCTTTTGCCTCTTTTGCTTTTGCACGTAAATCTTCCATATCTGAGTGATTAACACGGATGATTTTTGCTTTCGATAGACGACAGCCATCAATAATCGACGCATGGTTTAATTCATCCGATAGAATGGCATCATTTTTATCCATTACCGCAGAAATGGCTGCCATGTTACAATTGAATCCAGATTGGTAGGCAATCGCTGCTTCAGTATGTTTAAATTCAGCTAATTTTTCTTCGAGTTCCACATGCAACTTAAGTGTTCCGTTGATTGTACGAACTGCGCCTGCCCCAACGCCGTAGGATTCAATGGCTTCGGCTGCTGCATTTTTCAAACGTTCATCGGTTGCTAACCCTAAATAGTTATTAGAAGAAAGATTAACAAGTTCTCTGCCATTAATCGTGATTAGTGGACCATTGGGGCTCTCGAGTGGATCGATGACATTGTATAGACCTTTCCCCTTTAAATCCTCAAGATTTTCATTTAAAAATTGTTCTAAAATATGACTAGACATTATTCATTTCCCCCTTATAATTTGAACCTTTAATGTCATTTGCGGATAAACAGTTGTCCGTTTCAGAAGGACATTGATATTGCAGTTAAATAGCGGTATTAAAGGATTCCTATTGTATACTTTATCATAAATTTTTAAATTTGTTCATATATAGTGGACAAAAAAGAAAAATATTTTTTATATCTTTTAGATTACCCAAATCAAAATAATGTTATTTCTTAAGATCATTCACTATACATTAACTTATAAATAGATTGCTTTTCCGTTATAATGGTTTCTTGAAGACGTAGATACTCTCGATTGCTTTAAGAAAGGATGTCAACCTTGTCATTTTTATATTCTGTCTTGTATACACTTATCCTTGGTGCTTTATTTATATTTTTATTTATCTTCGCCTACGATCTCCTTTATGGTGAAAAACAAGAAAAGCAAACCAAGAAACTTCATAAATATTTTCACAAAGAGACAATTAAGAAGATCGACGTCCTCGAACGTCAGCCTCGGAAATTCACCATGTATCAAGTGACAACCAATAATGGAGTTCAAAAGATTAAAATGAAACCAGGTTATAAGGTGGTTAAGATCGTCTCAAAGGAAAAAAAGAAGAAGTAAACTCAGTTTCCCTTATGTCCTAAAATAGAGGGCCGTTTGTAGGTAATGGATGTATTCCAATCAAGTTACCACAAAGTAAAAACGCTCAGCCAAGTGGCGCTGAGCGTTTTTTACTTTTAATTTATTGACAAGGCAAGGAACTAAATTTCCCTGCATTCCGATTGAGAGTTTGTAATGCTTCTTTGTATTCGCTTTCTAAACTATTTATTATTTCAGACACTGATTCAATTTTATTTATGGCTCCGACGCCGTGCCCTGCTGACCAAATATCGCGCCATGCTTTTACGTTTGTTTCCCTTTGCATACTATCAAAGTTAACTTGAGCTTTTTTAACCAGTGTATCTGGGTTCAATCCCGCCTTTTTAATACTTGGTACCAGCATATTACACATGACACCGGAGAAAGCATCGGTTAATAGGATATCTTCTTGCGTGGATTCAACGAGCATTTCTCGGTACTCATTATTTGCCATACTTTCGGTAGCTACGATAAACCTTGTTCCCATATAAGCAAGATCTGCTCCGGCAGCTTGTGCTGCTAAAATCCCCTTCCCTGTAGAAATAGAACCTGCCAGAACAACAATGCCATCCCAGAATTTGCGAACCATATCTACAAAGGCAAAGTTATTAATTTGTCCAGCATGACCTCCCGCCCCGCTAGATACTAATATCAAGCCATCAACACCTGCTTCTGCCGCTTTTTTTGCAAATTTTAAATCACTTACATCCGAGAACACTAGACCACCATATTCATGAACAATATCAACAACTAATTTCGGACTTCCTAATGAGGTAATCACCAATTGCGGCTGGTGCTTTTTAATCAATTCAAGTTCTTCCTGCAGGCGGCCGTAGGAACTATGTACAACCATATTCATCGCCCACGGTGCAATCTTGCGGTTAGGTTCGAGAGCCCGTGCCTCCGCCAACTCTGCATTTAATTGCCCCATCCACTGATCCAGAACTTCAATTGGCCTTGCATTTGGAGCAGGAAAAGAACCAATTACCCCATTCAGACAACAATTTTTGACGAGTTCGGTGCCTGACACCAAAAACATCGGGGCTGAAATGGCCGGTAATTTCATTTGATTCCACCAGGAATCTGGAATAGATTTCCTTATTGTGCTCACCTTCTCTTTATTTTAGAATTTTCAAAATTAATTTTCTCTTTAATAGTAACTGAAAATGAATGGTTATTCAATATTTGTGTAGTTCTTTTATTTACACTTATTTAACCGCTTTCCGAGCACGAACGATTTTGATTTTAAAAACCTTATTGTTCGTTTTTTGCAAAATAATGATTGATTTCCTCTTTTTATGTGCTTTATAATGTGAATAAATTCATATGCGTTTCACTCATATAATCGCGGGGATAAGGCCCGGAAGTTTCTACCAGATTGCCGTTAACAATCTGACTATGAGTGGGTAATGGGAAAATGTGCAAACTTTTTAAGAGATGCACTCATTCCTTAACCGTTTGGACATGAAGCCCAAAGGTCATTATCTCACTCAATTATTTTGTTGTGAGGTATTGACCTTTGGGCTTTTATTATTTTAAAGGGGAGTTTTCAATCATGAGATTACTAGAAGACAAAATTAGTTCTGACGGAAAGGTTTTATCCGACCAGGTGTTAAAGGTCGATTCATTTTTAAACCATCAAATCGACCCGCAGTTAATGCTTGAGATTGGGAAAGAATTTGCGAGATTATTTGCAGAGGAAGGCATTACTAAGATTGTAACGATTGAATCCTCAGGCATTGCCCCTGCCGTGATGGCCGGTTTATATTTGAACGTTCCAGTTCTATTTGCCCGAAAGAGAAAATCATTGACACTGGTCGATGACTTACTTACGGCGTCTGTCTATTCATTTACCAAAAATGAAACAAACGAGATTTCGGTTTCCAATAAATACATGAATGAAAGTGATCGAGTACTTATCATTGATGATTTCTTAGCTAATGGTGAAGCTGCTCTTGGTTTAGTAAAAATCGTTCAACAAAGCGGTGCAAACGTTGCTGGAATTGGCATTGTCATCGAGAAATCATTTCAACACGGTGCACAAAAATTGAAGGACATGGGTTTAAGGGTTGAATCCTTAGCAAGAATTGCTTCCCTATCAAACGGAGAAGTAACATTTATCAATGAAAATGTGGAGGAATTAATCTAATGAAACAACATCCATTTAAAATTGCCTCTTTAGGCATTCAGCATGTGTTAGCGATGTACGCAGGAGCGGTAATTGTTCCACTAATCGTTGGAGGGGCTCTTAAATTTTCGGGGGAACAATTAACTTACTTGGTATCCATCGACATCTTAATGTGCGGAATTGCAACAATACTACAAGTTTGGAAGAATCGCTTTTTCGGAATCGGTTTACCAATTGTACTTGGCTGTACCTTTACTGCCGTTGGACCGATGATTGCCATTGGCGGACAGTTTGGCATTTCTGCCATTTATGGTTCCATTCTCATTTCTGGACTAATAGTCATTGTTATTTCTCAATTCTTTGGGAAGTTAATTAAGTTCTTCCCACCTGTTGTTACTGGTTCGGTTGTTACTATTATTGGGATTACATTGATCCCTGTCGCAATGAATAACATCGCTGGCGGACAAGGGAGCCCGGATTTTGGCAGCCTTTCAAATATCGGCTTAGCTTTCGGAACGTTGCTATTTATTATTTTGCTTTACCGTTTTACAAAAGGTTTTATTCGCTCCATTTCTATTTTACTAGGATTAATGGGCGGTACGGTAGTCGCATCTATTATGGGGAAAGTAAACTTTTCAGCTGTTGCTGATGCATCATGGTTCCACATGGTAAAACCATTTTATTTTGGGACCCCTACCTTTGAATGGACTCCGATCATTACGATGACACTCGTTGCAATTGTGAGTATGGTAGAATCAACAGGAGTTTATTTCGCTTTAAGTGACATCACTGGAAAAAAATTAACAGAGAAGGATTTATCTAGAGGTTATCGTGCGGAAGGTCTAGCAAGTATTATTGGTGCGATATTTAATGCATTCCCATACACAACCTATTCCCAAAACGTAGGACTTGTCCAGCTTTCAGGTGTTAAAAGCAATAACGTCATTTATACAATGGGCGGCATGTTAGTTTTTCTTGGGTTTATTCCGAAAATTGCAGCCTTTACTACAGTTATTCCAACACCTGTACTTGGTGGTGCAATGGTGGCTATGTTTGGAATGGTCATTGCTTATGGAATAAAAATGCTTGGTAACGTAGATTTTGCTTCACAAGAAAATCTCCTAATCATAGCTTGTTCAGTTGGGATGGGAATGGGCGTAACGGCCGTACCGGATATGTTTGCCCACCTGCCTGAGAGTGTTAAAATCCTTACCAGCAGCGGCATTGTCACAGGAAGTCTAACTGCAATCTTTTTAAACATTGTTTTAAACGTAACAAAGTCAACAAAGCAAATGAAGCAAGTAAATGAAGTAAATAATCAAATTGCCTCATAATAATAAAAAATAATGTAAAAGGACGATACTAAAAGGTAACGTCCTTTCTTTTTTATTTCAGGAAATGTTATCAAAAAGGCGATGCCATTCAAAGCATCGCCTTAATCATTTCTAACAGGTCTGTTATGTTTCTTTTTGTAGTGGAGCTTACTCTAGACCTTGAAGTTATATTTGTTTTTGTATTATCACTTCCAGAACCTGTATTATCCGATGTGATTGTGATTGGACTAATACAAACCGCTCCACCAAAGTTTACAATCCCACCAGAAATGGTACCGATTGATATTCCCTTTTCATTGATTGCCAAACGATTCACCCCTTCCCCTCTTTTTTACTATTATATGGACAAGGGTATTCATGTGTTTAAGCATCTAACTAAATAATTACGGCAAAAAGAAAAGAGCGCGTATGCAGCTCAATATCTATTCATTCTTGTATTTTTGGAGCTTTACAGGAACTCATTTCTAACTTACATATCCACTTATAAAAACCTAATAGTATGATCAGTAAAATTGGGTCAAGAATGGCTGCGTGCCATAACTTCCACCATCCATAATGAAAGAAACCCCACGGAGCTGGCAGCAATGTGATGGCTTCATAAATCAAAATCAGAATGATAAAAATGATAATATAAAATATTTTCTTAATGATTTTTGATTTAAATGGAAAGTAATTTAAAAAAATCATATTAACAGCGGGCACTAAAAATATATGTGGAAGCAATCCTTCCCAATCAATTTCTTTATCAAAATACCAGTATCCATGGTATTTGAATTCAACCATCACATCGAACAATACTTGGAAAGCGACCGTAAAAGTCCATATATGGACAATTTGATTACCATTTAGAAGTTTATTTTTCTTAAAAGCAAAATAATTAAATGAAATAATGGCAATTAGTAATCCAATCATATCTAATTCCTTTTTCTTTTATTTTGCCCTTGTTTTATGGAATATTATTCATCGTAAAAATTGGAGGAAGTTTGGAATGCCTGCCATCTATAGATAAATATGTTTTGTTATCTATAATATCGATTAATAAATATTATTTAAATCGATTTAATGAATTTATAATCAAAAATCATTTAAGTATAATTCTAAAAGTACAGAGAAACTATTTAAAAACTAAGGTGGAATTAATGTGAAAAAATGGCTTTCTGCTCTTATTCTTGTTATGCTAGTAATTTCATTAGCTGCTTGTGGGCAAAGTGATGAAAAAACGAGTGAAGGAAAAAAAGAAGAGACTAATAATGAAATTTTTAAAATTGGAGCCATTCCTGACCAGAATGCTGCAGATTTAGATAAAGGGATGACCGCTGTTGCAAAATATCTTAGTGAAAAAACTGGTATGAAAGTTGAATTTGTACCGTCTGTGGATTATGCAGCATTAGTAACTGGTTTCCAACGTGGTGAAATTCATATGGCTTGGTTTGGCGGCTTAACAAGTGTACAAGCTAGAAACCTTGTTCCTGAAGCAGAATCAATTGTGCAACGACCACGGGACGCTAAGTTCCATTCGGTCTTTATTACCCAATCATCTGAAAATATCACAAAGCTGGAAGACTTAAAAGGGAAATCATTCACATTTGGCAGTGAAAGCTCAACTTCCGGCCATTTAATGCCAAGATACTTCCTAACTGAAGCTGGAATAGATGCCAATACCGATTTTGATGGCAAGCCCAACTTCTCCGGTTCACATGATACAACCTATAAGTTAATTGAATCCGGTGCCTTTAAGGCGGGCGCACTCAATGAGGCCGTTTGGGAAGCAGCGGTAAAAGAAGGTAAAGTGGATACGAAAAAAGTAAAAGTATTCTATACCACCCCTGCTTACTATGACTATAACTGGACTATCAATAGTAATGTCGAAGAAGTCTTTGGTAAAGGAACTAAGCAAAAAGTTAAAGATGCCCTTCTATCCATTACGGGAGACCAAAAGGAAATTGCGGATTTATTCCAAACGGAGAGTTTTGTCGAAACAAATAATGATAATTACAAAAAGATTGAAAAGGTAGCAAAAGAGTTACAGATTATTAAGTAGTAGGTGTCGTAGAATGTCTTCAAAAACAATGATTGAAGCAAAAAATATATCGAAACATTTTGAGGGGAAGATAGCTTTATCTTCCCTTTCTTTTTCTATTGAGCAAGGGGAAATGGTTGCCTTAATTGGACCAAGCGGCGCGGGAAAAACTACATTATTAAATTCCATAGCCGGACTCGTGCCAATCCAAAACGGGGAACTAATAATCGATAGCCATCCAATATCAGCCTATAAAAAAGGCAAAATTTTTGCTAAAAAAGTTGGCGTCATTCGGCAACAGTTTGATCTTATTGGGTCCATTGCCGTCATTCATAATGTCCTGGCGGGACGATTAGCGGAATGGGGCGTTATCAAATCCCTCTTCTCATTACTTGTTCCCCAAGAAAAAGAAGTTGCTTTGAAAGCACTGGATCGAGTTGGTCTTTCTGATAAAATCCATGAAATCACGTCCACTTTATCTGGAGGCGAACAGCAGCGTGTCGCAATGGCAAGATTAATGGTCCAAAAACCTGAAGTGGTTTTAGCGGACGAGCCTGTAGCCTCCCTTGATCCGGCGCGTGCGGAAGATGTTTTAGCCATGCTCATTAAAATCGTTTCAGAGCAAAAACAAACATTAATCACAAGTATACATTCCGTCGAATATGCTCGTAAATATTTTACAAGAATCATCGCCCTTAAAAATGGGGAAATTCTTTTTGATTTACCGACAGAAAAAGTAACAGATGATTTGTTAAGAGATCTTTATCGGTTAAAGGAGCAAGGGTGAGATGTTGGGACGTAAATCAGTCTTCGGTATGTATAATCGCCTCCTTCTCACGTTACTTTTGACGGCCGTATTCGTTTGGAGCTTGTTTTCAATTCAATGGAATGCCGATCTATTCCATGCAGGTGGAATACCGACATTGTTGCAAATATTTGAAGGACTCATTCAACCGGACCTGTCTGCTGAGGTATTAATGAAGGGGCTTGAATCAGCCTGGATAACGCTAGCCTATGCTGTTGCCGGCATGTCACTTGCCATTATTTATGCACTAATAGTCGGTGTTCTTGCCTCTGGAACATTAACCTCAAGCAGGGTTGCTCGGTTAACGTCTAAAGTATTTTTTAGGGGAATATTAGGCTTCACGCGTTCGATTCATGAGTTAATATGGGCCTGGCTTTTCGTTGCTGCCGTAGGTCTTTCCCCTTATGCAGCCATATTTGCCCTTGCGATTCCATACGGAGGGATACTTGGCAGAATTTTTGCGGACATGTTAAATGATGTGCCTGATCAGCCAATTATGGCCTTAAAATCAGCAGGAGCATCCAAACTGCAACTACTCACCTACGGCTATTTTCCTTTGGTTTGGGCCGACATGATCAGTTATACGATGTACCGCTTTGAATGTGCCATTCGGTCTTCTGCCATTATGAGTTTTGTTGGACTTGGCGGTCTAGGCTACCAAATTCAATTATCATTGGCTGATTTGAAATACGATCAAGTCTGGTCATATGTTTTTTTTCTAATTGTTCTTGTTATATTGGTAGATGTTTGGAGTAATTTTGTCCGTAAGGGGTTAACAGAACGGAAACGCCGAAAGGGATTCAGTCCTGGCTGGCTTTCTCTTCTTTTCACCTTGCTTTTAGTAGTTTGTTCATGGGGATTTATCACGGTCGCTGAGAATGCTCAATTTTTTGAATTATTATCTGATAAGAATATTGAATATGCAAAAAAATTTTTCGGTGGTCTGATCGGATTAAATGATGCCACCCCTGCTTTCTTCAAAGCTGATAGTTGGGCCGCTGCTTTGAAACTCACGCTTGAAACATTGGAAATGAGTATTATGGCAATTGGATTTGCGACCATCGCTGCTTTTTTTACAGTGATTCCTGCAGCTAGAAATATAGCTAATGGGGGGTTAACTTCTTCAAAGAAGTGGTATAACTGGATTCTTTATGGAATAGTTCGCATCACCTATATCTTTTCTCGTTCTGTTCCTGAGTTAGTTTGGGCAATGATGATTATCTTTATTTTTAAACCCGGTATACTGCCTGGGGCAATCGCTCTTGCACTCCACAACTTTGGGATTCTCGGTAAGCTTTGGGCAGAGGTGATTGAGGATATGGACCCGCGTCCAATAAGGAATTTAGCATCTACAGGTGCATCGAAAATCCAGATTTTCTTATACGGTATCCTGCCCACGGTATTACCACGATTTCTCACTTATATTCTTTATCGCTGGGAAGTCATCATGAGGACAACCATTGTGGTTGGTTTTGTTGGTGCGGGTGGTCTTGGTATGGAGTTTAAGTTGGCAATGAGCTATTTCCAATATACAGAGATTACCTTGTTACTTCTTTGTTATATGATTCTCGTCATAATCGCTGACTTTGCATCAGAAAGTACGAGAAAAGCTGTTAAATAATCTAGCGAAGCCCACTCGCCGAGGGCACTGGAACTAGATTCAGCAAAAAACACCGTTTCCCTTATGGAATGGTGTTTTTTTGTGGTTTTTATCACTCTGATATCAATTGCTAGCAATTTGCTTAATTATAGCTATCTTTTAGCTAAACAAGTGATAATTAAAGTATTGCATACTATTTCCACCCAAGGAAATAATTGATGCATGAGACTTGTTTTTCTATCAACATTTCCATTATCCTATTGATAGGAAGAAAGTATGTATTATCAACGAAATTAAATTTCATCTAGGAGTGAAATTCTTTGCAATCAAAGTCCGCTTTACCGATTTTATTTGTAGTTATGTTTTTGGTGATGGTGGGATTTGGAATTATCATTCCAGTTTTACCTTTCTATGCCGAAGAAATTGGGGCGAATCCAACCGAACTAGGATTACTTATGGCGGTGTATTCGCTCATGCAGCTTATTTTCGCTCCAATGTGGGGGCAAGTTTCCGACCGAATTGGGCGAAAGCCAGTGATGATGATTGGGATAGCTGGACTTGGTCTCTCCTTTCTAATTCAAGCATTGTCAACAGAGCTTTGGATGTTATTCGCGGCAAGAATTATTGGCGGTATTCTTTCCTCTGCTAATATGCCTACCGCAATGGCATACGTTGCCGATATCACCACCGAAGAGAATCGCGGCAAAGGAATGGGGATTATTGGTGCAGCAACGGGCTTAGGCTTTGTTTTCGGTCCAGCAATTGGTGGTATTTTCTCAAAATTCAGCTTGAACATGCCCTTTTATCTTGCTTGTGGATCTTCTCTCATTACCTTGATTCTTGTTTTCCTTTTGCTAAAAGAATCAAAACTGAGAACAGAGGCAGGTACCAAAAAACAACCCTCTTTTTGGAAGGCGTTTAGTGGGGCTGTAACGGTTCTGTATCTAGTGCAATTATTAATTTCTTTATCCCTGGCTGGTTTGGAAGCAACGTTTGCTTACTTTGCTGCGAAAAAGGCAGATTTAGATGCTACTCAACTTGGCTATATTTTTATGATCATGGGATTTGGGAGTGCGATTGTCCAGGGTGGTCTAGTTGGTAGATTGACGAAGAAATACGGGGAAAGGATGGTTATCCAGTCGGGTATCATTGTTTCTGCGCTTGGATTTGCTTTAATTTTATTGGTGAATAGTTTTGGTACTGCAGCTCTTTTTCTAACTATATTTGGTTTAGGGAATGGAGTCATTCGTCCAAGTGTTTCTTCTCTAATTACGAAAACGTCAAGCGCTGGCCACGGAAGTTCAACTGGCCTATTATCTTCCTTTGACTCACTTGGCCGAATTATTGGTCCTCCACTTGGTGGTTGGCTGTTTTCATTGGCCATCGGGCTTCCGTATATTTCTGGTGCAATTATCTCCATTGCTGCTTTTATTCTATTTTTACTTTTTCGACCGCAGATTGCATCTGTTAAATCAACAAATATACAAAACTAAACAAGATGCATATGTTTTTAGGACACGCATAAAATGGGTTACGAGGATGAAGTGAAAAAGGAGCCCATTTTATGAAATTAAAAACCTTTATTAGTATTTGTTGCTTATTGGCCACATTAGGTTTTGCAGCGTATCTTGATTCACCGTACTCATTTATTAATAAAAACTTTACCTATTCAGCCGATCAACCTGTGATGGCACAGCCTGTAGAAGTTGAGCCTTCCAGCGATGTTCCAGTTTTGGAGGAAAAACTAGAGAAAATCGAAAAAGTGGATGGCTATATCGTAGAAACGTACCAGGAGTACGAGGTATATAAAGACAAAGATGGTAATGTATTAAAAAGTGAGCCGACAGGTAAAATCGATACTTTACATTATTGGGATGACCAAGAACAACAGTAAGACCGCTGACAAGGCGGTCTATTTTTTGAGGTCAAATGAATGGGTCCCTCCTCACTACCTACCTTCCGGAAACTCATTTTCTGACTTCATATGGGCAAATGAATAGTTTGCCATGGTTTGAATATCCATGTATTTTGACTGTTTATCGGTTTTCATGACAACCGAGATAACTTCCTTATTTCCTTGTTTTAAGTATTCCAATAGTGTATGTTGAGCCGCATTTGTAAACCCAGGTTTACCAGTAATCGAGTTTGGGCTCCTGTGAAATTTAAATAGATTACTGATTGTCTTTTCTTTCTTGCTTGTTTTAATCATTGTTTTTCGTGTAGTCATAACCTTTAGTACATTAGGATGTTTAAGCGCTTCTTTCGTGATGAGGGCCATATCGTAGGGTGTTGTATAATAGTTTGGGTCATGAAGCCCATTTGATGTAACGAACTGAGAATTTTTAAGGCCCCATGTTTTGACCCTCTGATTCATGAGAACTGCAAATCCTTCTTCACTTCCGGCTGTGTTCTCAGCAATTGTAACGGCGACATCATTCGCACTTAATAATAATAAAGCTTTCATCGCATCTTGTTTAGAAATCATCTCCCCTGCTGTAAGCCCCAAACAGAGGCATTCTTGATTCGCCGCATGTGAGCTAACCCTTAATAAGGTCCCATCTTTTATTTGTTCATCTAAAATAATGGCCGTTAGCACTTTCGTCATACTTGCTGGAAATGCTTTTGAGTGGGCATTTTTGTTGTAAAGAATTTCGCCTGTCACTGCATCAATGGCCACTCCATACACCCCCACAATATTGGGGACCTCTGATTCAGCAGCACTGATCCTATTCGGTACCATTCCTTCTATTAGAAACAGGACTGACAATAATGTTGCAGCAATCTTATTGATGGTAGACATGACGTATGTACCTCCAGTAATAAACCCTTTATCTTCTTGCAATTATTTTGTTCCATTTTTAGTGAAGCCAGACAACTACTTATTTAATTTTTCCATAAATTTTCTCCGCATAACTGCCGAAACGTCCATTCGAATTTTTCCTTCTTTGTGCCATCACTTTTTCAAACTGCAACTGTTTCCTTGTTAGTTTTTCTTGTAAACTGTTAATTTCTTCGTCATCAGTGGCGGCGGAAATGAGATCATTTAAGGTAATCAATTCTTTTCGTAAATCGACTTGGTCTGAAATGAATCCTGCATTCTTAAGCATTCGGTAACCCATTTTCATTTCTGCGCTCATCCCTGGCAGATCATCTTTAAGTTCCAACGGCTTGCCCATCCCAGGCAGATTTTCGAATTCCCCATTTTTTATTGCTTCTTTTATTTTATCTTCCGCTATTCTTGAAAATAAGTCCATGACACACCTCTTTTTAATATCTATTTTAACTTATTTGGAAGAAATTTAGTAAACATAAACTAGTTAAGAGAGCCGCCGTATTTTCGGGGGCTCTCTCTGTCTTCAACCACTATAGACTCAAGCGGAAATTCGGAAAAAACAGGTACAAACCTAAAGCCTGTCTCAGTCGGGAGACATATACATACAGTACAAAGTCACAAGAGGGATAGATGGAATGGAGGGATAGATGCGGATGCAAAACGTGGAGGTAAAGTCGCTCATGATTGATTTCATGAAATACTAGCTTCCGAAAGGAGAAATTTATTCAATGGTTTGGTTAACGATAGCTTCTTTTTTACTCACCCTAGGATTTATTTTTTGGAGACCCCGAGGTATTAATGAAGCAATCCCTGCTACGATTGGTGCAATCGTTGTCATCTTAAGTGGGAGTGTTACATTCTCTGACCTCGGTCTAATAGCGGAAACCATCAGTGGTGCCGCGATTACCATAATGGCGACAATAGTAATGGCCATCGTCTTAGAAAGTTTTGGGTTCTTTAACTGGATGGCAGAAAAGCTTGCAGAAAAAGCAAAAGGGTCTGGCATTCGATTATTCTGGTATGTCAATCTATTGTGTTTTTTAATGACACTCTTTTTTAATAACGACGGAAGTATTTTAATCACAACACCAATATTAGTTATACTGCTAAACAATATGGGCTTAAAAAACCACCAAAAAATTCCGTATTTGCTTTCAGGTGCATTAATCGCGACCGCTTCAAGTGCGCCCATTGGCGTAAGTAATATTGTCAATCTAATCGCCCTAAAAATCGTCCACATGAGTTTGTACTTGCATACGGCGATGATGTTTGTCCCTGCAACACTTGGTTTACTTCTACTGACCTGGCTTTTGTTTCTTCGCTTCAAAAAGGTCTTACCAAAAACGATCCCTACTAAGGTAACTGGGCTTTCACTCTCTTCTTATCATCCACTTAAGCCAAGTCCATTGAAACATGCTTCTGAGAAAGACCGATCGAGATTTATGAGAAACGTTCTACTGTTTGTCTTTGCGGTTCGTGTCAGCCTCTTTGTCGCATCGTTTCTGTCTATTCCAGTTTCGCTTATGGCAGTTTTTGGCTCTTTTGTCCTTTTAGGTTGGAGATGGGCATATTTAAAAATACCTCCCACCGATATGGTGAAGAAAACGCCGTGGTATATCATCGTTTTCGCTTTTAGTATGTATGTGATCATTTACGGTTTAAATAATATTGGTCTAACAGAGTGGCTCATCCACTTCATGCATCCAATGGTTTCTGGAAGCCTGCTTCATGCCAGTGTACTAATGGGTGTCTTGTTATCCGTTCTTTCGAACATATTTAATAATCATCCTGCGTTAATGGTCGGCACACTAACATTAACAAATATGGATCTACCTCTGCTCAGTTTAAAAATATCCTATCTTGCCAATGTCATAGGAAGTGACATGGGATCATTATTACTACCAATGGGAACTCTGGCCACGTTAATGTGGATGCATATTGTAAGGAAAGGAAAAGTCATGATTAGTTGGTGGCAGTATATGAAAATAACCTTCGTTGTTATCCCGCCAGCTACCTTGTTTACCTTGGTAATTCTATATTATTGGGTATCATGGCTATTTGGAGGCACACTTCAGAACTAAAAAATGATTTTAATAACAGATAGAAAGGTGTTATTCAGATGAGCAAAAAAATGTCCACAAAGAAAAATCCATCCTGTTTTGGCTGACGAGGTTGGATTAATCATTAACTACTATAGTTGTTTTTTAGACCGTGTCTTGAGCTCACGGTCTTTTTTTATGAGACTTACTACATATTATAAATATATGTATTTTCCTTATATTTGTTCAAGATTGTAAAAGTTTTCATATGGACCTGTGCTAAACAAGCCTCAATATCTATAAAATAAATATAACAATACTTTACAAAAGGTTAACATCGAATCAACTATTTCTTAGTATTTACTGGTTAAAATGTAACTATAGCCATTCCAATACAATGGTTCATTTTTATAAGTAATTTCCAAATGGGGAGGTAGTTGTATGAATAATTTTCTTAATATTCTGTTTCTGATTTTTATTTCGGCAGCTTTTATACGGATTTTTTATTACTCATTTTTTAAATCAAAATCAAATAGACATTGACTGGGTTAAGTATTTACTATTCTTTTTTGATCCGCAAGTATTTCCTTCATCAAAAATTCCACACCTGTGATCATTTACACACTCAAAAAACAACTATCAAAAAAAAGAAACCCTTTATGGGTCTCCAAAAATTGACGCTATCTCGGTTTGTTTTAAACCAATCTAAACATGTCCTCAAATACTTCGTTCCAATTTTTTGATTTAGCAAGTGTCTTACGCTTATGAATCATATTTTCATCATTTATAGTCCCTTCTAATTGTTCACATACTTGGATGAATTGGTTCGTACTATCGGTATCTAAATAAGCATAGACAGATTCCTCGGCATATTTTTTCGTTGAGGGCAAATGCAAACCAAGTACCGACTTCCCCGCTGCTAAAAACTCAAATAACTTTAATGGAAAGACAGCTTGATTATATTGAGAGGATTTGTATGGCATAATACCAATATCAATTAAGTTCATATATTTTGGTACTTCTGAAGGTTCGACACTTCCAGTCCATAAAACATTTCTCTCGGTTAATAAATCTTTAAATTTTGGATGATCATTCGTGCCATCTGGACCTACAAACAGAAAAAGCCATTCTCGTTTTTTTTGTGCTGCCTCCTTTATCAAATCAAAATCCAGTTTCGGTTTAATGCCACCGATAAATCCTAAAACCGTACCATTAAATTGAGCAGGTAGAATATTCTCCATTTGTGTTGGATTGTTCGCAAATAAATCATACTCTACCCCATTTTCAAAGGTGAACACCTTTTCTTCGGAACCTAAATTTTCTACTATTCTCGAACTTAGATACTCAGAGGTGCAAGTAATTACATCTGCCCTTTGAATAATCCGATTTTCAGCTTTTGATATGATATTTTTTCTAGAATTAGCTAGGATGGAGTTTTTCCCACTGATAGGCGAAGTCCATAAATCACTGCAATCATAAACGACTTTATTCCAGGAAAAGAGGTCAGAAAGGATTGGGTAACCTGGAAAGGTATACCATAAATTCACTGTATACTTTTCCTGTTCTTCTCTTAAATATTGTAATAATGGGTGAAGTTTTGATCTATGAAATTCATCAATATATCGTCCAAACCGAAACACTTTATGTGGCAATAAATCTTGTATGGTCCATTGTTTTATTCCATTTGACAATCTAGAGCAGGACTTTTCTTTTTGTGTAGGTGACGGGCATAACCAAATAACCTCTTTTGTATCTGAATGTTTTTGAAGATATTCTGCAAGCCGATGTCTTCGGTAACGTAACTGGTCCTGCCCCCACTCCCCTGTTGCCACAATGATATGTATATTCTTCATTTGTCCCATCCCTTTTTAAATTCTTTTTAGTAGAGCATGAAAGGCATAATGTGAAAAACACCAAAAAGCTTTGATGACGTTAAGTTTTTCTACCTTGCGATATACAAACCAATTCATTTTTGCTGCTTTCCACTTATTCCTTGATATTGAAGGATTCCCAGTCCGATACTCGGCCAAATTTTCATTTAATCCGTATGCATTGAACCCCTTTTTTAATATGGCTAGCCAGGTGGCTAAATCCTGTCGTGTGCGTATGTTTGGCATCTGAAAATGGCCAACCGTCTTTCGATCAATCATGACAGTCAAACATCCAATAATCGTATTCTTTAACATATCATTGTACGTAATTTGCTCGGGGGCAGGTATCTGTTTGTTCAATAGAACTCCATCATTAGTTATTAATTCGTAACCAGTAAATGTAAAAGCATAATAGTTGGTTTGCATGAAAGAATACTGTTTTTGTAATTTTTCTGGTTTCCAGCAATCATCACTATCAAGAAATGCTACATATCTGCCCTTTGCATTTTGCAAAGCTATGTTTCGGGCAACGGCTGCCCCGCCATTTTGATTTAAATAAATAACCTTTATTCTTTCATCTTCTTTTTCAATTTGCTCTAATATTTCTGGTGTATTATCTGTAGAACAATCATCAACAATAATCATTTCCCAGTTTTGATAGGTTTGCTTTCTTACAGAAGTGATTGTCTGCTCGATAAATAAACTTGCATTATATGAAGGTGTTATAATTGAGATCAGTGGCTGCTGTGGACTCATGAAATAACCCCCTATTCAAATGACTGTTCCTTGAAAATGATGGGAAAAACGATCCATAGAAAGCTTAATGTTACGCCCAATAATATCCCTAATACTGCTCTTTCCTTTGAGTTGAAAGCTCTATTTTCAGTATCAAGTGCATAAAAATCCGCAGGTTTTAATATTTCAGCATGTCTTATGTCGTCTTTAGCAGTCTTAAGTTCATATAAGAAACGCTGCTGGTCTACTTTTGCCTCAGGTCCTACTTTTTCATTTGTTATTGCATCGATAGATTCTTGAATGATTTTCTGTTTTTCTTGGAAACTATCATGATCGATGGCGATAAAAGCACTAGTAATCTCGTTAAGTACCTTTGCTGTGCTTTCCTTTGAATGATCTGAATATGAAAGATTAATGATGTTATCAGGTCCCATAGTTACATGTAAATTCGTATTTATTTCCTTAAACTTTTCCTTCCATAGATCTTTCAAATGTTCTTCATAAAAAGGAGCGTTTGTTAATAAACTGATCACAAGTTTAGGATTATTTAACTCAGGATTCTTATAGTTTCCCAAGGATATCGAAGTTTCTAATGTATAACTTGATTTCTCTTGTCCCACGGGAAGAAGCCATCCAATTATGCCCAGAAAAATGGTAGTTGCTAATAATATTAAGAAGTATTTGTTCATTCTTTCTTTTAATCGTTGAATCATATGTCCCATTTTAACCTTGCTCCTTAGTAGGATTTTTCATGTTGATGTTGATTTTTCGTGTCTTTAAGCACAGAAACCGTAGAAATAACTAATCCTAGAAATACCCAATGAAAAAATAGATTACTAATAGAGCTCGGACTGATACTCGAAACAGCAAATCCAATTAGCCCCATCATACACGCTTCAAGTAATCCTTTTTGGTTTCTACTTCTTCCAACTCTATAAAATTTATAAAGACGTATGAAAAGATAGGCATACATAGTTATGTAACCAAGTAAAATACCAATTCCGAAATTACCCATAATTTCCGCAAGCCAATTATGAACTTCTACAACATTATTAGTTGGATAGATGGATTCGTTTTTCAAATAGAATGAGATATTGCCTGCTCCCACCCCGAATCCGAAGCTATCTAATATGTATTGAAGGGTATTCTTCAGTAAATTTAATCTTGCTACATTAGATGGAAGCATTCCATTACTAAGATTGATGGTTGAAGCGTTAAACAAATCTACTAACTTGCCGAAAAATACAATCGTACTCAATAGAAATACGGTTGATCCGATAGTAACGGCCATTTTCTTTAAAAATCTTGGAAGAAGGATAAACATATAAACAAGTAATCCAATCATTACACCAAGCAAACTTGCCCGTGAATCTGTCAAATAAATGAGATACACACAAATAATAGCTAGAAGTATGCTGGTTGTTTTCAAAAATACATGTTTACTATTTTTTGTTAAAGCTAGATAAAAAAAGAACGATATCGTAAGAAATGTGGCAAAATCATTTTGATTAAAGAAAACAGATGTTGGATATGACAGCTTATATTCAGGACGACCGTACAATGTTGATGTAGGCAGCTGGATGTGAGCAAAATGATTGATTAATCCAATCACCATTAAAAAGACTGTCATAAACATCCAGATTCCATAAAACAAGAACAAACTAGTCATTTTTCTAAATGTAAAGACGGCCAAAAAGACAAACGTTATTCCCATACCCAAAAGAATTAACGACTTAATACCCTCTATAATTGATTTTGCCCAAAGTAGTGATACCGAACCATAAGCCATCCAAAACAGTAGAAAAAGCAATATCCCTTTTACATTTACTTGATTCCAAAATTGAGGAAGATTCCTTTCTTTTATTGCATGAAACAAAAAGACTATAACTGCTGCGATTAGAACCAAGCGATACAAAAATATGCTAAAAAATCCAACATGAATGTTTAGAACTGATTGATTCAGAAATGTTGTCATGACTAATAAATACATAACGGCGGGAAATTGCGGTTTACTAATAACATTGCTTTTTATAAGTAAAGTCATAACGATGACCGCCCATACCCCAATAAAAATCATCATTATAACCGGCATTTCAACAAGTGAATAGGTAATGGCCAATCCTGCTAAGAGAAAAGCTGACACACCTGTTGCTTGTTTAACTAGTAGATTACTTTGCATCAAACTTCCTTCTCCTTTTTCAAACTAACCATTTAATGATTGCAATTGGTTTTCCTTTGAGAACTGGAGAGTCGCCTGTAACCCTTCGAACAGGTTGACAGCCGGCACCCAATTTAGTATTGTTTTCGTTTCTTCGTTTTCAAGAATACTATGCCTAATATCGCCTGCACGCTCTTGTTTATAGATCGGGCGCAGATTCGAACCAGCGGCTTCAGTCATCGTTTTAAACAGTTCATTGATAGAAATACATGAGCCGGAAGACACATGGACACAAATATTTTCTTTTACATTTAGTGCTTTTACATTTGCTGTTGCCACATCTTTAACAAAAATAAAGTCTCTCGTTTGCAATCCATCTCCATATATGAAAGGTGTTCTATTTTCGGTGAGTTTATCTGAAAAAATAGCTACGACTCCTCCTTCACCCTTTGCGTCTTGTCTTGGTCCATATACATTGCTGTAGCGTAAAATACAATATGGCAGCTGATACAGTTCACAAGACATTTTTAAATAATTTTCAACCGATAGCTTTGTAAGTCCATATGGTGATTCCGGATAAGTTGGGTGTGAAATGGTAACAGGCAGTGAAACCGGGTTTCCATACACCGCAGCAGTCGAAGCAAATACAAATCTTTTCACCTTTGATTCAATCGCTGCTTTTATAATGTGCAGCGAACCCTTAATATTTACTTTTTCATCAAATAGAAAGTCTTTAACAGACTCCGCCACACTTACTTGTGCCGCTTGGTGAATAATATAATCTGGACTAAGAGAAACAATTAAATCAATTACGCTAGGATTGGTAATGTCGTGATTATAGACCTCAATAGGTAAGTGATCGATGTTTTTTTGTTTGCCTGTTGAAAAATTATCAATGACTGTGACATGGTAATTATTTTGAAGCAATTCCTCTACTATATGGGAGCCAATAAATCCTGCTCCGCCTGTGACTATTACTTTTCTCATCAGAATAACCTCCTCCTATATTGCCTTTGTTGTGAAAGATCCCGCTTGAATGGCTGGTCTCCCAACCGAAAAATACGAAAATCCAAGGCGTTTCATCATTTCTAAATCAAAGAGATTCCGGCCATCCACCATCAGAGGCTGTTTCATTAATTGCTTTACTAAGGGTAAATCTAATGTTTTTACGTCCTGCCAATCTGTTAAAATCATGCAAGCATCTGCATCCCGAATAGTTTCATAGATATCCTCTGAATAGGTGCACTGATAACCGATCTGTTTTTTTGCTTCTACGATTGCGATGGGATCATATGCCTTAACGATTGCCCCCTGCTCTGTTAAGTAAGGAATAATATCCAATGCCGGAGAAGACCGAATATCATCGGTATCTGGTTTAAATGCTAATCCTAAAACAGTAATCGTTTTCCCTTTAAAAGAACCTAATGCACGTAATAATTTTTTTACCAGTTGCACCCTTTGTCCTTCGTTTGTATCAATCACTGCCTTGATTAATTTAAAATTGTATCCACAATCCTCAGCAATATGAAGAAGTGCAGCCGTATCTTTAGGAAAGCAGGATCCGCCAAATCCAACACCAGCTTGTAAAAATTTATTGCCAATCCTGCTATCAAGACCAATTCCCTCGGAGACTTTAGTAACATCGGCACCAACACGTTCACATATGTTCGCAATATCATTTATAAATGAGATTTTGGTTGCCAAAAATGCATTGGCAGCATATTTAATGATTTCCGCCGTTTCTATAGAAGCTTTCACAATATCGGCCGTAAAGGGCTGATGTAATTCCTCAATCATTTGAAAAGCTTTTTCGCTTGCAGCACCAATGACGGCACGCTCCATATTCATCGTATCCTTAATAGCCGAACCTTCTCTTAAAAACTCAGGATTAGAGACAACGTCAAAAGGATGGTTTCCATTGTTGTATTCTTGAATAACCGATTCTATTAATTTTCCAGTTCCGACAGGTACCGTACTTTTAGTGACAATTACTTTATAATTATTTAAATTTTCACCAATTGATTTAGCGACTTGTTTTACATAGGTTAAGTCAGCCTTACCTGATGATGTCATTGGTGTGCCAACTGCAATTAGAATTACCTCAGCATCCTGGATTTCTTGACTGATATTTGCACTAAATTTAAGTGTTCCTTTACGAACATTTTTATGGACCAGTTCCTTTAATCCTGGCTCATATATCGGCATAATCCCTTGTGTCAGTTCATTAATTTTTAATTGATCAATATCGCAACAAGTAACTTCGTTTCCTGAATCAGCAAAACATGTACCTGAAACGAGTCCAACATATCCAGTTCCAATAACAGCTATTTTTTTCATCCTTATCAATCCTTTCGGTTCGTATTACTTGATCGTTGAATAAATGGATTCTATTGACCGTTTATAAACAGCTTTTAATAAAACGGCATTTCGGTCAGCATGATAGTTTTTTTGAATATGTTCATAGAGTTCATCCTGAACATGTGTGGTAAAGGGATTTCTGTTTAAAATCTCGTTTAATCGAGTCACTAGGCTGGATACCGATTTACTATCAATTAAAAGATGGCGATGCTCACCAAATAATTCTGGGACACTCCCCACTTCAGTACAAATTACAGGCACCTTCAAGGCTAGTGCTTCAATAACAACGGTTGGCATCCCTTCTGTATAAGATGGGAGAGCAAACACATCACTAGCAAGCAAGTAATCACTTATTCTTTCATTTTCAACCTGCCCCATTAGGAACAACCGTCTATTGAAGTCGGAATGCTGGGCTAATTTTTCTTTAGCTGGTCCATCGCCAACAAACAAAATGGCTACTTCGTTAGAAAGCCATTGAAGTGAATGAGCAAGTTCAAAAACTCCTTTTGCTTCTGTTAATCTTCCTATAAAAACAATAATCTTCTTTTCTTCAGGGAGTTGGAGGCGTCTCTTGATTTGCGTTTTGGTTTCATCACTAGGTTTAAAGCGTGATAGGTCAACCCCGATGGGAAGCACCATACTATCTCTGCCTGTTAACTCCTTTGCTTTATTCCTAAGGCTTTCACCCACTGCCAAGACCAGGTTTGCCGCATGTACGGTTTGTTCGAATATTTTTTTCGATCTTGCACTATAAAAAGGATAAATATTTACATCACTGCCATGTAACGTTAAAATCCATGGCAGCTTTTTATGTTCTGCAACTATTCTCGCTGCCCCTCCAGACGGCATGGCAAAATGTGCGTGAATTAAATCTGGCTCTATTAAGCCATCAGACATTGTTTTTAAGATGGAAGCTGCCATCCGTTTATCCGGTTGAGACCATCTGAGTTGGCCCGGAAGTGCTAAATAAGGCGGACGGTAGACCGTCACTCCTTTTCGAACATACTTAAATGGGATCTCCTTATTTGCTCGATACTGCCTTTTTACATACTTGATTAAGGTTGAATGACGCGGCACAGGACAAATCACCGTAACCTCTACGCCTAAACGGATTAATGATTGAACTTGAGTTTCATGAAAAACACCTTGCCCTGGATATTCGTCACTTGGATAGACACTTGTAATCCATAAAATTTTCATTATGTTTGCCCTCTTATTTGTTTTTTACGATCTTCAAGAAAAAATCGGGATAAACCCTATACAAAAGCAAAATATAGGCGATCGCACTTATTCCTACGGAAAAAATTAGCGGCCATATGCTGGTTTGAGTAAAATAAAAGCTCGAAATCTTTTTCAAACAAAAGGCAAGTGTTGTTATGAGCAAAGATAATAAGAATGGAACAGAAATAGTTTGCAGATATTGCCGAAACCGAAGCTGAATTAACCAGTTTAATAACCATCTTCCAACTAAGAAATTTACCAGGCTTACTCCTGCATAGGTCCAGGCTACAATTTCCAAATTATTCGTCATTACCGCTATCCATAAAGAGGCCCCATAGAGAATGAGAACACCGGCATCCCAATAAAATGCTATATTAGCTTTTCCTTTTGCTAAAATAACGGATCCATTGGGATTCATTAAAACCCTAAGAATGCCTACGACTGCCATGATTTGTACAACTGGAACGGCGTCCAGCCACTTCTGTCCAAAAACAGTTAAAATAAACACATTAGACACGGCGGTGAGACCCATTAAGATGGGAAACGAAACTAGACTCAACAATTTTGTCATGTGTAAGAACCCATCAGTTAATAAAACTTGATTATGGTGGCTTTTCGAAAAAACCGGAAAAGCGACCCTCGTAATAATCGGATTAATCTTTAAGACTGGTATGGTCACGATTTGATAGGCCAGATTGTAAATACCTAGTGCCTCAGCGCCCATAAAGCGGCCAATTAATATCACATCAAGGTTGGAACCAATTCGGTTGACTAACCGGGAGGCTAATTGGTAGGCCCCAAACGCCATGTATTCTTTGCATTCCGACAAATCAAATACGAAAGAGGGCCGCCATTTCTTTTGATAACAGATAAAATAAAGAATGCCTTTTAGTGAATTCAGAACGACTTGTGAAATAACAAAGGCATAAATCGGACTAATGGTAAGTATGAGAATCACTAATGTTAAAAAAGAGATGAATGTTGTCCCTGCTTCAATGGCCCCTAGTAAATTAAATCGAAGATCTTTTTGCAACAAATATTGGCATTGCTGCCCGACCGGAGCGATTAAAAACATCACGGCCAAGATTCGAATAAGTTCGATTAATTCAACTCGATGAAAATATGTCGCAATCAGCGGGCTAAAGAGAAATAAGAGCACAAACAGCCCTACACCTACTACCACATTTATCCAAAACAGTGATGACAATACACGGGCAGAAACCTCTTCTTTTTGAATCAGGGCTGTACCAAAACCAAGATCCAGCAAGATCTGGGCAAAAACTACAATCGTGGTAATCATTCCTACTAATCCGAATTCGGATATACTCATTAGTTTGCCAAGGAATGCAAACTGGACGATTTGGATGGTAGTTATGATAAAGGTAGAAATTCCAGTCCACTTTATTCCTTTATGTAGTTGACTTCTGATGACTGACATAAACTTCCCGCCTTTATTAACGTGCTCCCTCACCTGTGAAAATCACTTTGAACGTCTTCACCATAATTTTTACTTCAAGTGAGAAGGTTAAATTTTGTATGTACACCAAGTCGTATTGAAGTTTTTCTCGTGGAGACATATCATATCCCCCACTAACCTGCGCTAGACCTGTAAGACCTGGTTTAACAAGCAAACGTTTTTCGAATCCCTTAATCTCTTTATTGAATATTGCAGTAAAGAATGGTCTTTCTGGTCGGGGCCCTACAATGGACATGTCTCCTTTTAAAACAGAGACTAATTGTGGTAGCTCATCGATACGAGTCTTTCGGATGAATGCTCCCACTTTTGTAATACGTGGGTCATTTACCTCAGCCCACTTTGCCCCTTCCCTCTCAGCATCCATATTCATGGAGCGTAACTTCATCAGCTTGAATCGCTTCCCATTCTTTCCAAGTCGCTCTTGTACGTAAAATGGAGAACCAGGTGTTTCAAGCACAATGAGGATCGAAAATAAAAGAACAATTGGCAGTGCAATTATTAACCCTACGGTTGCAAGGAAAATGTCATACGCTCTTTTTAGATAGAGATACTGTTCCACATTCTTTGGTAATGTGAGTTTTGATGATGATACCTTTAGATAATCTTGGTAGAAATTGTAGCTTTTTTCAGTACTCACAAATTGATCACCCCAAAAGATTTATTGATAATGAGACTGGCTAGCCCATACGTAAAGTATAGGTACATAATTTGAAGCTGCTGTTGAGGAAGGGTGAAGAGTTTGTAAAAGATTTTGAATATTTATGAAGTTTATAAATACTTTGTAAAGTTCTTTACAAAATATAGGTAGAATTATCGATTAAATGAAAAAAGCTGCACCAAAAAGGATGGGGATCAATCTCCTTTTTTGGGACAGCTTTTAATGATTATAAAAAAATACCCCCTTGATTAGACAAGAGGGCATTAATTAAGCTAAGCGATGGATTCTTGTTTAGCTATTTTTAAAATTTCTAGTGATTTAATATGGTAACCATCGATTTCAAGCACTTTGAATTCATAATCATCATATCTAACTTTATCACCTTCGACGAGATCCATCTTTTCAGATAAGATCCATCCGCCGATGGTGTCCATATCTGAATTTTCAAGATCAAGTCCGAATAAGTCATTGATTTCATCAATCAGAACTTTACCATCAACGATCGTTTTGTTTTCACTGATTTTATTGATTTCGGGTACTTCGTCCGCATCAAATTCGTCACGAATTTCGCCGACAATTTCCTCAAGAATATCTTCAACAGTCACTAAACCAGCAGTACCGCCATATTCATCCATTAAGATTGCCATATGAACACGTTCTTTTTGCATTTTTAAAAGCAAATCATGAATTGGAATCGATTCAATCACTTGAATAACAGGACGAACGTACTCTTGAATCGAGGTTTCAACATTCTTCCCTTTGATATATTCAGTAAACACTTCTTTCATGTTTACCATACCAATGATGTTATCTTTTTCACCATCAATTACTGGGTAACGAGTATAATTTTCTTCCGTTACAATTTGAAGACATTCATTTAATGATTGTGAGATATCAAATGCAACGATCTCCGTACGAGGCACCATAATTTCATTTGCATTCCTGTTATCAAATTCAAAGATATTGTTTACATATTTATATTCCGATTGATTAATCTCCCCGCTCTTGTAGCTTTCAGAGATGATTATTTGGAGTTCTTCTTCTGAGTGTGCAGCTTCATGTTCTGAAGCTGGTTTTAGACCGAAAATTCCAACGATTAAACGAGCAGATCCATTTAAGGCTTTAATAAATGGATACATGATCTTATAAAACAGCATCATCGGTCTTGCAAAGATCAAAGTGACCGTTTCTGCCTTTTGAATGGCAAAAGTTTTAGGTGCTAGTTCACCCACCACAACATGAATAAATGTTACGGATGCAAACGCAAGGATAAAGGAAGTGATACTCGAAATGGATTCAGGCATGTTCAAGTAACTCAATAACGGGTGAAGGATATGCTCAACCGTTGGTTCTCCTAACCACCCAAGCCCTAAAGCTGTCACGGTGATACCTAGTTGACATGCCGATAAATACTCGTCTAGATTTGAAACGATCTTTTTTGCCGCGACTGCATTCTTGTTCCCTTCGCTAACGAGTTGATCAATACGTGTACCGCGGATTTTAACAATAGCAAATTCATACGCTACAAAAAATGCTGTAAAAGCAATTAAAATTGCTATTATTAGTAGATTACTAATTATCAATGGTCTCCTTACTTAAATATTTAAGTAAGGAATACACCTCCTGTTTTTTACGTGTTAAATTCTTTTATTCTAGCCAAATAGTAATAATAATGATTGTGCGAGTGTACGGCCTTCAGACGAAAGTCTATTAACAAGCACATCTTTTTGTTGATGGTTTAATCTTTGTAGAATTGGTTCCATCACGTTTATTTCTTCTTTCAAATGCTGCATAATACTTGCAATCTGTTCAAAATGTTTTTCTACTTTTTGTTTATCGATGGTGTTGTCTGATTTAATTAATTCAATCGAAGACTTTATTTCTTCCAGTGGCATATTTAGATTTTTATAGTGTTCAATCATATTTAAAATCTTAATACACTCTTCTCCGTACAATCGATAATTTGAATCCGTCCGAATAGGGTTTAGTAAGCCTATTTGGGTGTAATAATCAATGGTCCGCTTAGAGATATTCTTCAATTTAGCTATTTCACCAATTCGATACAACTTCCCAAATTACTCACCCCTTCCAAAATAAATGTTAGTACAAATATACCACATTTCAAACCATACAGTCAACGTAACGGTTTGAAATGTGGTTTGAAGTTGACAAAATAAAATATAGAACTGGAAAATGTTCTATATCTTACTTTTCATTATCGTGTTAAAATCACCGGTCCGTTTTTAGTGATAATCAACGTATGTTCGTATTGTGCTACAAAACTTTTTTCTGTAACAAATGTCCAGCCATCATCCAGTTGAAACACTTCTTCATCATGTGTTGAGATGAATGGTTCGAAGGCAATGACCATTCCTTCCCTTAACAAACCATTGTCAGAAGTTTCATTGTAATTATAAATATATTCAGGTTTTTCGTGGATAGTGCGTCCAATTCCGTGTCCAGTCAGATTTTTAATTACGGTTAATCCATGATTTTTAGCTGTTTGGAATACCACTTTACCCATTCCATTAATTTTGGAGCCTGGTTTGGCTTTTTTTAGGCCAGCTTCAAAGGCTTCTTTTGCCACAGCACAGATCTTGCTTAAAATTTCTTCCCCTTCTCCAACTACAATCGAGATGCCGGTATCAGCAAAATAACCGTTCTTGGAACCTGAAACATCAATATTTACCAAGTCTCCTTCTTTAATTACACGACTGCTCGGAATTCCATGAGCCACTTCTTCGTTTACACTAATACATGTAAAGCCAGGAAAATCGTATTCACCTTTTGGAGCTGAAATGGCTCCTTCCTTCTCAAATAAACCAGCAGCTATATCATCAAGTTCTTTAGTGGTTACTCCAGGTACCGCTTGTTTCACTAATTCATCGCGAATCATAGCAACAATTCTGCCAATTTCTTTCAAGCCATTAAAATCTTCTTCGGTCTTTGCAATCATTCTTTTTCCCACCTATAATTTTATCTTAAGTAATGTACACCTATTAGATTGTACATTTATCTACAGGTAAAATCCAAGGATTATAATTATTAAGGGTAAAAAAATACAGAGTTAATCCAGCTACTCTGTATTTTTTCAATCATAAGGTTTTTATTTTTTTGATAAAATTAATTTCGAGTTGAAATTTTTCGAAGATTTCTTTATAGGTGGAATTAATTAATAGCGGAAAGAGGTTTTCGATCGCTTCTTCGTACTTTTGTCCTAAAGCTTCCCGAAGAAAGACATATTCATGAAAAAGCAGCGCTTTTTCAAAATCAATTCCTAATTGGTGCAGGCCTTTATACAATTCCTTCTTTGGTATTTTTAAAATTTTGTTAAATATTTTAATGTTTTTATCAATGAATTTTTCTTCTAAATACCGTGTGACATAATCTGTGTACACCATCTGCCCAATCGCATTCGTTTCATTTTTCGTATAATTAAAGCCTATCACTCGATCTTCCTTGTTTTCACGGATGATAAAAGTTTTACTGCCTCGTAAGTGGGTAATAAAATTTTTCACGCTCTTATCAAAAATTTTATCAAATTGAATGATTTTTTGCAGTTTAACGGCAAAATCAGTATGTTCTTCACCAACTACAAATAGCCGGTCAACAATCGGTAATAGTTTTAATACCCCCTCTGACAGTTGACTGGAAGCATCATAAATAATAATATCATATTCATTTTTCATGATTTTAACTTTACGTTTTTGTTCCATTAGTGATAGTTTTGAAAATTCATGGACGAGTTCGTTTGTTATTTCTTCTTTTTCTAAAGTCCCGTACGAAATAAATGCAGCAGATACATTCGTATTTAATTTAAGCCAATTATAGATGGATAAGGCCAATTCAGTGACACCTGATTTTGCTTTTGGAGAGTAGAAGCCAACTAAATACATATCCTCACATGCCTTTTATATAAATAGTATTCAATAAGGAGGGAAGTGTTAAAGACAAGCGACTACTTTATTTAAGTTTTTAGGAAATACACAATGCTCCCACGTCTCACCGGCTAAAATTATGCTCAAAATGTTGATGCTTTTCTTATATATATGTCAGGCTCCATTTAGTATGTTATTTGTACATACGTCTATTTTTTTCACAATCAAAAAAGGTTAGGAGGTTCACAGATAATAAGTGGACAAAGAAACATGGCTCAAAACAAACTCACTTTTTTGACCAACTATTAAATACATTGTATTGAGCAGTTAAATTTAAAGAACCCCTTTGTTTTTTTGGCAAATTCCTTGATTCTGTTTTTAATAATTTTGTAAGTAATACTAACGAATCAATAATATATGGACCTTTATTAAGCATGACACAATCTGCTCGTTTTCCATAAGAGGCATCTGTAATTTCTGAACGTGTGGGGAGTCCTTTTTTTGTTAATCTTTCTAAAACGCCTGTTGCCCAAATAACTGGAATATAAGAAACGGCACAGATTTTTAATATCTCATCTTGCACATATGATAAGTTTTCAGGACCTACCTCAACGGAGAGGTCACCTCTTGCAATCATAATACCAAATGACCTGAATTTTAATCCTTCACAGATTATTCTTGCTAATTGATGGACTGCATCCTTCGTTTCGATTTTTGCAACCACCGCCATATGAATAGCGCTATGTCTCTCTAATTCATCATAAAGTTTTTTAAGGTCAAGTGGAGAGTGGACAAATGATAATCCTAAAATGTCAGCGTGTTGGATAACAAAAGGTAAATCGCCAATATCCTTCTCAGTTAAGGCACTTACATTCAAACTTACTAGTGAATCAGGCAAATTCAGACCTTTCCCCTCTTTTATTCTAAATTCACGGACTACAGTTGAACTAATCTTTATTTCAATGAATTCCTTTGTAACTTTAAGAACAACTCCTGAAATCTTTCCATCATCAATAAAAATTGGATCTCTGATTTGAACATTACGAAAAGCTTTCTCTAATGTAACTGGGACACCTGCAGGATAGTTTGTTGTTGCTGGATGCGCAAGTTTTTCTGAGTCAAGGTATAAACGTAAATGGTCTCCTGTTTTTACGGTTATTTTGACATGATTAAGTTTTCCGATGCGAACCTTTGGTCCCGCTAAATCCATAAATATTTTGCATGTTTTGTTAATATATTTCCCATTTGCTTTTAGCCTTTTTTCCGCTGTTTTTAAATTTTCTATTAGTTGTTTCCATAAATCTTGATGACCATGAGCACAGTTTATTCTTGCAATGTTCATCCCATTTACTAATAAATCTTCTAGTAGGGCTTTATTGTATATCATATTCTCATCTAAGGTGACCATTATTGTTGATTGAAGTTGAGTATTCTTTTTACCTAGGAGTACCTCCGAGCGGTTCTCCATAATGGTCCGTGATTCTAGGGGAGTGGGAACAAAAATCTTTTTGGAAGGAAACTTGGTAACATTCAAATTCTCTAATATTTTTTCTAAAGAGTATAAAACGTGCATATGCGATTGCTCAAGTGTCGGAAAGCCGTTTTCCACCAACTTTTGCCGTAATTCAAGAGTATCTTGTTCAAGAAAGGCTAGATAAGCCCATAAGTTATCCCGATTTTGAATTCCATCACTTACTGGGATGCTACTAACATTCTCCTCGCTTAATTGGATTATATGGTTATAAATCTTTAATAAATGTTTCTCCAGGTCTAGATTAGTCGTTGGAGAATTAACCACATCTTTTCACATCCTTAAGTCCGAAAGGTTCTATTTTTCTTATTATTAATTAAATGTAAAAGGTTTTGTATTAATGAATATTAAGATTAAAATATTGGAATTTTTAGAAATGGATGAATGACATGAGAACCGTTTTGGGGCAAAGGTAAAGTAAAGGACTCATCAAATGATGAATCCTGTTTTTATTATGCTGCAAATACCAATAATAGCCATAAGTATAAGCTAATGAGGGTGAAGACCATAGTGGCTGGGATAACAACAATGGTAACTTTAATATATTCCATCCATGTTATTCTTATTTTATTTGTTTTTAGAATATGCATCCATAGGAGTGTTGCAAGAGTACCGATTGGAAGGATAAGCGAGCCAATATCACTGCCAATGATGTTAGATAAGTAAACGGTTTTTGTTAATAACGGAGTTAGTCCCATATCGGTCAAGGCAAAAGTGGATAACATTAAGGCTGGATGATTGTTAAAGATATTTGAGAGAAAGGCAGTGATTGCCCCCATGGTTAAGCTTGCATGAAACAAACTGTCATTAACGATTGGTTTTAAATAGCTTAATAGAAGCTGCGACAATCCAATATTGTGTAATCCGTAGATGATGACATACATACTAAAGGCGAAGATTAATATATGCCACGGTATTTTTCCTGCTACGTCTTTTGGGTTTATCTTTAAATAAATCCATCTCCAAATCAATAAGATCATTGAACCACATACAGCAACCAATGAGACTGAGATGCCAATAAAGGAAGCGACGAAGAGACTAATCCTTACAAGGAAAACGAAGATCAACATAGTGATCATGAGTTTCTTTTGTTGGTCAAATAAGCTTTCTGACCCTTGTTGGAGTGGATGGTATGGGCGGTTCTTTTGCAGTGGGATTGAGTAGGAGTGGAAGCGGATTTCTGTTGGAATATCTTTTTTGAATACTAGGTATAAAAGATAGGATAAAAATAGTAATCCTAGTACTCCGGGAACAAACATCATTTCCGTTTGAAGATACAAATCCATACCAATGATTTTCAATGCAATTAGATTAACGATATTACTAACACCGATTGGGGCGCTTGAGGCAGTTGCGATTAACGCGCCGCTTAGTAGGAATGGAATCTTCTGCCGGTTCTTTAACTTCAAATTATTTAATATTAAAATCAATATCGGTGTTGTTATTAATATACTTCCATCGTTGTTAAAAAATAGAGTCATCAAAAAGCAGAGTAATAAGGTATTCCAAAACAATCGGATTCCGGACCCCTTTGAGAGCTTTAACATTAAAGCTGCTGTCCAACTAAAAAAGCCAAAACTTTCGAGTACGATCGCCATAACGATTGTTGCGATAATAGTAATTGCTGCCCCAGTGACCTTTGAACTTATGTCAAGTAAATCTCCGATCGAAACGCTTCCACTTAAAAAGACGAGGATGGCGCCTAATGCAGCAGGTATTGCTTCGTTTATATTTTTGGGACGGATAAAGATCAAGACCATTGTTAGAATAAAAGCGGAGATGGTGATAATTACCGTCGATTGATAATACATAAAAGTTATTTTACTCCCTTCACTTAAGTTTCCTTCGTAAGTTTCCGTTTATTCAATCTTGTCCTTTACTTCATAGTACGTCCTTATGCACCAGCTTGTTCTAAACGAATATCTCGTAAAGGGAGTAAATCAGCATCTAACTAGAAATATTTTCAAAAATTTTTCTAGATTTTTACCTATTTTTATAGCAATAGTCGAGTGTCACTAATACTCTTTGTTGGGTTTATGTACGAATTAATGAATAAAAGGCGCAAGCGCTTGTTTCGCGATTATACTAGCCTTACGGCGTGGAGCTGGATTCAAAGAACTAGCTCTATTTATCAACAATTTTATTAAAATATCCTATACTATAAAAAAACCGATACTGTTTAAGTATCGGTCGCTTACTTTGTATTCTCAACCTTTAGGGCCTTTTTTCCCGCTACTGCCACTGCTTCCAGAACTGCTGCTGCCTGAACTGCTGCTTCCAGTGCTGCCGCAGACGCCAGAACTGCTGCTACCTGAACTGCTGCTGCCAGTGCATTCGTTACTGCCAGTACTGCCAGTGCTGCCGGTACTGCCGGTACTGCCAGTGCTGCCGGTACTGCCAGTGCTGCCAGTGCTGCCGGTACTGCCAGTGCTGCCGGTGCTGCCGGTGCTGCCGGTACTGCTGGAGCTGCTGGAGCTTCCTGTACTGCTGGAGCTGCCGATGCTGCCAGTGCTGCCGGTGCTGCTGGAGCTTCCTGTACTGCTGGAGCTGCTGGAGCTTCCTGTACTGCTGGAGCTGCTGGAGCTGCTGGAGCTTCCTGTACTGCTGGAGCTTCCAGAGCTTCCTGAACTGCCGCTGCTTTGTTGTCCTTTTGGACCTTTAGGACCTTTTCCGCTACTAGAACTTCCACTGCTGGAGCTGCTGCCTGAACTGCCACTGCCGGTGCTGCCACTGCCGGTGCTGCCACTACTTGTGCTGCTACTTCCAGTGCTGCTACTTCCAGTGCTGCCGCTGCCGGTGATACCACTTCCAGTACTACCGCTACTTGTGCTGCTACTTCCAGTACTACTACTGCTTGTGCTGCTACTTCCAGTGCTGCCGCTGCCGGTGCTGCCACTTCCAGTACTACCGCTACTTGTGCTGCTACTTCCAGTGCTGCCGCTGCCGGTGCTGCCACTTCCAGTACTACCGCTACTTGTGTTGCTACTTCCAGTACTACTACTGCCTGTGCTGCTACTTCCAGTGCTGCCTGAACTGCCGCTGTTGCCTTGTTGTCCTTTAGGTCCTTTAGGCCCTTTAGGTCCTTTTCCGCTGCTAGAACTTCCACTGCTGCTTGAGCTTCCACTGCCGCTTGAGCTGCTACTGCTGCTTGAGCTGCTACTGCTGCTTGAGCTGCTACTGCTGCCTGTGCTGCTACTGCTGCCTGTGCTGCTACTGCTGCCTGTGCTGCTACTGCTGCTGCTGTTGTCAGAGCTACCGCTTGTGTCACTACTGGTGCTATTACTGCTGTTCGTTCCAGTAGATCCTGTACTATCTGAGGATGATTTATTGCTGCTTGCTTTTTTACCTACAGGATTGTTATCCAAAAAGCCAACTAAGCCATTTTCTTTAGCTTGCGAAAGTAAATGCTCAATATCAAGCTTTAGTACCATTTCTCCACCACTTTCCTAAACATTTTTTCTATTCTATTTCAGATTATGATGAATTCATCTATTTGACATAGACAATCATATATTTTTTTTAGTCTGATTTTTTTTTAGTTATATACACATTCGTTTGTGAGGATGCATATATCTAGAAAAAATATGACTTAGGAGAATTCAAGTGTTAAAATATGAAATTTTAATTAATCCGAAGTGGTTAAGAAAATTGGATAATGACATTTGGAATGATGAATTAGTACCAGCGATATTAAAAATAGGTGAAGATCGTATTAATATTAAAGTTGCTTATAGAGGAAACGTAATAAGGGATAAGAAAAAAAAATCCTATCGAATTGTGTTTCAAAAGCCGTTCAAGATTAATGGGGCTCATGAAATTCACCTCAATGCAGAATTTTCAGATGTATCATTAAGCAGGAATAAACTATCGCTTGATTTCTTTGATCGAATTGGCGTCATCTCTCCACACTCGCAGCATGTTCTGTTGTATATCAATGGTTATAATAAGGGTATATATTTAGAGATTGAATCCTTTGATCAATATCTCCTTAAAAAAAGAAAATTGCCGGATGGACCTATTATTTATGCAACCAATAATCGAGCAAATTTCTCTTTATTAACCAAGAAAAAAGAAATAAAAAAAAGGTTGGATCAAGGATACACAATAAAATATGGCGAAAAAGAGGATATCGATGATTTGCGTAACTTTATTGCTATGATTAATGCGCTAAATAATGAAGATTTTGCAAAGGAAATCCCAAAAGTATTGGATGTAGAGAAATACTTAAGATGGGTAGCTGGAGCGGTATGTGTTCAGAATTATGATGGATTTATCCATAATTATGCATTATATAAAAATGGTGAAACAGGACTTTATGAAATTTCACCTTGGGATTATGATGGTACCTGGGGCAGAAATCTTCATGGCAGAAAACTTGATTATGACTATGTACCATTAACTGGATATAACACACTTTCTGCAAGACTTTTCCACTTTCCGCAATTTAGAAACCTTTATAACGAAATTTTAACAAGTATTTTGGAAAACGATTTTACTCTAGATGTTCAAAAACCTATTATTGATGGCTTATTCGAAACCTTAAAACCACATATTAGTCTAGATCCGTATATAAAGACTACAGCTGATACCCTTGAGCAAGAAAAAAAGGTTTATTTTAATTTTATAAAAAAAAGAAACACTTATCTAAAGAAAGAATTAACATCATTTTTTAAGGTGAAGAGTATATGAAGTTCAATCATATACTTTTTTTTTGCCTATTTTTCCCCAAAACAGGAAAAAAAGGCTACTTTATTAGTACAACATCATACCGTGATACATATAGATGCAGTGTAAATGTTTATTTAATTTGAAGGAGGAAAAGATTTTTATGAATAGAGACATGATGAAGTCTTTGGTGGGTAAAATTGTTAAGATCGATCGAGGTGGCCCAGATTCAAGAATAGGTAAATTAATGGATGTCTATGATGACCATCTGGTCCTTCTTACAGAAGATGATGGTGTCGTATACTACTGCACACATCATATTAAAAGTGTGACGGAGAATGCAAAGGATCAGTTAGAGTTCGATATTGAGGTTCCTGAAGAATTCGAATTTAAAAAAGCTGATAGCTTTCAGGGGATGTTATCTTCCTTAATGTACCAATGGGTCAAAATTAATCGTGGAGGCCCAGAGAAATTAGAGGGTGTATTAGGAGAAGTAGCTAATGATTATGTTTCTTTAATTAATAAAGAAGAAATCGTTCGCCTCTCGATGTTCCACATTAGAAATATTAGCTACGGATTAAAAGTCGAAAAGCCTGAAGAAGATGTTGAAGGTCAACAGGAGCATCGGAATGGCTCAGGCAAACAAAAGAAAGACAAATAAAAACCATATCGCTTCTCATTAGGAGAAGCGATATAGTTATCTCCAAGGAGGACACTTAAATGGGTTTAGATAAAATCTCATCTTCGTTGGATTTATTATTAGGCTATAATGTAAATCTATATATAGGTGAAGAGATAGTTAATGGTAAACTGATTGGTGTAGAGAGAGATCACATCATCGTGGAAGACAATAATAATTATGTCTTTTATTATAGTTTTGAACAGATTCAAGCAATCACAAAAAATACGAAACTTTTTCAGAGTGAAGAAACAACAGCCAATTTTATAAGAACACAAAGTTTAACCGAGGTGTTAAACTCCTTTAAAAACAATTGGATAACCATCCTTTGTGTAAATAAACAAAAATTTAATGGCATAATGAGCCAGGTGGATGAAGATTTTGCAACACTCATTAATGGAGAAGAAAAAATCTTAATTAAATTAAGCCAAATTTCTAACATTTTAAAAGGATACGTTAATCAAGAAGGAACAAACAGTGCATCAACTAATGCTAGTTCGCAAAGTAATTCAAAAAATGAAAACAGTTCTAACCATAAATCTGATTCTTCCTCCAAAAAAAATGAAGATGCTAAGAATAAATCTGATTCTTCTTCCGATAAAAGTGATAACAAATCAAAGAATAAATCTGATTCATCATCTTCATCATCTTCATCATCTTCATCTTCATCCAAAAGAAGTGATAAAAAATCTAAGAGTAAATCTAACTCATCATCATCATCTTCCAAAAGAAGTAAAAACAAATCTAAGAATAAATCGGATTCCTCTTCCAAGAAAACTAGTAACAAAACAAAAAATAAATCAGACGTGACCTCAAAGGAAGACAGCAGCAATTCAGTTAAATCTCCATCACTAATGGAAAAAAGTGAAATGGAGCATAAGATTGAAGCAATCGAACCTAATAACACTATGGTCTGGTCACAGCCAATTAAAATTGAATCTACTATGGTTCAATCCAAGGAGGAAATTCCTACAAATATCTTTAGGGCAAAAAAATCGCAAACAAATGAAAAGGACTCTTCAAAATCATCATTTGAAATGGGAACTAAGGATAATAAGTCTGAAGATACAAAGCGGAGCAATTTGAAAGAAAACCATCAATCAGATGGAATGAAAACAGCTAAAGAAACAGCAACTATTGTAAATACAGAAAATAATCCTGCACCACCATTTAAAGTACAACTGACTGAAGCAAGAGCAACGAAAACTCAAGAGACGGTAAATTCTGCTAAGAAAACAGAACATGAAACTACATTAAACAGCAGTCAAAATGTATGGAAACAAAAAGAACCTGAGCAAAAGGTCCTTCGATTTGCTGGTGAACCAGCAAATAATGACAGTCCAAGAACTTTCCCATTTGCGGGATGGCCAAATAGAAACAACCGGGTAACTAGATTTTAAATTTATGAAATATAAATTGATAATTGAATAGTAGTATTTGTTTACTCCCCATAATTCCCCTGTTACGATCCCCAAACCCCATACAAATATGAGGTGGGCATTTCAAAACGAAGTATCCAAGGTATCGGTTAATCGTGTTTTCAGCCCACCTCTTTTTGTAAATGGGAAAACAAAAGAAAGGATGTGAGAATATGAAGTTGAAAGATAATATCGGTAAATATATCCAATTAGAGATTTCTGGGAAGAAAATGATTAAAGGATTACTTATTGATGTAGGCAGCGATTTATGGGTTATTTTTAATGGATATGACTACCTATACATCCCAGCTATACATTGCCAAAACTGGCGTTATTTAACACAAGATGAAATTAATAACTTCGATGGAATTTCTCTTAATGACGAACCAGCACCTATTTATAATAATAACGAAGAAATCTCATTGCGAAAAACATTAACAGCCGCTAAAGGGATTTTTACAGAAATATATGTAACGAGTAACCAGGCTTTACATGGTTATATTATTAGTATTATGAATAATTATTTTGTCTTCTACTCGCCAATTTACAAAACCATGTTTATCTCATTAAACCATTTAAAATGGTTAATTCCTTACACAAATAATCAACGTCCTTACGGTTTAAGTAACGCAAATCTACCAGTGAATCCAAGTAATATTACCTTTGCAAGATCATTTGAGGTTCAAATTGAAAAGTTGACTGGGGAATTGATTGTCTTTAATATCGCGGAAAATGAAAATGTTATCGGAAAGGTAAAAGCGATTAAGGATAATTTTGTGGAATTAATTGGCGCAAAAGAAGATCCGGTCTTTATTAATCTTCAACATATAAAAACAATCCATATGACTTAATGTCTAAAATTAAGTGTTCGAGTGGGTAATTAGTGAACAAGCACCGGCTTTTTTTTCAAAAAAAAACAGAGTGTCTAGAGACACTCTCAGACTGTCGACAAATCCGAAGGATTTCGGGTTTTAAATCGACAGTCTTTTTTGTTTGGCTACATTAAACTAGTCTGTTGATTTCCGTTCCAGGCGGCTTCGCTTTCCGCGGGCGGTTCGGGGAGC
>NZ_JBHHJU010000027.1:0-80372 GCF_042136325.1 Neobacillus sp. KR4-4
GGATTAGGTGTTCGGTGTGGTAACCTCACTTTTAACCTAATTTCACGGGGGTGGCAAGTTTTTTGCTTTTTAAGCCTTATAAATCAAGGATTATTAACTTTTTTAATATAAAAGTTTTGACAATACGTTCCAAAACACGGGGGGTGTTTAAATGAATCTGAAACCCAATATAGAAGTGTTAATAGTTGAGGATGATTTACGGATTGCAGAAATTCAAAAACGGTTTATCGAACAGATTCAAGGATTCCAAACAGTAGGAATTGCGGCAAGCTATTTAGAGGCAAAGACGTATATTGATTTATTACAGCCAGACTTACTTTTGTTAGATGTCTATTTTCCGGATATGAATGGAATTGATTTGCTTAAAGAAACAAAGCAGCAAAGGAAGCAAATGGACGTGATCATGATCACTGCCACAAAAGAAATTCATAAAGTGCAAGAGGCAATTAGTATTGGTGTTTTTGATTATATTATTAAACCTGTAGTGTTTGAGAGGTTTAAACAATCGTTGCTGAGGTATCAAGAATATTCTACAAAGCTAGCAGAATTGAAGAATGAAAATCTCCATGTAACACAGCAACAGGTGGACAAGCTGCTGCGAAAAGAAATAGAGGGATCCAAAACAGATAAACCTTATCTGCCTAAGGGAATTGATCCACTGACGCTGGAAAAGGTACTCGAGGTTCTATCTAAGGTTGCTGATGGCTTAACGGCCGAGATAGTTGCTAAAGAAATAGGTGTAAGTAGAACGACCGCTAGAAGGTATCTTGAGCATCTCATGTCAGAGGGAAAAATTGAGGCAGATTTAGCCTACGGAACGGTCGGGCGCCCAGAACGTGTTTATTTGGTTAAGGAGGCAATCAAACAGCATAGCCACATCTAAAGAAGAAGGCTCAAATGGAGTCTTCTTCTTTTTGCAGCAGAGTATTGGAAATTTTCTAGGGTAAAATCGAGAGTAGCCCTAAATTCCAAAATTGAAGGGGCAATATATGGCTTAGAAAAACTGATCACAAAATACAGTTCAATATTTGATGGCTGTTTTAGTTGAAGAAGGATGGTATATTAAACACAAGGCGAAATCAAAAGGATACGAATTAATCGCTTCTGAATATAAATTAATTAAAAGCCACATATGAGTAAGTTAAAGATTTAATAAGTTTCCCTTTTGGGTATGACACAAGTGCGTGTCTTTAAAGAAAAATTTGTGGTAAACTAGTCTAGCATTGAAAAAGAAATATAAGGTGTTTGATTATAATTGGAAATTAAACAGTTGCAATTTTTTATTGAAATTACGCGTACTGGTAGTTTTACCAGTGCAGCAGAAAATCTTTTCATTACCCAGCCTGCCCTTAGCCGAACTATCAAATCATTGGAAGACCAACTTGGTACAAAGCTTTTTGTTCGAACTAGGAAAAAGTTGATCTTAACTGATGCAGGACGTGTCCTAAAAAAACATGCATTAAAAATTGAAGAACAGCTGCAGCAATTGGATGAGGAAATGGATAAGATGTTAATGCCAAAAAAAGGACACATCCGTATCGGGCTCCCTACAGTAACCAATTCTACTTTTTTCTCAAAACTTCTTGCTTCTTTTCATCAAGAATATCCAGAAGTTACGTTCCAATTGGAAGAGGACGGATCAAAGACAATTGAACAGAAGATTGTCAATGGTTTACTTGATTTTGGTATTGTCTTTCTCCCTGACAAAAATGAAAGTATTGACTATTATACGTTTATTAATGAGAAACTAAAACTGGTTATACCCGCCTCCCACCGTTTTATCGGCAAACAGGAAGTGTCATTGCAAGAGCTGAAAGAAGAAAATTTTATTATGTTTAACCGAGATTTTGAATTAAGGAGTCTGGTTATTGCTGCATGCAAAGGAATTGGTTTTCAACCGACCATTATTTCGGAAACATCACAATTAGATTTTATCCAAGAAATGGTTGCTTCTAATTTGGGTATCACCTTGCTGCCTGAGAGTATATGTAAGGATTTAACACATGATATTCAAACAATCTCAATAACCAACCCGACAATCCGATGGAGTTTAGCCTTGATCTGGAAAACGAATGGATACATGTCACAGGTTGAGAAAGAATTTATCCGGTTTGCAAAAGTGAAGCTGTCGGAAGCATCCTTACCGTGATTCATAATCTATTGTAGAAGATTTCAGCAATGGATTTTAATACCGTGTCTACAAACAAAATGAGGCTTGGAGGGTAATTTCCTCACAGCCTCGTTTTATTAATGAATCACAGTTGGACCGGCTAGTTCCCTTGGCGGGTTTCCTAATGCTAACTTGCTGATATTAGCATAACTCAATTGTTCATACTCTTTTAGCAACTGTTTTAGTTCAGAAAATTTTTGGTCCTTTTTTAACTCTTCGATTTCCTTTTGATAGACGGACAAAACATATTCATCTTGTCCTACCGGCTTAAATTCGCTTGGGTCTTCATCCATGAGTAATGCTCCCATATATTGGTATCCAAAATTAAGTTTACGAGTTAGTTCAATGATATTTAAGAACATATGATAAATTGATGGTTTTGTTTCACCTAAGTGTTCAATGGCCATTTTTGCGTCAATCAAATCTTCATAATTTGCTGAGACTAACATGTTTCAACCCCCTAAGTACATGCTTTTTTCGGTGAGAGTCTGGATACGAGTTCTTTATTTTGCTCCCTTTTGAGTTTGCGGATTTTTTCGCGTTCTTTTCCGGTTTCGTAAAGAAATTTTTCTTCGTCTGTCTCTGGAATAACTTTTGGCACTTCCAATGGTCTTTTATTTTCATCTAGAGGGACGAAAGTAAAGAAAGCTGTAGCGGCAATTTTACGTTCCCCTGTTTCGAGATCTTCAGCAATTATTTTACAGAAAATCTCCATCGACCTTTTACCTGTATAGCAAACAAATGATTCGATACCGACCGAATCGCTTTGCTGAATGGGGTGAAGAAAATTAACGGAGTCTGTCGATGCCGTAACACATTGCTTTACTCGTGAATGCCGGCGAGCCGAAAGTGTCGCACATGCATCCATCTTCTTCATAAGAACCCCGCCAAATAATGTATCATAATTATTCAAATCATTAAGCAACACCTGATCGGTATGAATTACACGCGTTTCACTAATTTTTTTCGCTTCCATTTTATCACCCTATATTGAGCAATTTCTTCATACTTCTCTTCCGCTTTTCTTAGTGTTGGGAGATGTTATCTTAATTAAACCAGTTAGATATTTCCTGAAATAATGAACAAATGAGGATCAGTTAATTTTCTATTTTCATGTTTTTCTTATAAATTCTAGTACTGGACCTAGAATTAAATTGGAATATGATGGGAATGGTTTACTTGTCTTTTAATGTTCCTGCCAAAAACGCTTCCATACAGTTTTGTTATGAATTCCATATATTATTGGCATTGTACCTTTCCACTGTGGTTATATTATAATCACCTATGTGATGTATGAGAAGCGAACGCTTCAAAAACATTATATATATATAGGGAGAAAATAAATGGAAGCAAAAAAAATTAAAAACACACGTGTTGTTCAAACCGATCAAGTGCTCATTAACGATTTGAACAATTATTCTACATTATTTGGTGGAGTTCTAATGAAGAAGATGGATGCTTGCGCGACTCTTTCCGCCCGTAGGCATTCACGGGTAAAGGAATGTGTTACTGCATCGACAGACTCCGTTAATTTCATTAAACCAATCCGACGAAGTGATTCAGTTTGTATCGAGTCATTTGTCAGCTATACAGGTACAAAATCAATGGAAATTTTCTGTAAAGTGATTGCAGAGAATCTTGAAACCGGGGAACGAAGAATTGCTGCTACTGCATTTTTTACTTTTGTCCCTCTAGATGAAAATAAAAGACCGTTGGAAGTGCCTGAAGTCATTCCAGAAACAGAGGAAGAGAAATTTCTTTATGAAACGGGAAAAGAGCGCGAAGAAATTCGTAAGTTAAAAAGAACACAAAATAAAGAACTTGTGGCCAGACTTACACTAGATAAACCATGGGATTAATAGTGAAACAAAGGGGAAGATCTTATGATCAGACAATCAAATTACACTGAATTGAGAAATGCACAACTTGCTATCGAAAACTTACATGCAACAAAACCTTCTATTTATAAAAAATTTATCAATATCGTAAAACTAACACGTCAATTGCATTGTGGATATCAGTATATGGGAACAGTCATTATGGATGAAAACACAAGTGATTTCTACCCTAAGTCCCTGGATGACTACGTAATGTCCATCTACCATCGTGAAATTGAAAAATTAAAAACAGACGAAAAATTCTCTGAATTAAAACAGGTTCTAAAAAAGTATAAACAAGTAACCTATGTCAACATTAGCAAGTTGGCATTAGGCGAAAATCCAAAAGAATTAGTTGGTCCAATTTTGATTCATTAATAGTTCGAAGGAAACAAATGGGGCACTTATATTTTTCAGTCTTTCATTGATATCTTATATTAATAACCTAAAACATATTAGTTGGGTGAATCGAAAATTTAGTTCGATTCACCCAATTTGCTTTTAAGACTCCATTGCCAGTGGGATATTTACGGAAAACTGCAAATGTGGAGATTCTTCAATAATTTTGTGGTTATTATAGAGTAAGATGAGTTTTTTTAAAATAAAAAGTACCGGACCGAATATAAAATAAGGTCAACCAGTAATATTTTCTTATCTGGCTGACCTTATAATTCCAACGGGTGCGTTAGTCGAACTACCAGTACACATATTTTAATTATACAAAAGTGAATATTTCTCCCTTATGTGATACAATTTCAAAGAATAAAATTACGTGCTAATATGGAGGAGCCTGTCACCATGGGATTATTATGCCTATTTGGTAACAAGCTCCTTTTGTGTTTTCATGACAAATGAATAATTTTTTACTCATGTTTAATTGAATTTTTATATACGATCTAACAAGCTATGTCTTGAAAAAAACACATATTCTCTGTGATTTTTAAAATATATAAATATAAGGGGTAAAGCTTTATGAATACAAGTGAAGAAAAAAAGAAAATAAATCATAAAAAATTATCTGTAAGAAATGTTGTCAAAAGGTCTTTTTTTATTACAATTGGTGCCAGTATTATGGCTTACGGGTTAGAAGCTGTTTTAATTCCGAATAATATAATTGACGGTGGAGTGACGGGCTTATCCATGATTTTAAGTCACGTTACTTCAATCAGCCTTAGTATATTTTTAGTCATTTTAAACTTACCTTTCTTCTTCTTAGGTTATAAGCAAATCGGTAAAACATTTGCTTTTAGTATGCTCTATGGAATCATAGCTCTTTCTGTGATTACTTCATTCATGCATCATATAGACCCAATGGTACATGATCAGCTTCTGTCAGTTGTTTTTGGCGGTGTCATATGTGGAATTGGGGTAGGTTTAGCAATCAGAAATGGAGGAGTTTTAGATGGTACTGAAACATTATCTATTTTAATTGAAAAAAGGGTGCCATTTTCAGTCGGGGAGATCATCATGGCTGTGAATGTGATTATCTTCTCATTGGCTGCCTTTGTATTTTCTATAGAAAATGCTTTGTTTTCAATGCTTACCTATTTTATTGCGTTTAAAACCATTGATATCGTGGTAAAAGGATTAGGTGATATGAAATGCAAATATATCATTAGTGATAACACCGATGAGATAGCAGATGCCATTACAGAACGATTAGGGCGTGGCGTCACTTTTCTCCATGGAGAAGGTTCTTTCAGCGGTGAAGATAAACGTGTTATTCTATGTGCTTTTACAAGGCTAGAGGATACAAAGCTAAAAGATATTATTAAGGAGATAGATCCTGAAGCATTTACCATTACTTCAGATGTTTCTGCAGTTTATGGTGGTCGGTTTAAGAAAAAGGACATTCATTAATCCGTAATCGAATAGGTAGTGGATATAAAAATTAAATAGCTGCTGCTAAAGCTCAATTTTTAACGGGTATATTATAAAATTTAAGATAATCAAACTAGACAAAAGAAAGCTAGACAAAACACATTATTAAAAAATGTCTTATCTAGCTTTTTTATAATCTTATTTATTATTCTTAATCGTCGTTACGAGGGCGAATTAAGCGATTGTTTTCATACTGTTCCAAAATATGAGCGATCCAGCCTGACGTGCGGCTCATCGCAAAAATAGGTGTGAAAAGGTTTTGTTTTATCCCTAAGCAGTGATAAACCGACGCAGAATAGAAATCAACGTTTGGCCTTTACGCTAGCTTTTTCATCTGGTAGATTACAAGTTTACCGAAAACAAGATAAAAAATATTTTTATATTATAAAATTCTATACAACCAGTAAACTTTCACGAATACCTAAACGAGACGTATCCCTTGCAATCATGATTTCTTCATTAGTCGGAATGACCATCACTTTGACCGGTGAATGCTGATAACTAATGAACGTTTCTCTGCCGCTTACTTTATTAAGGCTAGGATCCCAATACACTCCCATAAATTCTAGACCTTCCAATACACGAGCGCGGATAAGGTCACTGTTTTCTCCAATACCAGCAGTAAAGATAATCGCATCAAGACCCTTCATCCTTACCGCGTACATCCCGATATATTCCTGAATTCTTTTTGCAAACACTTGCAGCGCAAGCTCTGCCCGTTTGTGTCCCTTCTCTGCTGCCTCCTGAATATCTCGGAGATCACTTGAATAACCAGATATCCCCAGCAAGCCACTTTCCTTATTTAAAATACTCACCACTTTCTCAGCGCTCTGACCTGTTTTCTCCATGATATAGGTGATTAGTGCTGGATCAATATTACCTGAACGTGTTCCCATGGTCACCCCTGCCAACGGCGTAAATCCCATCGACGTGTCAATTGATTTACCTCCATCTATCGCTGTAAGGCTTGCTCCATTTCCGAGATGGCAGGAAATTAGACGAAGCTCTCTTATTGGACGTTTTAACAACTCTGCGGAACGTTGTGATACATATTGATGGCTTGTCCCGTGGAATCCATATTTACGAATGCCATATTGTTGATAATACTCGTATGGTAAACTGTAAAGAAAAGATTGTTCTGGCATCGTTTGATGAAAAGCAGTATCAAATACTGCTACTGAAGGTACATCAGGCAATAGTTCACGAAACGCATTTATCACGATAAGGTTGGCAGGATTGTGAAGCGGCGCGAGCTCCGATACTTCCTCAATTTCTCTTAATATATCATCGTTGATCAGTACCGATTCACTGAATTTTTCGCCCCCATGAACAACTCGATGACCAATCCCATCGATCTCATCAAGCGATGAAATAATTTCTAAATTGATCAGCTTATGCAATAGGATTTTAACTGCCTCCAGATGGTCATTGATCGTTTGAACTAATTTCATTTTCTTGTTGTGAACTTCAATAGTAAACATTGAATCTTTTAAACCGATCCGATCCACCATACCTTTTGTTATTATAAATTCTTCTGGCATGTGCAATAGTTGATATTTCAATGAGGAACTTCCAGCATTAACTACAAGAATTTTGGACATTCAATTCATCTCCTTTAGTTGAATTTATTAAATGTAACTAACCTTTCTCTAAGGAAAAATCTCTATAGTTTTGTTAAATCAAGCGCTTTCAAAACAAGTTAGTGTTTTTCCTTTATCTACTCTTCTCCTTACTTAAACAATTTTGGCACTTCGTCATGGACGATTCATGTTCATCTTCTATAATGGAACCACAATAGAAGCAAACACTTGGCGGAAATAGTTTTTGATAGTTTTTATGATTAGAAGCTTTCAGTTCCTTCATTTCTTGTTCGCTCATAATAAGTCTTCCTCATCTTTATTTTGTTACTTCAAAAGATACTTTTCTATTTGCAGTAAACTATCCAAAATCACTAAGGGTTCAACTTAAATCGAACTAGAAATCTTTTGATATGACTTGATCCTAATCAATGTCCGCCTTTCTGAACCATTGTCTTATAACAGACTGATTATTTGAGATTATTTTACAGTATATTTGTTGCACTTGTCTGAATTTTTGGATATAACATTCTATTTGAGGATGAAAGAGAATAATAGATGGATAAAACAGAATTTTTATGAATAATTAATTTAAAAATCAAATAATTTAAATGATTGACATAATATCCCTATAGGTGTAAATTACATATATAGAAGAACTTAGGAGATAATCCAAATGCAAAAGATAGCGCCAATAGAACCATTCAACCATCAAAGAGTTTTGTTCTGCCTTTATATTATTAATTCTTAGTAGAATGTCACTTCATGGATACGAGCTATTTCAAAAGCTTGAAACATTTGGGTTTCATCCGATTGATCAAGGAAGCTTATACGGCTCCTTCGTCAACTTGAAAAGGAAAACCTTTTTTCATCTGAATGGGATACTAGGGGAAATGATCCGGCAAAGAGGTGTTACAAAATCACAGAGGTAGGAGTTACATACTTAAAGGGATATGCAAATCAATTAGAAACCTACCAATCAATGTTAGATCAATTCCTCAATACGTATTCTAATTTACTAAAGCTCTTTATCCCTTCATTTAAAAGGAAGGATCCAATAGAGAAAGGCACCAGTGACAAGAGGAGGAATGAAAATGAGTACAACGTCAAAAAAAAGTGAGCAAGTAAAGAAAGCTGTAGTTAAGGAAGAGGGTTATCAAGTCATGCCATTTGTAGACACAATATGGAATCAATTCGCGCTATCGTTAGATTGGGCAAAGAAACTACAAGAAAGTGGAGAAGAAGTTTATCTAAAGACTGTAAAAGAAACGATTAAGTTTAATAAAGACTTTAGAAATTCTTTTTTAAATCTTTATCAAGAATCAAAAAGGACCAACAGTGAAATCGTTGATAGTGTAAGCGCCCTTTATGAAAAAAATGATGCCTTACAGATTGATTTTCCAGAGCTTACAGACCAATTTCGAGATGTATCTGATCGTGTAGAGAATCTCGCATTAACCCCAATTAAATTATCTTTCGATCTAATGGATCGATTTGATAATAACCTTGTGGAAAATAGTGAGAATTATGTACTCTTTGTAAGAGAGCGTCGTAACGACTTGCTAAAAGTTACAAGTAATTATGTAGAAATTGCAAAAAACAACCATAAAAACATCTATTCCATGATCGAGAAAAGTGTAAAAGTACATGTAAATAATTAATAATGATAAATCATTAAGATTCATCCTTAAAAATAGTAAAGAGACAATCGTTCGGGCGATTGTCTCTTTTTTAAATTCAAAATCTATTTTGTAAAAGTATTTATTTACGTCGCATTGCAGAACATTTTTTTGCGTTTATACAGAATATAGGTGTTGTTTTTCGAAGAATTGCAGTAGGAAATGAATTTTTTGTCAAATTTTGCTTATAAAAAATGTCGAGAAGGACAATAATGAGTGAGGTCTTATTACAACAAGAAAGAGGATTGAAATGAAGATTTGGTTTAACAGATGGTTTACAACGGTTTCCCATTTCATCGACATGATTCGGGATAACGAAGAAAAGCGAAAATTTATTATTTATGGAACCAGTCCGAACAAGGATGCCCTGTATTTACAAAATTGTGATTATGCCTTCGTCGAGCCGGATATATCTGGGGAAGAATATATTGATTTTTGTCTTGATTTTTGTCAACGGCACGAGATTGATATTTTTATCCCGCGGAAGGAAAATGTCCTCATCTCCAAACGACTGAGTCAATTTGAGAAGTTGGGAGTGAAGGTGTTAGTTTGCCCAGATGCTAGTCTCATGGAGAGCATGGATAATAAAGCTGAGACATATCAAATGTTTACGCGTGGACCGGCAAACTCGTTGATCCCTGATTATCACGTCGTTAATAATCTTGAAGCGTTTAAAATAGCGTATGAACAATTAAAGGAAAAAGGTCATACTGTGTGTTTTAAACCAGTGATTGGTGAAGGTGCGAACGGATTTCGTGTCATTAAAGACCAGATTGATTCGATTCCCCAGCTTTTCAATCATGGAACGAGCTACCGTATTCCTTACCACTATGCCTGCGAAATTTTAGGTCAGCAAGAAACATTCCCTGACTTAATGGTGTTGGAATTTTTAGAAGGCAGAGAATATAGTATCGATTGCCTATCCTCCCAAGATAAATTGTATGCCGCCATACCTCGAATGAAGGGGGATGGAAGGATAAGGGAGATTGTGGAGCAGACTGAACTTATAAAATTGGCTCACGATTTTCACCAAGAATTTAAGGTGCCATATGTATTTAATATTCAAGTCAAATACAACAACAATGGTGAACCCAAGCTGTTGGAAGTCAATCCGCGTATGAGCGGCGGCATGCACTTTAGCTGCTTATCGGGGATCAACATCCCGTATTTGGCTGTTAAAATCTTGCTAGGTGAAGAGGTAAATTTGATTAAACCGAGGTTTGGCATTCGGGCAAGTCATATTGAAAAAGAAATGATTTTGAAATACGGAGAAATTAGTTAAAAAAAAGAGCAGGTTTCGTTTTCGAACCCGCTCTTTCAACTATTTATAGAACACTTTATCAATGTTGTATTTAGCATGTAACGTATTGATGAGGTAAGTTTCGTAAATTTCTCTTTCCATTGGATCTTCCACAACGCATACAGCAATTTTATAAACTTCATCACGGTGCAATTTGATCGGTGAGACAGAATCTTCGAAATGTCTTTTTACGCGGGGGCGTAATTTCCTAGCTTTGCCGACAAACAGTAATTCATCATTTGCGTTTGAAAAAAGGATAATCCCGCCTTTGTCTCTTGGAATTTTATTATAATCTGTAAAACCATAAACGCTGCTAAGCGGCGCCTCTACTTTTTCACCAACTTGATTTTTTTTCGTAATCACTATATCAGGATTAGGGATTTCAATTTTAATCATTTAGAAAATCTCTCCTTGCCTTACTTAAAATAAACGGGTTTCCCGTTTTGCTAGCAGTTCATTATAGCATAAACAATTAATAATAGTTATCTTAACCATTTTTTGATGCTCAAAACCAGTGAATCTTGTATTTAATAAGAAGAAGGTGATTAAAAAGTAGAAAAATATTCCTTGTTTTTGTAAACTTAAAGTGAAACATTGATAATATTAAGATTGAAAGGGTGTTTGTATGGCTATTTCCTTATCTAAAGGTCAAAAAATTGATTTAACAAAAACAAATCCCGGTTTATCGAAGGTTATTGTTGGTCTTGGCTGGGATACCAATCGTTATGATGGCGGAAATGATTTTGATTTAGATGCAAGTATCTTCTTGTTAGCATCTAACGGAAAAGTTACGTCTGAAAAGGATTTCGTTTTCTACAATCAACTTGAAGGTGGAAATGGATCTGTAGTACATACGGGTGATAACCGCACAGGAGAAGGGGATGGGGATGATGAGCAAGTAAAAGTGAATCTTAGCGCGGTCCCTGCTCAGATTGAAAAAATTTCTTTTGTAATTACCATTCATGATGCAGAAGCTCGTGGTCAGAATTTTGGTCAGGTATCTAATGCATTCTGCCGCATCGTTAACGAAGAAACGAACCAAGAACTCATTCGCTATGATTTAGGAGAAGATTTTTCGATTGAGACTGCTATTATCGTTGGCGAACTGTACCGTCACAATGGTGAGTGGAAATTCTCGGCCGTAGGTTCAGGCTACCAAGGCGGCCTAGCCCGTATCGCAACAGACTTCGGCCTAAACGTAGGCTAAAAAATGGTATATAAAAAGGACAAAAACTGTAGAGTAACTGTTTTTGTCCTTTTTTTGTTTATTAGAAGTGTCTCAATTCATAGAGTATTTATTTGTGGAGATGAGGTATTTGCGTTATGGTAGAAATAAAATAACATATTTGATTTGAGGCTGGTGCTGTTACCAATGAAATTTTTGCTGAAAACACAGATTCTTGCTATTAGTATTGCGATTTTTTGGATCGTGTATCTTAATGTGGTAGCTATTTTTGATCGGCCTAGCCCGATCCTCCTATATTTGAATTGGTTTGTTTATGGATTTGCTATACTATTTGCCATCATTTATTTACTATTGACGAAATACATAACTGGTCACAAATGGCTGGCGATTCCTTTGGTAATTCTACCGTATCTGATGATTTACAAACCGATACTGGAACAGATCCTATTAAGCCTAGTAAATAAAAGCTATGGTATAACAATCAATTTTTTGTCTTTATCAACTGGCTCCACGCATTTAATGGCGATCTTCATTGGATTAATTTTCGGTGTTATCATTTCTAATCGATATAGTAGGGAGCAGTAACACTAATAAACATTATTTACCAAAATGCTTAGAAAATGGCTTAAGCAATCAAAAGTCTATGAATGAAAGAGGGACAAAAGATGGAAGGAAAGTGGCTGATTGCCGATCGCGATTTGAACGAACGTGAAGGATTAAAATGGTTATTGAAAACCTCCTCCATCCCCGTTACCACTATTTTGTCAGCTTCTCATTATCAGGAATTCGTCGTATGGTTTGAACAGGAGAAGCCTGATGTTGTCTTAATAGAACTTGATATGATCACGAAGGATGATTGGTCCACCTTTCGTGACCTGATGCAGATTTATGACCCCATTTTATTATTAACATCCGCAGAAGGAACCTTCGAAAAAGCGCGCCTTGCCATCGATATGCAAGCATTAGATTTAATGATAAAACCTTTTTCGGCAACCAAGGTGAAAAGCGCCTTTCAAAAAGCCGCACGTAAGCTTAGGTCCAAAAGTCAGGCGGATGGAATTCACCATGCAAATTCCTATAAAGATATATCATATGAAGCCTTATTACTATCGCAAGACCCAGGAGCAGAAATATACCATGTAGCTGCTTTTCAAACGGAAAGTATCACTGCCAACCGGACTTTGCATTCGTTCTTAGCAGAATATCCATTCAAGGATGTTCACGGAATTTTTGCATTAGACGACATGGTCGTTGTTTTGTTTTCTGAGACGGGTAATGATATCACGGAACAATGTCAAAAAGCGATGAGAAAGTGGGAGGAGGAATTTTCTGAGCCTCTAGCGGTCGTAGTTCATAAGGGAAATTCATCAGCCGTTACTTTGAATCAAAAATATCTGCAAACGAGGAAAATGCTGGAGTTGACCTATTATAAAGGGTACCGCCAAGTGGTTGAATTTGGACACTCACCCGCATGGGTCCATATCGATCCTTTTTTAGCTCCGCCTGAACAACGAACGTGGGTCGACATGTTAACTAACGTTGATTTAGAAAAAATAAAAAATTGGCTGTATGATGAATTTTTGCAATTGCACGATCCTTACCCTGACCCAGGTTTGGTCCGAATTAGACTAACGAGTATTCTGGCCCAGGTTAGAAGATATATGAAGACGTATCATTTAGACGAGAATCAAAGCTATGAACAGGAATACCGCTATATTTTCAATTCGATTTTATATGATCGTGTCCTTTATCGAACGGTTCAAAATCTCATCTTATTTATTCAAAAATTATTTTTGGGTACTGAGAGCAGTAATAGAAATCAGATACAAGATCCAATTGAACGCGGCATTACCTTTATGGAGGGAAATTTTTCAAACAGCATGCTCAGGCTGGAGGATGTGGCAGCCTATGTGGACCGTAACCCTTCTTATTTCAGCCATTTGTTGATCACGAAAACAGGCTCTAGCTTTACGGAATCACTAACAGCGATTCGAATGAAGGAAGCGAAAAGGTTGCTGATTGAAACAAATAAACCGATTAAAGAAATTTCAATCCTGGTGGGCTATCAAAATGCCAATTATTTTAGCCGGATGTTTAAGGAAATAATAGGTGCTTCACCTAAAGAATTTCGATTATATAAAACGGACAAGTATGGTTGATTTAATAATTAATTTGAAATAGATCAAACTGTAGACCGATCATCAAAGTGAGCGGTCTTTTTACATAAATCAAACCTAAAAATAATATACATTTATGAAAGTTTTATTGGTTATTTGAACAAACCACCTAAATAAATTCTAGTTAAACCTATAAATATTGCCCTATATCTAATGTTCCTTTCGTATTTTTCAGAAGATTTTATTTTTATAATTAAAATAGATTGATAATGAAAAAGGGAGTGGAATGGATGGAAACAAACACAGCGAAATCAAGAGTGATAAAAAATTATAAAGGTACGGAATTACATGCGAAAGGCTGGATTCAGGAGGCTGCACTTAGGATGTTGATGAACAACCTGGATCAAGAAGTGGCAGAAAGACCAGAGGATCTAGTTGTTTATGGCGGGATTGGTAAGGCCGCTCGGAATTGGGAGTCCTATGATGCCATTGTGAAAACATTGTTAGAATTGGAAAATGACGAAACCTTATTGATTCAATCTGGTAAGCCGGTGGCTGTATGGAAATCGCATAAGGATGCCCCGCGTGTACTTCTTGCTAACTCCAACTTAGTTCCTGCTTGGGCAAATTGGGAGCATTTCCACGAGCTAGATAAAAAAGGTCTAATGATGTACGGTCAAATGACAGCGGGGAGCTGGATCTATATCGGCAGCCAGGGAATTGTCCAAGGGACGTATGAAACGTTTGCCGAGCTTGCGCGTCAAGCCTTTGGGGGTACATTAAAACACACAATCACACTAACTGCTGGACTTGGCGGCATGGGTGGTGCTCAGCCGTTGGCAGTAACAATGAATGACGGAGTGTGTTTAGCGATTGATGTCGATGAGACTAGAATTGACCGCCGAATTGAAACTGCTTATCTTGATGTGAAAACTAAGGATTTAGATGAAGCTTTGAAATTAGCACACGAGGCAAAAGTGGCTGGAAGGGCACTATCGATTGGATTATTAGGAAATGCCGCAGAAATTTTGCCATTGATGATTGAAAAAGGCTTTAATCCAGATGTATTAACCGATCAAACTTCTGCACACGACCCATTAAATGGTTATGTTCCAGTTGGTTTCACATTAGAAGAAGCGGCTGGATTACGAAAAGAAGATCCAACTAAGTATGTAGAACTTTCCAAGCAAAGCATGGCACTGCATGTGAAGGCCATGCTAACGATGCAGCAAAAAGGTGCGGTTACCTTTGATTATGGTAACAACATTCGTCAAGTTGCGAAGGATGAGGGAGTGGAAAATGCATTTGACTTCCCTGGTTTTGTACCAGCATATATCCGCCCATTATTCTGCGAAGGAAAAGGTCCTTTCCGCTGGGCAGCACTTTCAGGTGATCCGGAGGATATTCGCAAAATTGATGAAGCATTGCTTCGTGAGTTCAAAGATGATGAACATTTATGCAAATGGGTAAAAATGGCCCAAGAAAAAATTAGCTTCCAAGGTCTCCCTGCTCGGATTTGCTGGCTTGGATATGGTGATCGTGCCCGTTTTGGTAAAGTTATCAATGATATGGTTGCTTCGGGAGAAGTATCTGCACCAATCGTTATTGGCCGTGATCACTTAGATGCAGGTTCTGTAGCATCACCAAATCGTGAAACAGAAGCGATGAGAGACGGAAGTGATGCAGTTTCCGACTGGCCGATTTTAAATGCGATGATCAATGCGGTGGGCGGCGCGAGCTGGGTTTCGTTACACCATGGCGGTGGTGTTGGCATGGGATATTCTCAGCATTCCGGAATGGTTATTGTAGCTGATGGCACGAAGGATGCGGAAGTACGATTAGATCGTGTATTAACAACGGACCCTGGTATGGGTGTGGTCCGCCATGCCGATGCGGGATATGAGATTGCGATTAACACGGCAAAAGAAAAGGGCATTAAAATGCCTATGCTACAACAAGACTAAGACAGAGGGGATGGAAGATTAATGAGTACACCAATTTTTATCAGAAATGCCTCTCAACTCGTTACATTACAGGGGAGTTCCGAGGCTCCCCGTGTAAAGGGGGCCATGTCTGAGCTTGGAATAATTGAGAATGGCAGTGTTTGGTTGGAAGACGGAGTGATTCAGGCTGTTGGTCCGGATGAGGAACTTGCCCGAAAATATGCAGATCGTTTGGGTGAAGTCGAAGCGGTGGATGCGAGTGGTAAACTCGTAACTCCAGGACTTGTGGACCCACATACACATATTGTTTTTGCAGGAAGCAGGGAAAATGAGTTTAACATGCGACTGCAAGGTGCTACCTATATGGAAATTATGAATAGCGGCGGCGGGATTTATGCGACCACTAGAAGGACACAGTCTGCGACACATGAAGAACTTTTTCAGGAAAGCTATGAGCGCTTAAATCAATTCCTGCGTCACGGCGTCACAACGGTTGAAGCGAAAAGCGGTTACGGGATGGAATGGAAAATCGAATTAAAGCAGCTCGAAGTAGCAAAACAGCTCAATGAGAAGCATGTGATTGATGTGGTTTCAACCTTCATGGGCGCTCATGCTGTTCCGAATGAGTACAAACCAAATCCGGATGAGTTCGTTCGCTTGTTGATTGAGGAAATGATTCCAAAAGTGGCAGAGCTCGGATTGGCTGAGTTCAATGATGTCTTCTGTGAACACGGTGTGTTTACTCCAGAGCAATCCAGGAAAATTCTTGAGGCCGGTCGTCGCTATGGCTTGATTCCGAAGATTCATGCGGATGAAATTGAGCCCTATGAAGGAGCGGAATTAGCGGCTGAGGTTGGGGCCATTTCGGCTGACCACTTATTAAAGGCTTCGGAAAAAGGTATGAAAGCGATGGCTGAAAAAGGGGTAGTCGGTGTGTTGCTCCCGGGGACAGCTTACTTTTTAATGGCGGAGTCGGCAAATGGCCGTAAAATGGTCGATTTGGGTGTACCGGTGGCACTGTCCACAGATTGCAATCCTGGGTCATCACCTACGGTATCCTTGCCATTCATTATGAATCTAGGCTGTTTAAAAATGGGGATGACACCGGCAGAAGTCATTACAGCAACGACCATTAATGCGGCCCATGCCATTAATCGCGGCAAAGAAATTGGCAGTTTGGAAGTGGGTAAAAAAGCAGATATTACGATTTTTAACGTCGAGAATTATATGAAACTGCAATACTCTTATGGCGTGAATCATACCGATACGGTGGTGAAAAATGGTCAGGTGGTTGTCAGGGGAGGTCAGTTAGTTGAAGAGCTTTCTCTTTCCTAAGGTAAATCCCCCTAGTTTTACATGGGTAAGACCAGATGAAGGAGTCGGGATGGCGAAGGTGCATGAATGGATCCAGCCGCTAACGTCTGAGTCTGATCCTGAAAAAAGCAAGGAGGCAGACTTTGTTGTGGTTGGAGTTCCACTGTCCCGATCATCTATCAGCGCCTCGGGTGCCTCGGAATTTCCTGAGGGGTTCCGACGTGCGTGGAAGGGGTTTACTACCTATAACCTAGACGAGGATATCGATTTGTCGGAATTGACGGCAATAGATGTTGGTGATGTGCCAATGCATGTTACTGATATCAGGCGCTGCCATGACAATATCATTGAAGCGTCTGCTGCCCTTCATGAGCATTTTAAGAAATCCAAAGTTTGTGCAATTGGCGGCGATCATTCGATAACTGCGATGATGGTCAAAGGTATGCAGCAAGCAAAACCCGAGGAGAAAATTGGGATTCTCCAGTTCGATACCCATTTCGATTTACGAGACATGTCCGATAACGGCCCATCTAACGGAACACCGATGCGGAATCTTATTGAAAGCGGTGTGGTCGAAGGCAGGAATATGTATAACATCGGTCTGCATGGATTCTTTAACACAAAAGATTTAAAGCAATATGCTGATGCACAAGGGGTCAATTATTTCACGCTCCGGGAAATTAGGAAGAAAGGGATAGAAGAGACGGTTACCGCATGTTTAGACGAGTTGGCTGAAAAGGTGGATATCATTTATTTAACAGTCGATATGGATGTTCTTGATATTGCCTATGCTCCAGGAGTACCGGCTTCAACGCCAGGGGGGATGACAACGGCGGAACTCTTAGATGGGGTTTTAACCGCAGCTAAGCATCCAAAAGTCAAAGCCATGGACATCGTCTGCCTTGATCCCCAAAAAGACACACATGTCCAACCAACAGTCAAACTGGGAACACACGTATTTCTCACCTTCTTAACAGGGGTAATGATGAGATAAAAAACCTTGGTGTCAGGCACCACTAATAAACACTTTGATCATTGTGTCCGTCATTGGCGGACACTTTTTTATTTTGGATATAAAAAAAGGAGTTGTAGTTCGGTTTTTATTGACTGAATAATCAGATTTTTGTATGTAAGGGTTTTCGTGGGAAAAAGTATAGGTAACTTAAACACTATTATTCCTTGGGAAAGCGCACGATTAGACAATTATCGATACATTTTTTAATAAAGCTTCTCATCTATTTCCCAACTTGCCTTTTATGATTATTGGCAATGTATTAAATGAAAAAGACATCCTTTTGGGATATAATCTAATAATTAGTAATTAATAGGAGTCGCTGCTATGAAAATTATCGTACTTTCAGATACTCATATGCCGAAAAGGGGTAAATCCTTGCCGCCACGACTACTGGAAGAACTAAAGGATGCAGATTTGATTATCCATGCAGGAGATTGGCAAACGATTGATGTTTATGATCTGCTTAAAGCCTTTGCAAAAGTAGAAGGGGTTTTTGGTAATGTTGATGGTAAAGACATTAAGGAAATGTTTCCGGAGAAACGAATCGTGGAGGCAGGCGGATATAAACTCGGGATTACCCATGGTCATGGCACCCGAAAAACAACTGAAAAAAGAGCCGTTCAGAAATTTGCAGATGAAAAAGTAGATTGCATCATTTTCGGTCATTCACATATTCCAATTAAAAAGTATGAACAAGGTATCCTTATTTTCAACCCTGGTTCGCCAACAGACAAAAGAAGGCAGGAAAATTATTCATTTGGTATCATTAATATCGGGGAATCATTAGAGGCGGAACATATCTTTTTTACAAAAGAGTAAACCAAAAAATTAAACAAAAGGGGAACAAGAAAATTGAACAAGCAGGTAATTGTCTATACTACTAAAGACTGTATTGAGTGCACGATGGTCAAAAAAGTCCTTAGTGAGGAAGGAATTCCTTTCGAAACAAGAGATTTATCAGTCAATCCAGATTACCAAAAGGAAGTAGAGAAATATGGCTTTTTGGGTGTTCCAGTGACAGTCGTTGAAAATCGGGCGGTCAAAGGATTTACCAATGAACTGAAAGAGTTGATGGAACTGGCAAAAAGTTAAGACAGTCCAGAGTATTCGGTACTGCACCATAAAACAGGGCATTGATTATAAAAAATGAAATGGCTTGAAGGGAAATCCTCCAAGCCATTTTGTTATATCCGGTTATGCACTTATAGATTTATTTTCTTCTGCGGTTTGGATCTCAGCAGAAGGATGGAACTCATTCTCCATCTTGGAAACAACCACAGTTGCTACGCCATTTCCGATCAGGTTTGTAATCGCACGAGCTTCAGACATGAACCGATCGACACCTAGTAATAAGGCTATCCCTTCGACTGGAATGACAGGGAATGCGGAAAGAGTGGCAGCAAGGGTAATAAAACCAGAACCGGTTACACCTGCCGCACCTTTAGATGTCAGCATTAAAATTCCTAACAAGGTGATTTGATGCCATATTGAAATATCAACATTGTATGCCTGAGCGATAAAAAGTGCAGCCATCGAAAGATAAATCGCGGTTCCATCTAAGTTAAAAGAGTACCCGGTTGGTACAACCAGACCCACTACCGATTTGGAACAACCGTATTTCTCTAGTCTTTCCATCATTCTCGGGAGGGCAGATTCAGAAGAGGATGTACCTAACACCAAGAGAATTTCTTCTTTAATATAAGCGATAAATTTCAAAATATTAAATCCATAAAGCTTTGCAATTGCCCCGAGGATAAATACGATGAAAATAAACATCGTTGCATAAACGCTTCCCATTAATTTACCTAGCGAGACTAAAGAGCCTAGCCCAAAATTACCGATTGTATAGGCCATTGCACCAGAGGCGGCGATGGGTGAAAATTTCATTACCATATTAACAATCTTAAAAAATATTTCAGTAAATTGCTCAAACAGAGCAACGACTGGTTTCCCTTTTTGTCCTAATGAAGCAAGGGCAATTCCGAATAGGACCGCAAAGAATAAAATCGGGAGCAGATCACCTTTTGCCATCGCCCCAACAAAATTATCAGGAATAATTCCTAAAATAAACTCCATAAATCCATGACTGGACTCCTTTGCCTGCTCAGTAAATTGTGAAATGTCTCCGCCTTTTACGGACTCTGTGTTAAATCCAGATCCAGGTTTAATGATATTGACGAGTAATAATCCGATTGCAAGCGCAAAGGTAGTAACAATCTCAAAGTAAAGGAGCGCTTTTCCGCCAATCCGTCCAACCTTTTTTAAATCCCCCATGTTACCAATACCGATGACAATCGTTAAAAATACAATCGGAGCAATTACCATCTTAATTAATTTGATAAAGATATCTGCCAAAACTTTTAATTCTGTACCGAATTTTGGAAACAGAAATCCGATCACAATTCCAAGTACAATCCCCAATAATACTTGGACGGTCAAATTCTTAAAATTAATTCTCATTTTCCCGTACACCCCTTTGTTTAATTAGAACTGTTAACGCTTTCAGTCTACCTATTGACAGAATAAATGAAAATTCAGATAATCGTAAGATTTTGGTCATATTGGTCTTATTGTTCCTTTTGTTATAAAAATTACATAATAAAACAACGAAAAAATATCATCGATTAATTTACTATTTTGATAAAATAGGCCATGATAAGAATATAAATGAGAGTTCTTTAAGGGGGAGCAGGGGATGTTTCCGTTAAAGGTAATATTAATAGAAGATGACCCGATGGTTCGGGAAGTACACCGCCAATTTATTGATCGGGTGGAGGGATTTTCGATAATCGGCGTTGCTGCAAACGGTATTGAGGGTCTGAGATTAATCAAAGAGCTCCGGCCCAACCTTGCCATTATCGACATTTATATGCCATATATGGGTGGATTGGAGATGCTAAGAGAACTTCGTTCAGAGCTCTACTCCATTGATGTAATTGCCATAACAGCGGCCAGCGATATGGAAACCATCCATGGAGTTCTTCAACAAGGTGCGTTCGATTATATCATGAAACCATTTACCTTTGAGCGCATAAAAAAATCACTAGATAACTATAAAACTTATCGTATGAAATTAGCGGAAAAGAAGGCCCTTTCACAAGAGGAACTGGATCACATCTTATTCATTGATCAAAAAGAAGAATGTGAAAGAGACAACCTGCCAAAGGGATTAAATATGAACACTTTAACAAAAATTACCGACTTTCTTTCGCAAGAGAAGGAACCCGTCTCTGCTGAGGAGGTAGCCGAAGGCATTGGTATGGCTCGGGTAACAGCACGAAGATATCTTGATTATTTAGAAAAAGAAGGAAAAGTAAAGATACATATCCATTACGGGGGTGTGGGAAGACCAGTCAACCGATATGGAGTGTAAATATAAAATACGATGTTTGTGAAATGGGAGGGAGCATGTTGGACTGGAACATCAGGATTGGAAAACCAAAACTCCGTTTACAGACGACGATTACCCTGCTAGTTTGCATTGTAGTTGTGATGGCATTGTTTGTTACCGAGATATTAATCACTAACAAAATTTCACAAGAAACAAAGAAAGGGCAAGCTGAGAAAGCCACGGATATTGCGCGGATTGTTGCTGGGTCCTCTATTGTTGTTAATGGGCTGGTGAACAAAAAGGCTGAGAAGGACATCCAAACATATGCGAATGATATCAAACGGTCCACCCATGTTGAATTCATCGTCGTCATGGACATGAATGGAATGAGAAAATCACATCCTAATCAGAATCTATTAGGCCAGCATTTTGTCGGTGGAGATGAAGGTCCGGTATTAAAAGGGAAAGAGCATATTTCGACTGCCGAAGGAACATTAGGATTATCATTACGCTCGTTCGTCCCTGTATTTGATGAGAAAAATAAACAAATAGGGGCCGTTGCCGTAGGGATCTCGTTAGAAAAAGTAAATCTGGCCATCGAACAGAGTAGAAGAATTATTTTGATTGGAGTCGGTGTGGGTGTTTTAGTTGGCATCCTAGGAGCTCTGTTTTTGGCAAGAAAAATTAAATCGATTCTGTTTGGCATGGAGCCTAGTGAAATAGCCAAACTGTTGGAAGAACGAAGTGCGATGCTGGAATCAACCAAGGAAGGGACGCTGGCGGTTGATCAAGATGGGATAACCACCCTCGTTAATAATGAAGGGGTTAGGCTCCTCCATATGGCCGGTATTGAAGGTCCTTTTTTAGGGAAAAGAGTGGACGAATACATGCCAAATACCAAACTTTCCACCGTCCTAGGGACTGGGGAAGCACAATTAGATCAAGAGCAGGAAATCAATCATATTACCATTCTAACCAACCGTGTCCCAGTAATCGTGAAGGGAAAGATTGTTGGAGCAATTGCCACCTTTCGAGAAAAAACTGAAATCAAGGAGTTAGCAGAACAATTGACCGGAGTCAAGTTATATGCAGAGGCACTTAGAACCCAATCACATGAATTCATGAACAAACTGCATGTAATCTCAGGTTTGGTCCATATGAAGGACTATCAAATGGTTTCGACGTACATTACCAAAATTGTGAATCACCAGCAGTCTGAGGTAGAATTTGTCGTCAGTCGTTTTAAAGATCCTGTATTAGCAGGGTTTATTTTAGGAAAACTTAGCTTTGCAAGGGAAAAAGGCTGTGAAATGATCATTGATGGAGAAGGATTGTTACCAGAACCGCACAGGCAGGAAACAACACATGAAGTGGTCACGATTCTTGGAAATTTAATTGATAATGCACTGGATGCGGTCGCGGACCAGCCGCTTAAAAAAGTAACGGTAAGGTTTGATTATTATGAAAATATCCTTGTGTTGGAGGTCCATGATACAGGACAAGGTATCGATGAGGAAATTATAAATAGCTTATGTGTGAAAGGATTTTCAACTAAGGGAGAAAATCGAGGAATTGGTTTATTTTTAGTCCAGCGAAGCTTGGAAAAATTAGCAGGACAGTTAGAAATTCATTCTCAAAAAGGGAAAGGGACTGCTTTTATTGTTACGTTCCCATATAACAGTAAACAGTAACGATATTATGTTAACCTGATTATAAAAATGCGAAAAAATAATTATATTATGTAAACTGCCAATCGTATGTAACTATTTTCTTTACATTCTAGTTTCATAGCGTTATTATGTACTTAATTTAATAAACTAATCGATCTACTAGGGGTGCCCTGTTATCAGGCTGAGAGAAAACGCTATGTTTTTAACCCTTTGGACCTGATCTGGGTAATACCAGCGTAGGAAAGTAGCCAAGTGAATGTTTTTTCTCTGACTTACTAACCAGGTCCATTTATGGATCTGGTTTTTTTATTTTATGCTGTGTTAAATATTTGTTTGTTGATTTCCGTTCCAGGCACTCCAATCAACAGAGTGCCAAACACAGCCTATTTTATAAAAAGAAATGGAGAGATTACAATGGAAAAAATTAATTTATATGAAACGTTGGAAAAAGTAAGAGAGGTAAACCCGCTTGTACATAATATCACTAATGTCGTGGTAACGAATTTTACCGCTAATGGGCTGCTCGCTTTAGGCGCTTCGCCTGTGATGGCGTATGCTGCTGAAGAAGTGGCGGAGATGGCTAAGATTGCTAGTGCACTGGTTTTGAATATTGGTACCTTAAACCCACAAACGGTGGATTCGATGATTATTGCTGGAAAAGCAGCCAATGAATCCAATGTACCGGTTATCTTTGATCCGGTTGGTGCTGGGGCTACCACGTACCGAACCGAAACTGCGCAACGAATCATGAGGGAAGTCAATGTTTCAGCGATTCGGGGAAACGCGGCTGAAATTGCAAATGTCCTGGGTGAAAAGTGGGAAATTAAAGGTGTTGATGCGGGGGCGTCAGCGAATGAGGATATCGTGAGCCTTGCGATTAAAGCAGCAGAAACTTGCAATTGTGTGGTCATCATCACAGGAAAAGTGGATGTCGTTTCAGATGGCAAGACTAGCTATCTTGTTAACAACGGCCACCCAATCATGACAAAAGTGACCGGTATGGGGTGCTTGTTAACCTCAGTGATTGGGGCGTTTGCAGGAGTGGAGAAGGACCTGCTTAAAGCTTCCGTGGCAGCTTTAACATCCTATGAGGTTGCCGCTGAAAAAGCAGCAGCGAAAACAGCTGAAAAGGGAACAGGAAGTTTCCAAATCGAATTCTTAAACCAATTATCACTTGTTTCAAATGAGGATATCAATCTTTATAGTTCTTTCAAAAAAGTTAATTAAGTGGGGTAATTTAAATGAAAAAAGCATTAACAATTGCAGGTTCAGATAGTGGCGGCGGGGCAGGAATACAAGCCGATATAAAGACATTTCAGGAATTAGATGTATTTGGAATGTCGGTGTTAACAGCAGTAACAGCCCAAAATACATTAGGAGTTCACGGAGTTTATCCAATGTCGAGAGAGGCTGTGGTCAAGCAAATCGAAGCTATTGGCTCGGATATTGGTGCCGATGCCGTGAAAACAGGAATGCTTTTCAATGCTGAAATCATCGAGGCGGTTGCCGCTCAAATCAAGATTTTTGGTTGGGAGAATGTAGTGGTTGATCCAGTTATGATTGCCAAAGGTGGCGCATCACTGCTGCAAATGGAAGCTATTTCTGCCATGAAAAAATGCTTGTTGCCAGTTTCCAAAGTAATTACACCGAATATCCCGGAGGCAGAAGTCCTAACGGGGATGACTATTCTGACCTTAGAGGATAAACAGGAGGCCGCTAGAAGACTCCATGATTTAGGTGTGAAACACGTTGTGATTAAAGGCGGTCACGATGAAAACCAATCCGAGTCGACTGATTTATTGTTTGATGGGAAGGAATATTACACCTTTACAAGTCCGCGAATCGAGACAAAGAACACACATGGTACTGGTTGTACTTTTTCGGCTGTAATTACCGCAGAACTTGCTAAGGGTGCGACTGTTTATGAAGCCGTTTTGACAGCGAAAGATTTTATTCAAGCTGCGATTGAAGATCAATTGGAGATTGGTCAAGGACATGGACCTACGAACCATTGGGCGTATGGAAAAAGAAACCTTGTAAAGGAGCTACCCGTGACATGATTGATTTGAGAGAGGCGTTACGTGTTTATTTTATTATGGGCAGCAACAACTGTTTGAAAGAACCCGTTGAAGTATTAAAGGAAGCAATATCAGGAGGGATTACGCTTTTTCAATTTCGTGAAAAAGGGGAAAGTGCACGAACTGGTTCTGAAAAATATGCACTGGCAAAAGAACTCCAAACTCTTTGCAGAAACCATCAAATTCCTTTCATTGTGAATGATGATATCGACTTGGCTGTGGAGATTGATGCAGATGGTGTTCATATCGGGCAAGAAGATGAATCGGTAAAAATGGTACGGGAGAAAATCGGTGCGAACAAAATTCTTGGGGTATCCGTTCATACGACAGAAGAAGCCATGGCAGCAATCCAAGAAGGAGCAGATTATTTTGGAATTGGCCCTGTGTTTCCGACAAGGACAAAAGCGGATGCCAAGCCATCGCGAGGGACGACACTGATTGAAAAGCTAAGAAATGATGGTTGTGAAATGCCGATTGTTGGCATCGGCGGGATTACGATCCAAAATGCTCGGTCCGTGATTGATGCGGGGGCAGATGGAGTTTCTGTAATTACGGCTATAAGTCAGGCAGAATCCCCTTTGGAAGCTGCGAAAGCATTAAGAAATAGTGTGATGTTTAAAGGGGTGGTCTAATCCGTGAATAAGACTCGCAAATTGACGTTGACGGCCATGATTATTGCGATTGGAACACTTACAAGTAACCTATTCTATATTCCAATCGGTTTTACAAAGGTCTTTCCTATTCAACATTTTATGAATGTCATATCAGCGGTGTTGTTAGGACCTTATTATGCTGTCGCTCAGGCCTTTGGTGTTTCATTGCTTAGAAATTTGTTGGGAACAGGATCGCTTTTTGCCTTTCCGGGGAGTATGGTGGGAGCCTTGCTCGCCTCACTATTATTCTGGAAAACTAGAAAACTATATCTAGCTTTTATTGGTGAAGTAATAGGGACAGGAATCCTTGGTGCCATGCTTTCTTACCCTATAGCTACTCTTTTCCTTGGTCAAAAGGCAACATTATTTGGATTTATTCCCTTATTTATTTTCAGCTCGTTTGCAGGGGCGCTGCTAGGGTTCCTTATTCTAACAGTTTTTTTAAGAAAGAAAGTATTGATTGTTAATGAAAATGACACAACCATCAGGAATTAACGATAAGGGCGTGAACAAATGAAAGAGGATCTGCTTGGTAAAATCTCACAAGAAGTAGAAGCGAGAGAAGCGGAATTAATTGAATTGTTGTCGACACTCATTGCTTTCCCAACGGAAAGTCCTCCTGCGCGGAATACGAATGAGGTGCAGGATTTTATAAAAGGATATTTAGAAGATCTGGGATTTCACACTGATAAGTGGGATGTCTATCCGAGAGATCCTAATGTCGTAGGTGTTTTACTAGGGGACTCTCCTGATCAATTTAATAGTTTAATTGTAAATGGTCACGTGGACGTCGCTGAAGTGGGGGATTCTACAGCGTGGAAGGAGTCTCCATTTTCAGCATACTGCAAAGATGGCCATATATATGGACGTGGTGTCGCTGATATGAAGGGCGGACTTGCAGCATCACTGATTGCGATTAAACTTTTAAAAGAACTGGGAATTTCACTTCAAGGCAATCTTCAATTTCAATCCGTTATTGGCGAAGAGGTTGGGGAGGCAGGTACCCTGGCATGCATGGAAAGAGGTTATACCGCTGACTATGCGGTTGTGGTAGATACCAGTGATTTACATATTCAAGGGCAGGGCGGCGTAATTACGGGATGGATTACCATTCAAAGCAACGAGACCTACCATGATGGAATCAGAAGGAAGATGATCCATGCTGGTGGCGGCGTTCAAGGGGCAAGCGCGATTGAGAAAATGATGAAGATTATTGCTGGACTTCAAGAGTTAGAACGTCACTGGGCAATTACCAAAAGCTATGAAGGCTTTCCTCCTGGTACCAATACGATTAATCCCGCGGTGATTGAAGGTGGACGCCATGCAGCATTTGTGGCTGATCGCTGTGCGCTTTGGGTTACTGTTCATTTTTACCCAGATGAAGATTATGAAGAGGTCATCAAAGAAATCGAAGAGCATATTGGAGCAGTTGCAGCTGCAGACCCCTGGCTTCGTGACAATCCGCCTCAATTTGTGTGGGGTGGAAAATCGATGATTGTCGACCGAGGCGAAATTTTCCCTTCATTAGAAATAGATACTGAACATCCAGGAACGAAGCTATTAGCGAACTCCTTTGAAAAATTATTATCGGCCAAGCCAGAGGTTGGGATGTCCACCACGGTTACAGATGCAGGCTGGCTGGGACGTGCCGGTATTCCAACCGCCATTTTTGGACCGGGTAAATTAGAAGAGGCACATGCCGTGAATGAGAAAGTTGAAGTTAGCCAATTATTAGATTTTACAAAAGTGTTAGCCGTTTTCATCGCTGAGTGGTGCAACACGAGAAAGGAGCAGTAGGGAAATGAGATTTACCCAAAGACTTTTTGAAAAAGTAAGTGATATTTGGGGCAAAACCCATCAACATCCATTTGTTGTCGGGATGGGCACAGGGGAGTTGCCGGTTGAATCATTTATTCGCTATATGAAACAGGATTATGTGTATTTAATCGATTATTCGAAGCTATTTGCTTTGGGGGCTGTTAAAGCAACAGACGTGGAGACGATGGCGGCATTTGCGAAACTATTGGATGAGACCTTGCATGGAGAGATGGATTTGCACCGTCAGTATGCAGAGAGGTTTGGGATTACCGCTCAACAGCTGGAGGAAACCACTCCAACGCCAATCAACTTAGCCTATACCAGATATATGCTCAATGTTGCTCAAACTGGTTCACTAGCAGAACTAGTATCTGCTCTCTTGCCGTGTATGTGGAGCTATTGGGAGATTAGCAAAGTGCTAGCAAATAACTATCCTGATGCTATCGATCATCACCTCTATGGAGATTGGGTGAAAATGTACTCTTCTGATGAGTTTGGTTCATTAGCAACCTGGCTTATTGATGTATTAGATCGGTTGGCAGAGGGAAAACCAGAGCGGGAGTTAGCCATCTTAGAAGAACATTTCCTGACAACATCTCGGTTTGAATATATGTTCTGGGATATGGTTTATCAGGGAGGCGAGTGGCCTGTCTAACTCGACGATGTTATCCATTCAAGGCCTCTCTTATTCTTTTGAAAAAGAAAAGCCCATTTTTCAAGGACTTACCCTTGATGTGAGGCGAGGAGAATTTGTTTCCGTTATTGGTACCAGCGGATCAGGTAAAAGCACTCTTTTCAAATTGGTAACTGGTTTACTGGAGCCAAATCAGGGGGACATTCTGTTTGATGGTCAAAAGACCGGTAAGAGATTAGGAAGAGTTGGGTACATGCCGCAAAAGGATTTGTTGTTACCATGGAAAACCGTTTTAGAGAACGTGTTATTACCACTTGAGGTTACAAAGGAGCGTAAACAAGCGAGATTGCCAGAAATAAAAGAGTGGTTAGCGCGGTTTGGTTTAGCAGAATATGAAAGTTCCTATCCATCCGAGCTATCAGGGGGAATGAAGCAGCGTGTTGCTTTTTTAAGAACGCTGATGACGGGAAAGGAACTTCTATTATTAGACGAACCCTTTGGTGCTCTTGATTCGATGACAAAACGAAAGATGCACAAATGGTTATTAGGACTGTGGGGGGAATTACAAAAGACGGTCTTGTTTATTACCCATGATCTTGAGGAAGCGATTTTATTAAGCGACAGAGTGTATGTGCTGCAAGATACGGGAATCAAAGAACTTAAAGTCAATCTGCCGAGGCCAAGAAGTTCACAGCTAATCTATCAATCTGAGTTTTTAACGATGAGAAAAGAACTGGAGATGCTGATTCACAATGAAAGCTAGCTTGAAAAAATGGACAGAAGAGTACGGTTTGTTTTTGTTGGTGGTCCTTCTGCTTATCAGCGGATGGGAATGGGCAGTAAGGCAGGCCATGATTCCGTCATTTATTATGCCTGCTCCTTCAGCCATTTGGGGGGCTTTGCTAGAAAACAAACAGCTGTTGTTCGAAGAGCATTTGCCCGCTACCCTCAAAGAAGTTTTGATTGGTTTTGGGCTCTCCGTTATCGCTGGATTGATACTTGGGGTTGCAATGCATTTTTCCCGGTCAATAGAAAAAGTCCTTTATCCGTTCCTTGTGATCTCACAGACGGTGCCGCTTATTGCTATTTCACCGATTTTTATTATGTGGTTTGGTTATTCGATTTGGAGCAAAATTGCCGTGACCATTTTAACGGCTTTTTTTCCAATCGTCGTGAGTACGTATGATGGCTTGAAAACAGGTGGAAATGAATATCGTGAATTATTGTTAACGATGGGAGCGAGCCGCTGGACCATTTTTAAAAAAATTCAACTGCCAATGGCGTTGCCCGCGATTTTTTCAGGCTTGAAGTTGTCTGTCGTTTATTGTGTCGTCGGAGCGACGATTGGTGAATGGCTGGGTGCAAGTGAAGGTTTAGGATATTTTAGCCGGAGAATGTCTGGTAACTTACAGGCAGATTCCGTTTTTGCATCAATATTCCTTTTATCGATGTTGGGAATCTTGTTATTTTTATTAATTGGTTTATTGGAAAAACAGGTATTAAAAAATAAAAATCGTTACAACTAGAAAGGAAGAACGTAAAGATGAAAAAGAGTTTTTTGATTCTGGTAAGTCTATTGTTACTTATATTAAGTGCTTGCGGGAAAGAAACAGCCGAAAAAAGTGGCAGTTCGAAAGATAAGCTTCAAAAAGTAAGCTTAATGCTGGATTGGTATCCAAATGCGGTTCATTCGTTTCTATTTGTTGCTGAGGAGAAGGGCTATTTTAAAGAACAAGGATTAGATGTTGATATCCAAATGCCAGCAGATACCAATGATCCGCTTAAACTAGTAGCAGCTAATCAAATCGACATGGCGATGAGCTATCAACCACAGGTGCTCGTGGCACGCAGTGAGGACATCCCTGTTCAATCATTTGGTGCGATTGTCCGTCACCCGCTAAATCAACTTATGGTGCCTGCGGATGGGCCGGTTCAATCCCCTAAAGATTTAGCGGGGAAAACGATTGGCTATCCATCCATTCCGTTGGATGAAGCGATCGTAGGAACGATGGTGAAAGCCGATGGTGGAGATGATAAAAAGGTAAAAATGGTGGATGTTGGCTGGGATCTTATTCCTGCGATGGCGACGAAAAAAACGGATGCCCTAATCGGCGGCTATATTAACCATGAGAAATTATTGTTAGAAAAAGAAGGCCATCCAATGCGTACCTTAAATCCTGCTGATTACGGTGTGCCAGATTATTATGAATTAGTATTGGTCGCAAGTGAGAAGGGATTAAAAGACAAGCCAGAGGTGTTTAAAAAGTTTATGGCTGCAATCACCAAGGGGCAAAAATACGTTCAAGATCATCCTGAAGACGGTCTAACGACCTTAATGAACCATGAAGATAAAACATCACCACTAGAGAAGGATGTCGAAACAAAGAGTTTAGAAATCCTCCTCCCGCTAATGGACGCCAAAGAAAAACCATTTGGCTACCAAGACCCGCAAACATGGGAGAAAACAGCCCAGTGGCTAAAAGACAACAAAGTCATCAAAGAAACCGTCAAAGCAGAGGATGCTTTTGTAAACTATTGATTTGGCATTTTATTAAGCAAAAGACTGACCGCTGCTTTATGGCAGCGGTCTTATTATGATTGATATATGTTAGACAAAACGGGTCTAGTAATAAGGTTCATGAGATAGGCAGGGATCCGAGCGTTGGGCTTTCTTTTTTTATTTAGGAAGGAAATGATGGTATCAGCCTTTTTAATCCCGACTCCATGGCCATAGTATTGGTCTTCAGCCATGAAAATCACATTTTCGGCACGCCAATGGGATTCATTGGGATTGACGTCTGGATTATTAAAATGCACGATATCACCGGGGATGAAATCATCCCCATATTTTTGGGTAAGCCTTAAATCGTTATCAAATTGCCAATCCAATAAGAGAAGGCCGTCAAAAAGGAGGTTAAACCTTCTGCTTCCAATGGTATAAAGGGCAGCAAGATATAAGACAATCGCAATTCCTGTTGAACAATCAAACGCATAAAGCTTTCCATTCTTTAAGACATCAAGAAGGGCTTCCGTGGGGCTTACATTTGGCTTTATGAGGAAACCGCCATTATTTAATCGAGTCCAATACTTTTTATTGCAAAAGGCATATTCAAAGGTCGTAAACTGTACCTTACTATTATTAAGGTCCCGTGCGGCCTTTAGCGTATTTGTTCGAAACAGCAGCACAAATTCCAATTGACTAATTGACTGGTACTGAAAAATTTCTTTGGATTTGTCCATTCTAGTAATGATGTCTTTCTGTTCTTTTGTTGTAAGGATGTTACTGAGATCGTCCACGTGAATCGTTTCCTGATTAATTTTAATCATTTCTATTCACCTCATTCCTTCTACACCAACTCCTTCTTAAAAGTATGAAACTATCACCCTAATGTTTACAACAATTGAAACAATTGATTTAGTTTGGATGCAATTTTTTAAAAATTATTATATGTACGCATCTGTCTTTAATGTTTTTACTTATATTAAAATAATTTTTAGACTGATTTTTCTAGGAAAATTGAACGTTTAATTCAAATTTTTGGCACCACAAGGACAAAGGGTTAGGGCAAATTACCTACAAAATTTTACAATAGAAATAATAATTTCCTTGAATGCATTTGCATTGTGTACAACCTTCTGTTATAGTAAGGGAGAATTATTTTTGTTGGTCGGTAAGGAATAAAAGGCGTAACTGCTTTTTGTCTGGAAGATTTGAACAAGGGTAGTAATTTTATTGTGTGCGCAGCACACAGCAGGAGGATACAACAAATGGAACAAGGTAAAGTTAAATGGTTTAATGCAGAAAAAGGTTTTGGATTCATCGAGCGCGAAGCTGGAGACGACGTATTCGTACACTTCTCTGCTATCCAAGGCGAAGGTTTCAAATCTTTAGACGAAGGTCAATCAGTTACGTTTGAAGTAGAACAAGGCCAACGTGGACCACAAGCTACTAACGTACGTAAAGCTTAATCTAAACCACATAAATGTACGGAAAAGGCTCTCATGTAGAGCCTTTTTTTAATTTCTTAAAAAAGATGGGGAGAAGAGGTCGAAAAGCCCTTTTCCCTTTTTTATTGTAATACTTTAAAATATAATGAATCTAAGTACATAACGGAAGGAAGTGGCAGGATGATCATCCAGCGGCCTCAATTGGAGCAATCTGAATTAACAAAGTATATTCCACCAAAAGGTGACTATGAATCGTTTCGTGACAACGACCATTATAAAGAGAAATTGAAGGAATGGGGATTATCCTCTGCGCGCGAAGCGAAAAAAGAATTCTGGTACAAGGATCGAAATTATCAGCGCCTGGTGACTATTAAGGGTTACGAAACTTATGGAAATGCAATGGACATTAACACCCTAGTGATTGAGTTCCAAGACGGAAATCTTACATGTATCCACCCCGCTTATTTAAAAGAAATGCAGCAATCAAGCTTTGGAAAAGAAAGCTTATTAACTTTTGATGAAAAAGAAACGCCTGACAAAGATGGTTCACCAGCTGAGGTGAATATACTTGGTGAGGTCATGACAGAAGATACATCTACAGCGGCAGAAAAACCTGTTAAACGGGAAGCGGCACCAAAAGCAGCAAAAGCGAAGGAACCAAAACCGAAGAAAGCAAAGGCTCCTAAACTTGATCTCCCGGTTGATAAGGTGCATTTTACGGCTAGCGTCAAACAGTTCGCACTCGTTTACAATCCATTTAATGAAGAAAATGATGAGGTGGTCGTCCTTGAAAATGTACAGGTCGTCTCAGAAGAAAATCCTCTTGAAGTCGGATTAGCCTGGTGCAGCCATAGCAAGACACTCAAAAAGTTTGAACTGGCTATCGGTGATGAGCTTGAATTTGATGGGAAGGTGGCTGCCAAGAAACTTGGAAAAGGGAAAGATGTGGAAGAAGAATTCTTAGTGGATGTTCCTGTTTTGTATAAAGTCAATAATCCGTCGAAAATCGTAAAGAAATAGGACGCTCTTCCTAGAGGTCCTATTTTTATTTTCCTTCTTTTTGAAGTTGGGACGAAATCCAAATGAAAATGATAAAAAGGATCGAAAAAGGTAAATGGTAACGATTACATCGGATTTCACAAATTGTTCACATTCCTATATACTATGTTCTGTTGACAACGGACCCGACTTTCATGAGAGTTGAAAGTCATCTAAACAAGTGTGTGAAAATAGTTGTGTTAATACTGAAGAAATAAATATAGATAAACAAAGGGAGAGGTGCAAAGTTTGAATTTAAGTAAAATTAAATATTCATGGTTTGGAAATATCAAAGGCGATCTATTAGCAGGTATTGTTGTCGCACTTGCGCTGGTTCCAGAAGCGATTTCATTTTCGATCATTGCTGGTGTTGACCCTATGGTTGGGCTATACGCATCAATTTGTATCGCGATAACTATCGCATTTGTAGGCGGAAGACCAGGGATGATTTCAGCTGCAACAGGTGCCACCGCCTTATTAATGGTGAATCTAGTGAAAGATCACGGGTTGCAATATTTATTGGCAGCAACGATTCTAACTGGTGTCATCCAAATCATCATGGGGACTTTAAAGCTGGGGCGATTAATGAAATTTGTCCCGCGGTCCGTCATGACTGGCTTTGTTAATGCCCTGGCGATTCTGATTTTTGCGGCACAATTACCTCATTTCGTGGGGGAATCATGGCAAATGTATGCCATGGTTGCAGGTTCGCTTGCAATTATTTATATTTTACCCCGCTTTACGAAAGCCGTCCCTTCGCCATTGGTTGCGATTATTGTAATTACAGCGATTGCTGTTTTTTCAGGCAGTGATGTTCGTACAGTCGGGGATATGGGGAAATTAACATCGCAATTACCTGTATTTTTAATTCCTGATATTCCCTTTAACTTTGAAACACTACAGATTATTTTTCCTTATTCATTATCAATCGCCATTGTTGGACTTGTGGAATCACTACTGACGGCAACGATTGTCGACGATTTGACAGATACCGAGAGTGACAAGAATAAAGAAGCCGTTGGACAAGGGATTGCCAATATTGTTTCCGCATTTTTTGGCGGTATGGCCGGCTGTGCAATGATCGGACAGTCTGGCATAAATGTTAGATCAGGCGGGAGGGGGAGATTATCCACTTTTGTCGCTGGTGCGTTTTTGTTAATCTTGATTGTTTCATTAAGAGAATTCCTCATCCAAATTCCGATGGCTGCACTAGTGGGTGTTATGATCATGGTGTCGATTGGAACCTTTGATTGGTCCTGCTTAAAGTCATTCAAAAAGGTCCCCATTACGGATACTATTGTTATGATTGTGACGGTTATTATCGTTATAGAAACTCATGACTTGTCTAAAGGGGTTTTAGCAGGAATTATTTTAAGCGCCATATTTTTTGCTTCCAAGATCTCTAAAGTAAGAGTGACAGGTCTTTCACCAAAGGGCTCGACTAAAAAAATATATCAGGTGTCAGGTCAACTTTTCTTTGCTTCTGTAACTGACTTTGTTAACAGTTTTGATTATAAAGAAAACGTTAGTGAAATTGACCTCGACCTTTCCAACGCCCATCTTTGGGATGACTCTGCTGTGGGTGCAATTGATAAAGTTGTGTTAAAGTACCATCAACATGGAGTAATTGTAAATTTAGTAGGCTTAAATGCTGAAAGCAATAAATTAATTGATAGACTCGCCGTGCACAACAAGCCGGGTGGACTTGGAAAAGTGGTTGGTCATTAAATAAATTGACTTCATTTAATTATTTCTAGGTGTAAGTGTAAAAAGGGAATTGCAACGGCATTCCCTTTTTTTTTCGATAAAGGATATGTTCTTTTAATCGCGCATTGCTCCTGCCTCACGGGATGTCATGGCACCTTTTCCTTGGCTTACATCTTTTTGAATTTCTTGTTTCACTTTTTGTACATCCGTTCCTGCAAATTCGGGTTGCATAATGGAACCTAAATTCTCTTTTGTTTGTTGATCCTGTTGCATACAAAACCTCCTCAGTTTTTGGTGTAACCTTCTTATTTTTTACATCCACCCTCATTTTATTTAAAAAAATAGGAACATTCTGAATGTGTTTTTATAACATGGTCTCTTTAATGGCTCTCCAAATAAAATGAGGAATATTCATCCAATATAGAGTATAATGAAGGTTCGGATTTTTATTTTTCAAGGAGAATCTATATATGAAGCAAACCTTTACCTTAAAGGAAAAAACAAAGCAAATATGTATCTTGTTAATTCCAATCTTAATTACACAGCTTGGCATGTTTTCGATGGTGTTTTTTAATACAATTATGTCGGGGAAGTACAACTCTACGGCGTTAGCTGGAGTCGCGATTGGCTCCTCCATTTGGAGTCCCATTTTTACTGGGATAAGCGGGATTCTTCTTGCTGTTTCACCCATTGCCGCCCAACGCTTTGGGGAAAAAAAGAGCCATGAAGTTGCATCCGTTGTGAAGCATGGAATTTATCTTTCAATATTGATTGCGCTAGTAGTTATCCTCTTTGGATTTTTTTTGTTAGACCCTATTTTAGACAAAATGAATCTAAATGCTGGTGTTCGAGATACTGCTTTTCATTACCTAATCGGACTTAGCTATGGAATTCTGCCATTATTTATTTTTAATGTACTACGATCATTTATCTATGCCCTTGGCAAAACACGAGTCATCATGATCATCATGCTTTTGTCGCTGCCATTGAATTTCTTTTTAAATTATGTGCTCATTTTTGGAAACTTAGGCTTCCCAGACCTTGGTGGGGCGGGGGCAGGTTATGCAACCTCAATAACGTACTGGGGGATTATGGTAATGACTGTGTTTATCGTCAGAACCAAAGAACCTTTCTCATCGTACCCGATATTTGCCGATTTCAAAGAATTTTCGTGGGATAAATGTAAGGAGATACTAAAGATCGGCGTGCCAATGGGCCTTTCAACGTTCTTTGAAACAAGCATGTTCGCAGTGGTTACGATTCTATTAAGTAAGTTTAATGTCACCACGATTGCTGCCTATCAATCAGCCTTAAATATCGTTTCCTTTTTGTATATGATACCAATTAGTATTTCGACAGCACAAACGGTTCTTGTTGGATATGAGGTAGGGGCTCGTCGCTATAAAGATGCGAAACAATACAGTTGGCTGGGGATTTATTTAGCGATCTTGATTGCGGTTGTCACCGGTTTATTTGTCGTGGTTTTCCGATATCAAGTAGCAGGTTTTTATTCGAATGAAACCGAAGTAATTAATTTAACGGCTAATTTCTTAATCTTTGCGTTGTTTTTTCAAATTTGTGATGCGATTCAGGCTACGGCACAAGCAGCCTTAAGAGGCTATAAAGATGTCAACCTAGCCTTTATTATGACATTAATCGCTTATTGGTTAATCTGTCTTCCGGCAGGATACCTGCTTGCCCATTACACGGGGCTGGGAGCAAGAGGCTACTGGCTCGGGCTAACATTCGGCCTCCTCGCCGCAGGAATAGCCCTTTCCATTAGACTTATCTACATCCAAAAACGGAAATTTGTCAACAAAGCAGTTAGTAGTAAGGTGTGACCAATTGAAACGAAAAAAAATGTAATGGTGTTCTTGCCATTACATTTTTTTATTTTTTGCCCTACGATTTTTGATTAATCTTCTAATGAAAAAAATACCTCCGGCTAGTGCAAATAAATTTAATGAATCACCGAGGTTAATAGTTAAATGGAACGTATTGTTTACTCGAACATCATTTTTATTATTATTTGAACCTGGTTTTTGATTAATCTTTCTAATTTCCCTCACAAAATAGCACCCCCACATTAAATATAGTATAGTCAAATTCACAAAAAATTCCAACATAAATAGGGGAGCTACTTGATATTCTACTAATCTACAAAATAATGACGCCATTCTTAAGGAGAATGACGTCTGTTAAAATATCAATATAGTTTTTTTAGATTAAATAGTTTAGAGAAGAAAGTTTGATTTTTATCAGTAATCTTTAATTCTTCCATAATTAGTTTTTCTTGATTGGTATTAATCCATTTTTGTAATTCTTGCTTGTCTTTACAAAGCGTATAATATGTTTCTCCACCTTTTCCAAGTGCGTTGACAACATATCTACAAGTGTTCGCCATAATGTCCACCTTTAATTAAAATTAGTTTCATATATGGATTATAACAGGCTTCAAAAAATAGTCCATCATTATTTTTCCCCATTTTTTTCAAATAAAAAAGACACTATAAATAGAAATTAGTGTCTCTTAAGTAATAGAAGGTAGTTAAACGTTTTCAGTAGGCTTTTGTTTAAATGTTATCCGCCAGGCTTTTTTATGCATAGTGATCGACAACCAGAACAACATCACAGCGATCACAGGGTGAGCAGCTGCTGCCCAAGGTAAAATAGATATAATATTCGCCGTGAAATACATCACGAAAATCAGTCCAAAGAGTGCATGACTTTGCCACATAGCCCAGCGCGGCAATTTGCCTACAAACGACATCACTAGCATTAAAATTGGAATAACCTCAAATAAGTGCACGAATCCTTCATGGAATGCCCAATTGCTAGGATTCACAAAAACAGCTAAGCCTGCCAAGAACACCTGTGCAACAATACAACAGACAAACAGGCTGCATAATAAAGCAAAACTAATCCTTCCTACACGAAATCTTTGTGGTGTATCATTTTTCTCCATTTATTATTTCCCCTATCCAACCAATAATTCTAGTTTAACAAGTTTTTCATAGGGGCAATATGAACCGGAGGTGTATATTATTCTAAGTCTGTGGTCTTATCTAAAGGCACGATTGATCCTCCGGAAGGATGAAGATGTTCCAGTTCGTACTAGGTAAAGAAAGCTGACAGTATTTTTCTGAGCCCCTATTTACCGAATCAACGTAAAAAGACGACTAACTGTTAATGGAAGAGTCTCCATTTACCGCTACAGCGAAAAAAAGATCCATAACGGTTAATGAAAGAGGTCTCCATTTACCGCTACAGCGAAAAAAGATCCATAAGGGTTAATGAAAGAGGTCTCCATTTACCGCTACAGCGAAAAAAGACCCTCAACGGTTAATGGAAGAGTCTCCATTTACCGCTACAGCGAAAAAAGATCCATAACGGTAAATGAAAGAGGTCTCCATTTACCGCTACAACGAGAAAAGACCCTCAACGGTAAATGAAAAGAGTCTCCATTTACCACTACACCGAAATTGTCGCTCCAACGGTCAATAAAACCATTGGTAATAAGGCACTCAAGCAAAAGCAGAGACTTACTCACCAGACTTAACACATTAGGATTTAGATAATGATGGTGAATGATTTTCTTTTGCTTTCTAAAATGGTCAAGTTTATATTAGAAAGCACAAACATAAAGTAACTTTAAATAAAAACTTTTTACCCCCGTATCTTTTCATCCAACTTAAAACGTTTATAGGGTAGAGAGTGCAAAAGGAGTGAAATCAATGTCACACGAGCTAGAAATTGACTGCATAGATGGAGAGCAAGAAATTGGGTTTGCGGAGGAATTTTGGATGGAGAATTATCCAAAACTTCGACGCTATTGTCATTTTCTCGCCCAAAATGGTTGGGACGGAGACGAAATCGCACAGGAGACGTTTATAAAGGCTCTAAAATATGAAGGCCGCCAGCAAAAGGTGACGAAAGCTTTACTAAACAAGATTGCCTATAATCATTGGATTGATCTGCTTCGAAAAAGAAAAAATGAAACCATAGAGGCTGATCCCGATTTGGCGAATGAAGCTATACTTCATCAATTGGATGCGACCGCAGAAACAGTTGAAATACTCCTCAGAAATTTCACACCCAACCAAGCAATCATCTTTTTGTTAAAAGAAGGGTTTCAATACCAATTGAAGGAAATTGCAGCGATAGTAGATTCTACAGAAATGGCAGTGAAGGCCAATCTTCATCGCGCCAAAAAGCGGCTTGAAAAGGCAAACGAAGAGAGGCAGTTTCATTCAGTGGATTTATTTTGGAATGAGGAAGAAAGGGAGTGGCTATCAGATCTATTTTATGTAGCATTGAAAAATCAAGATCCCACCATCCTCATTCAATCGATTCGTTCGCGATTAATTACCAGTGAAGCCCCTAAACTTGTTTCGGGTAATATATGTACCAAACATACTTTCACTCCTTCAAGCACTCTCTGTATGGCTGCTTAGCCAAATCGCTTTCAAGGAGGGATTGGAATGAGTACCATTCCATACGTAATTGAACAATCGAATCGCGGGGAACGTTCATATGACATATACTCCAGACTATTAAAGGATCGAATTATCATAATTGGTGATGAAATAAATGAACATACGGCCAATAGTGTTGTGGCCCAATTATTGTTTTTAGCAGCAGATGCACCGGATAAAGAAATTTCACTGTATATCAATAGCCCAGGTGGTTTAACCACTGCGGGTTTCGCCATCTTTGACACGATGCAATATATTAAGCCAGATGTGAGGACGATTTGTACAGGAATGGCTGCTTCTTTCGGGGCGATGCTACTTCTTGCAGGTAAGAAAGGAAAACGTTATGCCTTGCCAAATAGTGAAATTATGATCCATCAGCCATTAGGAGGGGCAAAAGGGCAGGCAACGGAAATTGAAATTTCTGCACGAAGAATCTTAAAGCTCAGAGAGCACATCAATCAAATTATTTCAGAACGGACCGGCCAACCGCTTGAAAAAGTAGCAAAGGATACAGATCGAGATTATTTTATGAGTGCCGAGGAAGCGAAAGAATATGGGATTATTGATGAGATTCTCTATCCGAAATGAATTTGAAGTTAGTTTCAAAATTCCGCTAAATTCGGAACTATTACTAGCAAAAACCCAGGTAATAGGTTAATATTTTCCAATAAAAGGTCCTAAGGGGGATGTTGTTTGGAAATAAAAATCGATGATTTAACCGGAACAGATGTTGCAAAATTGATAGGTGAACATCTTCACAATATGAAACAGAATTCACCGCCGGAAAGTATCCATGCCCTAAATCTTGATCAATTGCAAAAACCGGAGATTACTTTTTGGAGTGCATGGGAAGGGAAGGAATTACTTGGGTGCGGGGCTTTAAAAGAACTTGATACCAAACATGCGGAAATCAAATCAATGCGAACTTCATCCTTGCACCTAAGAAAAGGAGTAGCTAAACAGATGCTCCAACATATTGTTGAAGAAGCAAAAAAGCGCGGATACAACAGACTAAGTTTAGAAACGGGTTCAATGGATGCTTTTGAGCCTGCCAGGAGGCTCTATGCCAGGTTCGGGTTCCACCCTTGTCAACCGTTTTCGGATTATACCGAGGACCCCAATAGCGTATATATGACAATGGAATTATGAGGATGTTGCCAGGAACCAATTATGGATCATGAATTGAAAGCAGTTATTAAAAAATAAATAGAAAAAGGAGTTGATTTCCTGACATTAGCAGGTAATCAACTCCTTTTTTATCAACTAGCATAATTGGGCCCAAAATGTCGAGCGATCTTCCACATTATTTTCAATGATGGCGTAGGCAGCATTCGTAATGGCTTGTGAAAGGGTTTTACCGGTGGCATGGATATCATTGAAGCTAGCCTCAGATTCTCCATTAGATGTAAATGTATAGCCATAATCCTTTAATCTGTCAACAATGAGCATGGCATGGTCTAGGTTATGCTCAGGTTGAAAATCAGATTCATGAATGAACATAGCTTTATCATAATCATACCAACGATCCCATCGATTTAACTTCCATCCCAGAATTCTACGTGCAATTGAATCAGTTTTGTTCATATCAGTTACCCCTTCTCTCCCATTTTTAATTTTGATTTTTCTGTTATGTAACAGATTTTAAATTGTAATTATATTGTATAACACAATAATTGATTTTACTACTATTTATTCGAATTTTTAAAAAATATTTTACTATTGAGGATTGCTTATTTGGGCATTATATTTGATGATTAATGTTATAATTTGGATAGTAGAGGGGGTATTTAATGGAAACTTCTAACAAAGATTCAAATCAGTAAAATGCGCCTACTTATATTAATTGGTGTCGTAATCTATCAACTAATCGATTTTTTTTACACAATAAAATAAAAAAAGAGGTGGTCAGTTCACCTCCAAGGATTCGGTCCTTTATTACTTTTCTCGATGCGGGTACATTTGGTGCCATTGCTGCCATGTACCATGTGGATGTTGATGATGCCACTGCTGCCAAGGCACCCAAGGATGTTGTTGGTGCCATTGATGGTGAGTACCATGAGGATATTGGTGATGCCACTGTTGCCAAGGCATATATGGATGTTGTTGGTGCCATTGTTGCCAAGTTCCATGAGGATGTTGGTGATGCCACTGCTCCCAAGGCATAAATTGAGATTGTGATTGACCATGACCGTGAGTCATTCATTTCACCTACTTTATCATAAATTCTATATAGCTTATGCAAAGCATTTTTTTAAGGGTATATTTCTAATGAATTTAGGCAGGATTTCCGAATATTGAAGCTTGTGTGATACATAACACGGCTGACCATACTAAGAAAATGTGTTCATAAAAAGAACGCACATATTAGATATTAAATCTAACATGTACGTTCTATATTCATCTTTATCGTTTTTTCTTTTTGGAATTATCGACAACAAATTTACTCTTCTTAACGACCTCTAAGATAACTTGAACATGAACATGTAGTTCATCTACATTTTTAACACTGGATACCGTTGCTTTACGCCCTTTAATTTTTAACTCTTCACCTTCGGTTGGAACACGTTGAAGCAGCTGAGTTAATAAAACATTATTGTTTTCAATAAAATGAACAGCGTACATGTTGGTCTCACCTATTTCTTTTGGTATGTGATTCATAAAAATGCTCATATAAAATATATGAGTTAGATGATGAGCACATTACAAAATAAAAAATATTTGAAACGAGTACCCGTATGGGTTGAGTATGGAAAATCAACATGCATCTATAAATAGACAATAGGATAACTATGAATTTAGGTAAGTATTAAACAGATTGGGGGAATTTATATGAGTGGGATTGCAAATACACCAGAACCACCATACTACGCCGTTATTTTTGCTTCACAGCGCACAGAAGGGGATAGGGGGTATGGAAGAATGGCGGACAAAATGGTAGAGTTAGCTTCACAGCAAAAAGGATTCCTAGGTGTAGAGAGTGCGAGGGATGAGCAGTTAGGAATTACGGTTTCCTATTGGGATACCTTAGAATCCATCAAAGAATGGAAGGAAAATACTGCCCATAAGGTCGCACAAGGAAAAGGAAGAAGGGAATGGTATAAAAACTTTTCTCTCAGAGTATGCCGTGTTGAGAGACATAGCTTTTTCGAAATGTAAATTTCATTTATGTAAATGAGTTAAAGTTAATTTAATAAGTTTCATCTGCCATCGAGGCAGGTGAAACTTAGTTTTTTATTAGACCAATATCTTCACATCTATAATCCTTACAAAACGGACTAAAGATGAATCAATCTTAAACGTGCCTTGGTCATTCTTTATGATATGGTATTTGTTTTGATTCAGCTTTTCAACGACTTCTTGTTCAACATCTTCTTTTTTGACATTAGATTCTTTAATCAATTTTTCAATAATTATCTCGTGATCAAATGTATAACATACTGTATATTCTTTCAAACTAATTACCCTTTCTTTAATTAATATGTAGATATTATTTCTTTTCGACTTTGACTAACCCGTTGCCTAAATTATTCTTATCGAAATAACATATAACGACCTCATGAATTTGTATCTTTTCACCTGAAAGGATGTTCTTAGAAGAAAAAATTATATCTGTTCCGTCCTCACTTTTTCCATAATATTGATTCCCTTTAATTTTAGTAATCTTATATTCTACTGTAGTGTATTTAGATGAAACTTCGTTTTTAGATATTGAATCATTAACAGGAGCTGAAGTATGATTTCTTACTAATACTAAAGCTAATAATATTGATGAGAGCACCAAAAGGATGATTACTCTTTTAAACATTGAATCTCAACCTCCTTCTATGTATTTTAAGAGATAAGCTGGGAAAGTAAATCCTCCTATTTTCCTTAGGTCTTTAGATCTATATAGAAATTCAAGCCCAAACGAAATGTAATTAGTGAGAATAAGACAGGTCACTGAAAAGTAATAAGCTTCAGCGCTAGGCAGAAGCTTATTTTACCTTTTTTACATATATTTCAAATGCTGATCCCCAAAAAAACCCTTCAAAATATATTCTCCATCAGGGACATTCAGTCTTTTATAACCCAGTAAGAACTCTTTATTGTCATAAGGTACTTCTCTAAAAGCAACGGAAACTTCTCCTTGATTACCTATTATAAGCACAGCATAGGCTGCTAATGGCTGATAATTGCAGCCCAACGAGCTTGGATTGAGATATAGTCGGCCGTTGGATTTAAAGTGGTGGATCACGTGATGGTGTCCAAAACAAACGATATCGGCAGTAGATGTACGGTAATGTTCATCAAGCTTTGCTTCGGTTGGTTCCTTATCTAAGGGGATAAACACCTGTTGGTCACTTAAATGGTAATGAACAAAAAACAATCTCTTATCATTGTATACCGCATCTAAAGTCACAGGAATCTCATCTAAAAACGGAATAAACTCCTTGTCAATGTGAGCAGCAATCCATTTATGATGGACTTTCTCTTTCCCTCTGCTATAGGGTTCTCTACCAGCAATGATATCCAGAATCGCTTCATCGTGGTTTCCCATGACAAACGAAATATCAGTACGTGAAGTCAAGAGCCGAAGAACCTCGTTTGTCTCATACCCAATCCCAATCAAATCCCCTAAACAATAAATATGTTCCGTCGTTTGATCCTTATCAATATCATCCAAAACCGCTTTTAAGGCTGAATAATTCCCATGAATATCTGTAATGATAGCTATTTTATGTTCCATTTTTTTATCTCCGTTTTTCATATAGTTTAACTACTTGTATCCAAAAAAATACAATTAATTGAAACTATGTATCTAAGGAGTATTTACGGTCTTTCCTATCCCGACTTTAAAAATCCACCTAAGAATGGGAGGAACGACAAAGTAAATAAAAAGGAGGCGAAAGATTTGATAGCCCGTCACCATGGATAAATCGGCATGGATGACATGCGCGAGAATTCCCATCTGATCCATGCCCCCAGGAGCTAGGGCTAAAAAACTAGTGGCATGGCTAATATGATAAAAACTAACGAGCAGCATACTTAACCCAATGGAGACAAGAATCATAACCATCCCACTTATGAGTGCAAGTGAAATAATTTTTGTTTTATGTTCGAGTTTCTCGGGTTTTAATAATAGCCCAATGTAAGCTCCAATAAATAATTGGGAGGCATCCAGCAAGGATGGGGGTAACGATGGCCCATGTGCCCCAATTAAATTGAAGATGGCTGTTCCTATTATTGGCCCTAATAAATACGGGGTAGGAAAGTGAAGTTTTCTAGCAAGTAATGCACAAACCACACAAATCAACCCAAACCAAATAATGGTTGGAAAAAAGGGCCCAGTGGAGACAGCACCACCAGTAACTATGTTAGGAACTGTGTTGGAAGTATTATTAAACAGCGGTCCAAAGATAAGAAAGGGAACAAAGAAAATGATCATTATCAATCGAGCAACTTGGAGAAACGTCACGGTTGTTATGTTAATTCCTTTTAATTCTTCTGCAAATATTATCATTTGAGAAAGCCCGCCAGGAATACTGCCAATCAAGACGGTCGGATAATCGACTCCAGACAGTTTGGATACGACAAAAGCGATTCCAGCACAACAACAAACGAGCAATACCGTCATCAGCAACATAGAAGGCAGTTTTGCCACAATTTCCAGCAGTGCTTCTTTTGAAAACGAGAGGCCGATGGAATATCCAACTATAACTAAGCCGGTATCTCGAATCATCCTTGGCCAGTAAAACTGAACTTTTCCGAACCGAGAGCCAATTAATAATGCGGTCATTGGTCCAAGGAGCCATGGAATCGGTGAATGGATTATGGAAAATAAAGCCCCTCCAATTAATGCGGTTACCAATGTTACACAAAAACGAAGCCTTTTATCGTCAATAGTAAATTTCATCAAAGAAGACCCTTCTGTCTAAATAAAATGTTTACTTGTTACGTCCCAAAAATAATTTTATCATGATGTGGAAATTATATCTAAACTTAAGTAATTTAGGGTTAATCTACACATAATAATGGAGAAGTTATCCAATATATTCTTAAAAGGAGAGGAATATATGAAAGCACCAGTTATATTTGGACTCGGTATTACCTTCTTCTTATTCGTCCCACTAGGAATCTATACGAATATCTTCCCGTTTGTCACGATTGGTTTAACAGGCGCGGGTTTATCCTTTATTTTATATAGTTTAAAAATAAAAAACGACTGGAAAGGTTTTAACAGGGTGCAAAAATTACCCATTATTGGTTCATCAGTTGTTTGGATTTATCGTTTAGGTATTCTTGGACTTGGTGCTGTAGCCTTATATAGTGCTTCTTCTTTTTGGGCGGATTCACCAGCATACATTAAAAAAAATTACGCAAAAATAGAAGGGATTCCTTCCAAAATTGTTTATGAGAAAGCTACATCCAAAGGTCAAATAGAAGGAACGATTACGGTTATCATCAATAATAAACGACTAAGCATTGCTCCAAATCCACGTTATCCAATCAAAAACAGTGTGGAAGGCCGCCATTTCCTGATAAACTACTTGCCAAACACCGAATGGGTCATGGATTATTCAATCGAATGAATGAAAAAAACTAGGAAAATCACGTACTGTTTCCTAGTTTTTTCGTTCGTTAATTTAATTGTGTCTGGTGAACGACTTCTTTTCGTTTTTCAATGATAATTAATCCACCCAATAACCCTAGAAGGGAGAAAAGTGCAGGGATGATAAAACCATAATGGTAGCCGACACTGATTGCAGATGAATGGAAATGGTCTAATACTTTCCCGAAAATACTTGGTAATAGAACTGCGCTTAAAAATCCACCCATATTGGCAAAACCAGAAACCACTCCGACCTCTTTGATATCAAAAGATTTTCTGACAATCGCAAAGGTTAAGGCACTAGCCCCGTTTCCATATCCAATAACAAAGAAAATAATCGTAAGCATCAGGAGAGGCGGCTTTCCGTTCATGATTAAAAATGACACCCAGGATAAAGCAATAATACAGTGAACAACAATATAGATTCGTTTAATGGAGTCTAAGCGGCTAGAAATCCAGCCAGTTAACGGAGCACCAATAATTGCTCCGATGAGACCGATCATAATCAGCTGACTTGAATCTGAACGAGACAACCCATAAACATGCATCCCATAAGGGACAGCCCAAGAACCAATAAATCCTACATACGTACCAACAGCACCAAAGTGACAAAAGAAGGCGGCCCATGCCTGACGGGTGGTAAAAATGCGGCGTAATAAAACCAGTGTTTTTTCACGAGGTTTCTTAGGCTTATTACTAGCAGTACTTTTCCACGTCATTTTCTTAGGTTTTTTAATAAGCACGATATATAGAAGAACGCTGCAAAGAACCAACATTATTCCTGCTGTTAAAAAAGGTACGCGCCATCCGGATAGCGTTATCCATGACGAAAGGGGCACGGTCGCTAACAAAAAGCCAAAACTTCCAGCCATTCCCGCGACACCCAGTAATCCTACAAATTCTCTTACTTTAAACCATTGACTGAGGATTAAAACTAAATTAACCCATATCGCCGCATCACCCATACCTACCAAAAATCTAGCCAAAAGAAATACGACTTCATGTGAGGCCGTACTATAAATTAATGTACCTATCCCTGTAAGCAGTGCCCCAATAACTAGAAAGAAATTTGGACCAAATCGATCGGACAAGATCCCTACCGGAATTTGTAAGCCAGCATACGCAAAGAATTGAATACTTGCCAATAATCCAATCGTAGAAGCGGTTATGTTAAAATCTTTCATTAATTGGTCGGAAATCAATCCAGGAGCCGTTCGTTGACTCACAATTAATAAATACGTTAATAAGACTGACACAAAAACGACCCATCGATACTTGCTATTTTGTTTTTCCAATGATCTCTACTCCTGTTAGCTATAATTTTTTTATTATACTACATAAATTTGGATTTTTGTCTTTTAAGGTACTGACTTTGTTTAGTGCTACTATTATATTGATATTATTAATTTGGTAGTAAAAAAGTCCTACAATACTAACGCACTAACTTTAATTAGGAAAGGCTCATTTTATCATGAAAATGATGTAAACTCATATACTTAGTTTACACCATTATTAAAGGGGGAATTGGTTCATGAATCAACAAACCTTAATATTGGATTTAGATGACACCTTAATTCATTGCAATAAATATTTTGTAGAATCGAGAAACAGATTTGCAAATGTGATGAAGAAATGGTTTACATCGGTATCAAAGCAAGAAATTCTCGAAAAGCAATCTGAAATTGACATAAAAGGCGTGGAAAAAAACGGCCTGCATTCATCCTTATATACGCAATCCTTAGTGGCAACCTATCGGTATTTTTGCCTAAGATTTGGAAGAAGACTGAAGGGGGCTGAAATTAATCAAATTCAAAAAATTGGTCAAAGTGTTTTTCAACGAAAGGTAAAACCGTTTCCATATATGTATGAAATCCTGGATACCTTACTAGCTGAAGGACATCAATTGTTATTATTTACAGGAGGGGATGAAGCCAATCAAAGGAGAAAGATTACTCAATTGAGGTTAACGGATTACTTTGAGGACAGAATCTTTATATTTGAACATAAAAACACCGATTCACTGCAGCAGATTCTAAATAATATCAACACAGATAAAAAGTGTACTTGGATGATTGGAAATTCACTCAAAACGGACATCAAACCGGCGCTTGAACTGGGAATCAATGCGATCCATATACCTGCTGAGATCGAGTGGAGCTATAATATTGTCGATATCGAAATCGAACCAAGCGGGACTTACGCTCAATTAAAATCACTTGTACATTTGCCGGAGTTTATCAGAGAACAAGCATATAATACTGCATTAAATAGGGGAAGGAATTCTGTCAAAGAAATACTGTCAATTTATTTAAATAAAGAGGTTCAAGCCTAAACATTGAAGTAGAGTGGTTTCCTTTCGGGAGCCACTCTTTATTTGTTTAAAAAGTTAATTTGTTAGAATAGTAGTTATGGCTGATTTAGAGTATAATAAACTTATCTATCTTAGTAAGGAGATACCTACATGAGCATTAAACAAAAGTATAATTTTTTTCAACGTTTTGGACGTGCTTTTAAGTTAAATATAATTAAACTGCTCAGGTCTCCTGGTGGAGCCAAAAAAGTATCCTTAGGATTTGCACTTGGCCTTGGCTTAGAAATGTTGGTTCTGTCAACAGGATCACTTATCTATATATTATTTGTTCCAATTGTCCGTTTAGCGAAAGGTTCATTACCTGCATCGATTATTGGAAATGTGATCGGAAAATTAACACTGCTCCCGGTTATTCTATTACCTTTTGCAAAAACATTAGGGAAATTTCTATTTCCAATGAAGGTTCATTTCGGGAACCATTCCTCATTTTCGTTTAAAAAATTAATCCATGGCGATTTTCATACGCTTGTAAGTATCCTTCATGGAGGAATTCATACGTTAATAGGAATGTCCATATTTGGGTTAATTCTTGGTATTTGTTCTTATTTTATTGTGTATCATTTTTATGAAAAGGAAAAAGCCAAAAGGCAAAAAAGAAGAAAAGATAAACGGGAAGTTCTTCTTAATTCAATCAATCAGAACTATATTTAAGTAGTGTTGCTAGGAAAACGTCTTCAATGGAAGGGGTTTTCTTTTTTAATTTGGACTAATCTTTTCTGGAGAATGTACATATTAATAGTTGAGGTGAAAATTGTGGAAATTTTACATTCGAAATTTGATTTACATACCCATCATGAGCGGTGCGGTCATGCGCGCGGAAAAATACAAGATTATATCGAAGCCGCCATTGAAAGAGGATTAAATGTGATCGGTATCGCTGATCATTCTCCATACTTCAGCAGTGAGGAGGATCAACTCCATCCCAACATCGCCATGGCAAAAAGCGCATTTCCCGAATATATTAATGAAGTCCTTCAATTGAAACAAATGTATAGAGAGAAAATCGACGTGCTGCTTGGGGTAGAGTCTGATTTCTTTCCTGAGTCCGTTGAGATTTACCGCTCCTGTTTTGAGCCGTATCCTTTTGACTACATCATTGGATCTGTTCACTATGTGGACGGAGTAAGTATTTTTAATAAAAAGCGATGGAACGGCTTAACAGAAAAAGAAAGGATCAAGTCGAAAGAAAATTACTACTCGCTGATTGAGCAATCCGCACGAAGTGGTCTGTTTCAAATCCTCGGCCATATTGATGCCATGAAAGGATTTTATCCTGCTTTTTCTTCCATTCAGACAGCTGCGGTTGAACATACCCTAAAAGTGATTGGAGAAAATGATATTGCAATTGAAATCAACACCTCTGGAAAAACCAAGGACGTTGGCGGCTGGTATCCGTCGGACGATATTCTCGAAATGGCTCTACACTATGGTGTGAAAGTAACCTTTGGATCCGATGCCCATGATCCGCATCGAGTTGGGGACGATTTTGATCTAGTTCAGCAGCGTCTCAAGGAAATTGGGTTCAAGGAATGGGTTTATTTTAAGAACAAAGAGAGAATGATTGTCAGGATTTAGACGGCCGGTCGTTTGATTTATTCAATAAAACGCCCTTCACATTCATTTAGAAAAATGAATTGTGGCGGGTGTTTTTTTGTTGCTCAAAATTGTCTAGAATTTTGCTTTCCATTATGATGAATAAGGGGGAACCTTAATGTTTGCAATGGAGGAAAAAAATGAAATTCAAAAAACGATTAAAAAGACTCGGACTATTTTTGATTTTATTAATTGTATTTATGTTCTTTAATAATAGCTCTTTATTAACGAAGGATCGTAAGGGTGAGCCATTCTTGCTGGCACATCGCGGGCTTGGCCAAACTTTCACTATGAAAGGGATCGAGTGGGATACATGTACAGCGGAGCGCATTTATAAACCAGAGCATCCCTACTTAGAAAACACGCTTTCCTCGATGAAGGCTGCCTTTGATGACGGTGCTGATCTAGTCGAATTAGATATAAAACCAACAAAAGATGGTCAATTTGCCGTGTTCCATGACGGAACCCTTGAGTGCCGCACAAATGTGAAAGGGTCTACCAAAGACTACACGATGGCAGAATTAAAAAAGCTAGATATTGGTTACGGATATACAGCTGATAATGGTAAGACTTTTCCGTTTCGGGGAAAAGGTGTGGGCTTAATGCCTTCACTTGACGAAGTGATGACCCAATTCCCTGATCAACCCTTTCTGATACATATTAAAAATGCGGATCCAAAAGAGGGGTCGATGCTTGCTGGATTTCTATCGAAACTAGCGGATAAACGTCTTGATCAGCTTACTGTGTATGGTGATGATCAACCAATTGCTGCATTAAAACAAGAGCTTCCAGAACTACGAGTGATGTCTATGGCTACACTAAAAAGCTGTTTGATCCCATATTTAGGAGTGGGATGGACAGGTTATATCCCATCAGCGTGTAAGAACACACAATTACATGTTCCAGAAAAATATGCACCACTTTTATGGGGCTGGCCGAATAAATTCTTAAATCGGATGGATGAAGTAAATACCAGAGTCATAGTGGTCGCAGGTGATGGAGGGTGGTCTGAAGGATTTGATTCAGCGGAAGATCTAAAACGACTTCCAGATCACTTTACTGGAGGCATATGGACGAATCGGATTGATAGAATTGCCCCGTTAGTTAAAGCAGGGCAATAGTCTATGTTAACACAATAAACCGAAGGAAATGAGTCTTCCTTCGGTTTTATACTGAACTTTTTCTAAATTGATGTTTAAATTGATCCATCATTTGCTCTGAAATGGCGGTATACCCAGCCAGGTTTGGATGGACACCATCAGGAGAAAGATTCTGCAGATGTGCCCCATTTATGACCTTCGTTGTCTCGATGACGATTGACCCGGGGACTTTGTTTGCAGCTTCATATATATTAATATTCCACTTCGGGAGCATTTTATCTGCCAATGGATACAATTGGTCATCAGGTGATAATGGATTGTATAATTCTAAAAAAATAATCGTGGCGTTTGGGTTAAGCATGGTTATTTTCGCCGTAATATCTGTTAGATTTTTCGAGAAATTGGTCTTTAATTGGTCGTAGCCTTGAATCACCGAACGAAAATTTTGACCCTTTGCCAGTTGTAGAATATCATTGCCGCCTACATTAATCGTGACAATATCAGACTGCTTGATCGATTCATCAAATCGACCTTCCTGAACCAGGCTGTTTAATTCACTACTGGTAATTCCATTGATTCCTTCGTTTTGTGTGACAATTCTTTTGGAAGTTTGTGCTGCCAATTTGCTAGAAAATAGACTGACAAAATTCTTCTCCTTTGGTGCACCGACTCCGCGAACGATAGAATCGCCAATGGCCAAATGATGAATTTGAGCCATTTTTGCATTACGATAATAATTAAGATAGGAGGTTTGGTTAGAGCTTTTGCTCACCACAACCGAATGTTTTTTCATCTGATGTATTTGATACTGCGGATAATAAATCCACGCAGAAATACTAAGTCCAATGAGCAATATACAAACAAAAAGATATTTTACTAGTTTCATACCATCCACTCCTTGAATATTCTATTATATCAGAATATCAAGTGAAGAAAGTAGAATGTGATTTCCAATAAAAAGGAGGATAATGTCAAATCTCTTTTGAAAACCAAAGAAAAAGGTCATCATCCAGGTGATGATGACCAATCACATCAAATTATCTAAACATCCTGTTTACGAAATTTGAAAAGTCGTCCCAAAGGTCGTTTCTGTTTGTTCCAGTCCGAATATCATTCGAATAGTTCGTCATTTGACCGAAAGTATCGGTATCGTAAGAAATGTAAACATTGTCGATACTGCGGTCAGCTGCACGAACTTGGTTTATGATTTTTTGATCTAGTGTATTGATTCCGCGTGCATTTGTTCTTGTTCCTCTGGTTCCAGTAATATTAGCGTTGTTGATATTACCTGTTGTAGCATGCAAATTGGCAGAGCCATTGGTACCTGTCGTACCTGAATTATAGCCATTTCCATAAGTGGCATTCATATTTGGACCAGTCCCCGTTGTGCCGCCACGTGCACGAGTCCCATTTTGAGTCCCCTTTAATCGAACAGCTACATATGCATCATTGTTGCGAATGATCACATTTGCTTGAACAACTTCCTTTAAGCTCTCCACGTTTCGAGTCGCACGGGCCGAAACACGTAAATTTTGGTTAGCGACATTCCTTACATTCACACCATTAATAGCATTGTTTCTAACATTATTGAAACCTAAATCGTTGGTATTATTATTGGCCGCATTATCATTGTCATTTGCACAGCCTGTTAAACCCAATAGGGTCGTTGCTAAAACAAAAGTCATCCAGCTTTTTCTCACCACAAAAGTCACTCCCTTAAAAAAGTCTTACAAACTTATCGTGACCTGTTTAAGTGAATGTATTCGAGGGGAAATGCAGGGAAATTTTGAGTGGAAACAGATCAAATGACTGTTTCCCCAAGTAGCAGTACTTTTAATTGTTCCTGGGGAAGCTGCTGTTTTTCCCATTCACGGTGCAGACGCTCTAAGGCTTCTGGTCCAGTGTCATCAGCTAACCGATACGTACCATAATGCATGGGAACGAAGGATTTTGCTTTTAATTCAATGAAGGCCTTCACACTATCTTCTGGTGAGATATGTGCAGGGGCCATGAACCATTCTGGCTCAAAAGCACCTATAGGCATAAACACTGTATCAATAGAAGTAAAACGCTCCCCTATTTGTTTAAATCCACTAAAATATCCTGTATCCCCGACAAAGTAGAGCGTTTCTTGGGGGGATTGAACTATCCAGCCTCCCCAATGAGAGGTATTCATATCAGTAAGAGATCTTCTTGTCCAATGTTGCGCAGGAACAAAATGGAACGTTATCCCGCCATATTCTAAATTTTCCCACCAATTCAATTCCGTCACATCCGAATAGCCTTTTCTGTTGAAAAGAGACGTAAGACCAGCAGGGACCAAGTATTGGGGATTTCCTTTTAATTTTTTCAAGGTAGGGAAATCCAAATGGTCATAATGGCCATGAGAAATAACGACCACATCAATTTCTGGGAGATCTTCTAACGAGATGCCAGGTTCGGTTAATCTTTTTTCTAACCCCATCCTTTTTGCCCAAACAGGATCGGTAAGAATATTGATTCCATTTAGTTGGATCAAAAAAGTGGAGTGGCCCACCCATGTATAAGATGTCCTACTTTTATTTTCCTTTATTTCACGTACCATTTTTAAAGGATATTGTTCAATGTTAATTGTTAAATCTTTCACTTTCTTTTTCCGTTCTCTTTGCCATTTCCGCAGCTCTTTAAACGATTTGTAACTGGTCACATTATCCAAATTCGAATAGTTCTTCATGATTCGTCTCCTTGATTTTCCACCTTTTATGTTTAGTACAGAATATCATGATTCACGGTAAACAACCTAAGAAAACAGTCAGCACCTAACCAGAATCATTTTACAGTGCCAAGTAAATAATACCTCTAAATGTCCCTTGGTGATGAAGGAAATGATCAGAATATACGTCGAAAGTAGGGATTGAAAGGCAAAAAAAGAAAAGCACCCATTAGAGTGCTTTCCATCATATCTTTACTTACTAAATAAACCTTTTACGCCCTTGTAAATTAAGACGAGTGAGAAGACAAGAACGGTCAGTATGCCAATGATATCAGTAACCGGGGAAATGCTTTCAAGAAATGAATCGGCTAAAGGAACTCTAATAAGTGCAAAACCAGACAAAATCGAAACAAAAAATAATAAAATTCGATTATCCATTGGTTCACCCTCCTTCCTATGCGATTGATAAAATATATGTCAATCTCGTTACAAATATGTCAATTATGTGAAAGAATAAAATATAAAATTTGTATTTACAATTATATTTATGCAGAAAAGGTTAACATTAAAAGAAAACAGTATTTTAAATCTATAGAATTCTTTGATGGAGTTGAAAATCAATGGAGCACCATAACCCCAAGATTACATCGGCTGAAATTTCAATGTTATGGAGTACATATGTTGGTGATTCAATGGCGATTTGTATTTTAAGTCATTTTTTACAAACGACCGAAGATCAGGATATTAACCCTGTTATTGAATTCGCTCTAGAATCTGCTCATGACCATCTCCATCTAATATCAGAGTTATTTACAAAAGAAGGAATTCCTCTACCAAATGGATTTGGAAAACAGGATGTGAATTTACAAGCAAAAAAACTATTTTCTGATGTAACGTATATGCGTTACTTGCACCATATGGGAAGGACGGGATTGAATACATATAGCTTAGCTAAATCCATTTCCTCTAGAGAAGATGTGCGTTACTTATTCAAAAGATTTTATGACCAAACGGAAACCCTTTATGACAGAAATACAAAAATGATGCAGGAAAAAGGGGTATTTATTCGGTCTCCATATATTTCCTATCCAGATAAGGTAGAATATATTACGGATAAATCTTTTCTTGGAGGTATACTCGGGCACCGGCGTCCACTGCTTGCCATGGAAATTGCCCATTGCGGGGTCAACATTGAGGTATCAAACGTAGCTAAAACGATGCTTTTAGGATTTAGCCAAGTAGCTCAGTCGAAAAAAATAAGTGACTATTTTAAAGAAGGGTATGATTTAGGAAAGAAAATAGTGGAAGATTTTATGATAAAATTAAAAGAGGACGACAATTCCTATCCTTCCACATGGGATTCTACGATAACAGCTAGCACGGAAGCTCCTTTTTCAGATAAACTAATGCTATTTCATACCAATACGCAGAGTGCGATTGGAATTGGGGACTTCGGACTTGCCATAGCCGCCTCACTTCGTAAGGATTTAGCCCTATTGTATGAGAAATACCTTTTGAAGGTTGGAGCTTATGCGGAGAATGGGGCAAAAATTATGATTGATCATGGATGGTTTGAAAAACCGCCTCAATCGATAGATAGAGAAGCTATCAGAAACCAAAATAAATAATCACAAAAACAATGTGAATGAAGGGTTATTTTAGCTTTAGCTAAAATAATCCTTCTTTTTTATGCGGCTGTTGTTATTTTCTTAAGGTTGAAAAAAACCAACATATTGACAGATTAACGAAAAATATGATATTAAATATATGGAATTAGCACTCGGTAAGTTAGAGTGCTAATAGTTCTGATTTACAGCCTAAATCAGTGATTACATAATCGCATTTTAAAGTGGAAAGGGGATTTTTCTATGTCGAAGAAACAATTTCAAGCAGAATCGAAACGATTACTAGAAATGATGATTAACTCCATCTATACACACAAAGAGGTATTTTTAAGAGAGTTACTATCCAATGCAAGTGATGCGATTGATAAAATCTATTACAAGGCTTTAACTGACGATTCTTTACGTTTCGACAAAGATAACTATTTCATTAAATTGATTACGGACCAAGAGAACCGAACATTGAAGATTTTAGACACTGGGATTGGAATGTCAAAGGAAGACTTGGAAACGAACCTTGGAACGATTGCCAAAAGTGGCTCCCTAGCCTTTAAAAAGGAAAATGAAATTAAAGATGGCTATGACATAATTGGTCAATTCGGGGTGGGTTTTTATGCTGCATTCATGGTAGCTGATGTTGTTACCGTTATTAGTAAGGCATTAGGCAGTGATGAGGCCTATAAATGGGAATCCACAGGTGCTGATGGTTATACAATAGAGCCGGTTGAAAAAGATTCTGTCGGTACAGAAATTATTTTAAAGATTAAAGAAAATACCGAAGATGAAAACTATGATGAGTATCTACAGGAATATCGCTTAAAATCAATCATTAAGAAATACTCTGATTTCATTCGTTATCCGATTAAAATGGATGTTACCAGCAGAAAACTTAAGGATGGCAGTGAGTCCGAATACGAGGAATATCATGAAGAACAAATCATCAATAGTATGGTTCCAATTTGGAAAAAGAATAAAAGTGAGTTAACTGATGAGGATTACGAGAACTTCTATGCGGAAAAACGCTATGGTTTTGATAAACCGATCAAACATATCCATATCAGCGTAGAAGGGTCCATCCGGTACAATGCTATTCTTTACATCCCTGAAAAAACGCCTTTCGACTTCTATTCGAAAGAGTTTGAAAAGGGCCTAGAACTCTATTCAAATGGCGTTCTGATCATGGATAAATGCGCAGACCTGCTGCCTGACCATTTTAGTTTTGTCAAAGGGATGGTGGACTCCGAGGATTTATCGCTTAACATTTCAAGGGAAATGCTCCAGCATGACCGCCAGTTGAAGCTGATTGCGAAAAATATTAATAAGAATATCAAGAGCGAATTACTAAGCCTGCAAAGAAAAGAAAGAGAAAAATACGAAGAATTTTATCAATCGTTCGGTCGTCAATTAAAGTATGGAGTCTATAGCGACTTTGGTGCCAATAAAGAATTATTACAAGACTTGATCATGTTCTACTCATCTAAAGAGAAGAAACTCGTTACGCTGGATGAATATGTGTCAAGAATGCCTGAAGATCAAAAGTACATTTATTATGCTTCCGGTGAATCAATTGATCGAATTGAGAAATTACCACAGGCTGAATTCGTGTCAGAAAAGGGCTACGAAATCCTTTACTTTACTGAGGATATCGATGAATTTGCCATCAAAATGTTAATGAACTACAAAGAGAAAGAATTCAAATCAATCTCTAGTGGTGACCTAGGAATCGAAGGGGAAGATACCAAAGATGATTCCGAATCCAAAGAGAAAGAAAGCAAAGAACTCTTTGATTATATGAAAAACATTTTAGCGGATAAAGTGAAGGATGTAAGAATCTCCAAAAGACTGAAGTCCCACCCAGTCTGCCTGGCAACAGAAGGAGACATTTCAATTGAAATGGAAAAAATTCTTGCAGCTATGCCTGATAATCAAAATATCAAAGCCGACAAAGTATTAGAAATCAATAAAAACCATGAAGTCTTCCAATCCTTAAAAGAGGCTTTCGAAAATGATAAAGGTAAATTGGACTTGTACACCAAGTTATTATACAATCAAGCCCTATTGATCGAAGGACTACCAATCAGTGACCCAGTAGAATTTACAAATGATATATGTAAAATAATGGTGTAAACCATTGATACTCTTATATGCCGTCCTCACAATAAAGTGAGGGCGGTTTTTTGTACCACTGCTGATACAGTTCAAACAAACTTTATTCCAATAACAATAATAATCATCCCGTTACAGAAATTACCTTCATAGTGAATGGGTACTTGGACAACCTTATTATTGAAAGAAGAAAGGAGTCCAAAAAAATGCCTGTAACAAAAATGGAAGAAAAGAATTCTTGGCAAGAAGTGCTAAAGGTAGTAAAAGCACTTGATCCGAAAAAACTTGAGGTTATTAAGGCAACTTTACCTGTAGTTAAAGAGCATGGTGAGGCTATTACCAAGCAATTTTACAAGCGAATGTTTAAAGAGCATCCGGAACTTCTAAACATTTTTAATCAAACACACCAGATTACGGGGCATCAGCCGAAAGCATTGGCAGATGCCGTTTATGGAGCTGCCGCAAATATTGAAGATTTTAGTCAGATCATGCCAGTTCTAGAGCGTATTGGGGAGAAACACCGGAGCTTACAAATAAAGCCTGAGCATTACCCCATCGTGGGGGAAAATCTTCTGGGAGCTATTAAGGAAGTATTGGGCGATGCAGCTACCAATGAAATCATGGACGCATGGGCAGATGCCTATGGTGTCATCTCCGATGTGTTTATCCGAATGGAAAATAAAATGTATCAAACCACAGAGTCGATGCCGGGAGGTTGGGCAGGATTCAGGGATTTCACGGTCGAGAAAAAAGTGAAGGAGAGCGATGTGATTACGTCCTTTTATTTAAAGCCAAAGGATGGAAAACAAATTTCTACCTTTATCCCAGGGCAATACATAACGGTGAAAATGGAGAGTCCAGATGAAAAATATACCCATCTTAGGCAGTATAGTTTGTCTGATAGTCCCGGTTTAGACTATTATCGTATCAGTGTAAAGCGGGAGGATTCGAAAGGGGACATACCGGCCGGAGTGGTATCATCCTATCTTCATGATCATGTCAAAGAGGGGGATATTATCCCGATTACTGCGCCTGCAGGTGACTTTTATTTAGATATAGAATCAAAACGTCCATTAATATTAATTAGTGGAGGGGTCGGACTTACCCCAATGATGTGTATGTTAAATACAACAGTGAAAGAAAAACCAGATCGTGATATTTATTTTATCCATGCCGCGATAAATAGTCATTTTCATGCATTTAAAACACATGTAAACGATTTGGCAGCAGAGCATAAGAACGTAAAATCATTTGTTATTTATGAAAAGCCATCAGAAGAAGATCGGGAAATGAAAAGATTTGATAAGGAGGGGTATATAACTCTTGATTGGATTCAACAAGTGGTGCCTTCCAAGGATGCCGATTTTTATTTTTGTGGACCAGAGCCTTTCATGAAAGTGGTCAATAAATCATTAAAACAATGGGGGATACCAGACGAACAAATTCATTATGAATTCTTTGGTTCGTTCGGAAGTTTAGACGCTGACATTTAAGACAAAAAAACACCATTTACGACTCTCTTCTGAATTAAGAAGGGAGTTTTTGAATTGGACAAAAAAGGCGGGATATTAGTAAGTAATAATGTACTAATTTCAAAAAAATATTTGTTTTTTTATCGATTTGATATATAATTCATTACTATAATAGGAGTTGATCAATGATCATGTCTGAAATTAGTAAAGAATATATCGAGTTAATTCCGAATGTATTTAACAGTTTTCAGCGAATAAATCAAAAAGCTAGTAACCTGTCGCATTTACAGAACCAAATCCTAGAATTCGTATTTATGAATCAACGTGCCCTGACAATCAAACAAATAAGCGATGGACTGAATATACCTAAACAGCAAATGACCGACTTAGTTAAGCGTTTATTTGAGCAAGGATTTATTACGAAAAGTCAAAATAAAGATGATAAAAGGTCGTTTGTTATCGAGCTAACGGAAAAAGGAAAAGCCTCACAGCAAGAAAAATGGACGAAAATTCACCAAAATTTTATGAATGATTTGTCGAAGCTAACGAGTGAAGAGCAGCTGGATCTTCAATATGCTTTGCATAAAGTTAATTATCTGCTTAAAATAATGGAGGAAAGATAGTATGAAATTAGATTTACAATCCGTTCAAGGCACGATGCTAATACCCCTTTGGGGACGCGCAACAGCAAGTGAGAAGAATCCAGAAATTTTATATGACAAAGAAGCAATAGAGATCATTGCAGGCTGCCACTTTGATTTTACCGAAATCGCCAAAACTTTTGGTGAATACGGCGGGATTAGCTATCTCGTTCGTGCACGGAAAATGGAAGATACCATACGCGAATTTATCAATAAGCACCCTCGGGCGACCATTGTTAACATTGGTTCTGGACTTGATACAACCTTTTCAAGAGTAGATAATGGGACAATAAACTGGTACAACCTTGACTTACCTGATTCCATCGCTTTCCGCCAATCTCTTATCCCGGATACACCTCGGAACATCAGTATCGCCAAATCATTTTTTGATGGATCATGGTTTGATGATGTAATCTTTAATAAGGAAGACGGTATACTTTTTATATCTGCAGGGGTTTTCTATTATTTTCAGGAAAGTCAATTAAAAGAAATCTTTCAGAAAATGTCGCTCTTTTTTCCAGGCGGCGAAATGTACTTTGATGCAGAGTCAAAAATGATGCTAAATATCTCTAATCGAACCGTGGAAAAAACAGGGAATAAAGGTGCGAGGATGTATTTTTATGTAAATAATCCTAAGGCGCTTGAAGGCTGGTTGCCAAACATAAAGTTACTTTCCTCTGTATCGTACTTCAAAGGAATCCCTGCAAGGAAAGAGTGGGAAAGTGGAACGCGTGTAATGGTAAGGTTGATTGATTTATTTAAACTGATGAAGTTTATCCACGTGGGTTTCGAAAAGGAAAATTAGTTAGTTGTGACAACAAGAAAGGCTGATTATATGTTATTTGATTTAGATCCATCGTTATTATTTATTTTAGTTGTTTTTGGCTTTTTAGCTGCATTTATTGACTCTGTGGTTGGCGGCGGGGGGCTGATTGCCTTGCCGGCCTTGTTATTTACCGGTTTGACACCAGCGGCTGCCGTGGCAACCAATAAACTTGCTGGAACAATTGGTTCCTTAACAAGCACAGTGATGTTTTATCGGTCAGGAGAGCTTAATTTAAAATCGGTCTACAAATTGTTTCCACTAACATTTATTGGTTCGATGATTGGTGCGTGGACGGTTCATTTAATGAATCCCGAGTTGTTAAAGCCATTGATGCTAATCATGCTCGCAGTGGTAGCAATTTATACGATTTTTAAAAAGGATTGGGGCAGTATTTCGACGGACAAAAAATTCGCCATCCACCATCAAATCATGTTTATGTTGGCCATCTTTGCCATCGGATTCTATGATGGCTTTATTGGTCCTGGAACAGGTTCATTTTTAATCTTTGCCTTTTTAATGATGGGCTTTAATTTTTTAAAGGCGGCTGGAAATGCCAAGTTTTTAAACTTTGGAAGTAATATTTCTGCATTGTTGATGTTCATTTATTTAGGACAAGTTAATTATGCCTACGGGATACCAATGGGTCTGGCACAAGTAGCTGGAGCTATTGTAGGTTCGAAATTTGCAATCAAACGCGGCAGCGGCTATGTCCGTGCCCTTTTTATCGTTGTTACCTTTTTATTGTTAGCAAAAAATACCTATGATTATTTTCAATAGCAGGGAATAAACACAGTTAGAATTGATTACTAGGAAATGAATTTAAGTGACGGATGTAAGAATTAAAGAACTAGCCGCCGTTTTGGCCGCTGGTTCTTTTTGTGCTGTTGTAGGGATATAAAATATTATCTTAGAATATGACTGAGAATAAAGGAAAAACTAGTAGGAAAAGTAGGTTAAGGGAGTCTTCATGAAAACAATTAAGCCGATTAAATTAAACACATATAAAACCTATATAAATGAAAATTTAACGTCAGCAGAAATGGGTAAACTTTGGGCTACCTATATGGGAAACAGCATGGGAAAGTGCATTTTAAGTTATTATCTTCAACATGTTGAGGATAGTGATATTAAGACTTTGTTAGAAAATGCCTTAAAATTAAGCGTAGAATTTATGAAAATCACTGAAGGGATTTTTCAAAAGGAGAATTTCCCTATACCAAAGGGATTTTCAGAAGAGGACGTAAACCTAGGGGCTCCACGGTTATTTCAAGATGAATTCTATGTTCACTATCTTAAATATGCGTCAAAAGCAGGAATGAGTATTTATAACGTCGCCATCCCTCTTGTTTATCGAAAGGATGTATGTGAATTTTTCAGGTATTGTATGGATTGTACTATGGATTTAATGAACCAAATCAAAGAAATATTAATGAATAAAGGTCTAATAATTAAGCCACCTTTAATTCCAATTCCAGATAAAGTGGAATTTGTTCATCAGGATTTTTTAAATGGTTTCTTTGGACATGTAAGACCTTTGCACGCATTAGAAATCGCACACTTTTACGATAATATTGAAAATAATGTAACGAGTAAGGCATTAATTATGGCTTTTGCCCAAGTGGCAAAGGATGAAAAGATTCGGAAATTATTTGAAAAAGGAAGAGATCTTACAACAACAAATATTCAAAACTATATGCAAAAACTACATGATGAAAATTTGCCTGCACCATCTTTTCTTGATGATTTAGTGACAACATCTACTTTTTCTCCCTTTTCCGATAAGATAATGCTATTTCATAAAATGGATATGTTTTCAATGAAAATAAGGGGATTTGGAAATTCGATAGCTGTAAATGGTAGACACGATGTTGGGCTCGTTTATACTAAATCGTTTACGAAAATTGCTTCTTTTGTTGAAAGTGCAGCAAAAATCTATATTGAGAAGGGGTGGATGGAACAAGTACCACATGCACCAGAAAGAGAAAAATTAGCTACCAATTAGTCGAGTGTAAGTAATTCAAAATCAAAATATACCAAGAAAAAGCCCGAAACCAAATGATTTCGGGCCATCCTTTATTGTAATTCCATCAGACTCTTTCTTTTTCCTGTCATATACGGCTTGATCGACTTCCAGCATGCTTTAAAAAAAGGTAACCGTTATTTTCGCTAACAAATGTGGAGCCTAAAAACGGAACTTAATTTATTGTTATGAGGTGGATTTTTTCTTGTACCAGGTATAAAAAGTTCCTGCTTCTTCCTTCGAAACTCCATATAGTTCAGTATCATGTGTTGGTTTAGCCTTATTGGTGAATTGGAGGGTTGCTACACCAAAGCGACGCTGCAGCCATGTATGTTTTACCGTAATCTGTTGAATCCGTTCACGATGGGTAACAAAGGTTTCATTTGTAATGCCGCCTTTTCTGATTTGGATGGTATTTCCATCACGCAGATAACTAGTGAACCAGTAGTCTAGGATCCGAAGTAAAATGGAAATGACAAAGACAATAGCAGCGATCCAAAGCCACTCCGATTTAAAAATCCATAACCCAATAATCGCCAGAATCGTTAAATAATAGGGATGGAGGAGTTTAAGCCAGAGGACTTTCAGTGGGAATCGCTCCATGTGTTCTTCAATCCGATATTCAGGCAGGATTGTGTGTAACACCCGATAGGCTTCCTGTTTAGGCATAAAAGGATATAATGAACTGGTTTCTTCCTTTTCTTCATCTTCGAAGCCCCCTGCACTGATAAGTTTGATAGCAGCGAGTCCGAGTATCCGCTTCAGAATGGATTGTTCAACGACTATGGCTTGTACTCTATGTTTCGGGATGGAAAAGCTGACAAAACGGCCAACGCCTTTTTCAATATAAATCCGTTCATCATCGTCACTAATGACAAAATTCCCATACTTCCACATGGTTTTGAAAAAGCCTAACACAGCGGATAATCCAAGTGCAAGGACAAAAAGAATTATCATTACCCACCAATGGATCAGTAAGTAATCAAGCGCATTCTTCGCAGTTTTCTCGATATGTAAATAATCCGCTAGATTGGTATAAATCGCACCTAATAAAGGGAAAATAGCCAAGAAACTGAGTGAAGTGAAAGATGCTTTTACGATATCCTTTTTGGTGGAGCGGAAATGAACCTTACGTCGTTCGGTTTGATCGACTACTCCTTCATCTCCCGCCTCAATCAAATCTTGTTTTTGCTGCAAATGGATGATAATTCGTTCTTTTTCTTCGTTTGTAATCACGGGAAACTCAGCAGTAGCATTTTCACCACTTGTACCGGTTTCAAGAGTTAGGGAAGTAAGACCAAACCATTGATGTACAAAAGTGGTACTCGAAGTTTGGTTATGGACCCGGTCTAAAGCAAATGTCCGCTTTTCTTTAACAAATATCCCTTCATATAGAACAATGGAATCCCGGTCAATTTCATAGCGATGAAAAAACCATCTCAATAGAATCGAAACCAATCCCCATAATGTAATAATGAGAAAGAGATAACGGCCCCAAATGACCCAATTCGAAGTGGAGGAAGCTTTAAGCACAAATAAAAAGAGAAAGAACCAAATCGAATTTTTGACTAACTTTACCGTTTCAACAACGATAATGGCGGGGTGATACCTTTTTGCCGTTTGGTTCATGCTCTTTCTCCTCCTCCTACCTGGGAATCCTGAATTTTTGCATAAACAGCAATTTCTGCTTGTAGTCTTTTTGCTTGTTCCGAAGCAATGGCAGGTATGACATGACTAGAAGTAGTGGTGCCAATTTCTATTTTGTATAGTTGATAATGCCGCATGATGGGTCCTTGTTCAGTGCGAACGTATTCAACTTTTTCCATCGGGATTAACGTGTGTTGTGTTTGCCATTTCCCATGTTTCAATTGAATAAATTGGGGGTCAATTTTATACCGCCACGTCTTCTGCAGAAAGACTGGTTCAATCAGTATGGAATAAATCGCGGATAAGATGGTTATTCCACCAATTATATAAAGAACGACACCAATCCATCCATACCAGTTCAATATCTCCGTGCAAACAATTAAAACCCCAATAATAAGAAAGACGATTCCATGCCCAACTGAATTTGATATTCTCCACATTTTTACCGCATCAGCCGAAATAGTTTCTGTGGGTTCCTCTATTTGTATGTACATATATTTCACCTCAAATATCGTATACGTTTCATTCTATCAAAGAGTTTCACTAGATACAGAATCGTTATTTTTTAATTTTTTATTTGACGCCAATATTCCTCTTGTTTTTAGCTTTTTTCATATTATGCTACGATGGAAAGGAAGAGATAAATTCAATTATTATATGGAGGCATAATCATGTACAGCTTTAAGAACGATTATAGCGAAGGCGCACATCCTAGAATTTTAAATGCATTAATAGAATCCAACCTCGTTCAAGATGATGGATATGGGGAAGATCAATTTTCTCGACAAGCGGTTGAACTGCTAAAAGAGAGAATGGGAGAGCCGGATGTTGATGTTCATCTCTTATCAGGCGGCACACAAACCAATTTGATTGCGATTTCAGCTTTCTTAAGACCGCATGAAGCGGCCATGGCAGCTAGTACCGGCCATATTCTTGGCCATGAAACAGGGGCAATCGAAGCGACGGGCCATAAAATCCTCTCGATTGAAGCGGAAAACGGTAAATTAACTCCATCAGATGTACAAGTGGTACTCGATGGTCATCCTGATGAGCATATGGTCAAACCGAAATTAGTATACATATCAAATTCAACCGAAATAGGTTCTATTTATACCAGAAATGAACTGGAGCAGTTAAGTGATTTTTGCAAAAAGAACCATCTTATATTGTATATGGATGGGGCGCGACTTGGCTCAGCTCTCTGCTCGGAAGAGAATGATCTGCAGTTAAGCGATCTCCCTAGACTGGTCGATGCATTCTATATCGGCGGAACAAAGAACGGGGCACTTCTTGGTGAGGCTCTAGTCATCTGCCGTGAGTCATTAAAGGAAGATTTTCGGTACCACATGAAGCAGAAAGGGGCGCTGCTAGCAAAAGGGAGACTATTGGGCATTCAATTTCTTGAACTGTTCCGGGACAATTTGTTCTTTGAATTAGCCACTCATGCAAATAAGATGGCAGCAACACTTAGAGAAGGAATCAGCAAAGCAAATATTCCATTTCTAACCCATTCTCCATCGAATCAAATCTTTCCGATATTACCTAATGAGTTGATTACAGAATTAGAGAAAAACTATGGGTTTCATTTCTGGGAAAAGGTGGATGAGGAACACGCGGCCATTCGCCTTGTGACATCTTGGGCAACTAAAGATGAGGGGGTAGCAGCCTTTCTTGAGGATTTAAAGGGAATTATTGAGAAGTTCAATAGGAAATCAAAATAACAAAATTGTGAAGTCAATAAGTTTTATAAAAAAAAATTAATCTTTTAAAAGTTCAATATACTTGAATATTCTCTAAAAATTTGTTATTTTTAGAGAAATAAAAAAAGACGATGTGTAACTGGCGAAACACGGATTACCGTGAGGGAGCACATATAAGTCGTAGCCGTTCGCCTGGGCAGAGGTAAGGAAACAAATCCTTGCCTCTTTCTGTATATTAGGGGGGGATAGGACCGGCTAGAAAGACTGTTAAATTTCTTCATTCTAATAGAAACAGATCCTTATAGAAAAAGTGATATTGAAAACTATAACAGAAGAGTAGAGGAGAATACAAAATGAGCACAACTATCCTAGACAAAAAACAAACAATTAAAACGTTAAATAATATTGCTGAGAGCGGGCTAAAGGTCTTCAATCAGGATACCTTCACGATTGATAATGACAGTGTTAATCCGGATGCTATTGTGGTTCGCAGTTTTAATATGCATGCCCTTGAATTGGGCAATGAATTAAAGGCAATTGCACGTGCCGGAGCGGGAGTCAATAATATTCCAGTCGATAAATGTACAGAGCAAGGGATTGTTGTGTTTAATACTCCTGGTGCAAATGCGAATGCGGTAAAAGAAATCGTTCTTACTTCATTAATGGCTTCATCACGCAACCTGTTTGACGGTATCGAGTGGACAAAGAATTTAGCAGGGGAAGGCGAGCAAATTCCGAAACTTGTCGAAGCTGGTAAGAAGCAATTTGTTGGAAAAGAAATTAAAGGAAAAACACTTGGTGTGATTGGATTAGGTGCGATCGGTGCACTGGTTGCAAATGATGCTCTTGATTTAGACATGGACGTCATTGGCTTTGACCCGTTTATCTCTGTTGATACAGCTTGGAATTTGTCCCGTAATGTTCAGAGGGCAATGACCATTGAACAACTCTTTGCTAATTCTGATTATATCACTGTACACGTTCCATTTACTGATGATACAAGAGGGATGTTTAACGAAGCAACTTTCAGCATCATGAAGCCTGGCGTTCATATTTTAAATTTCTCTCGTGGAGAGCTAGTGAATGAAAAGGATATGGCTGCTGCTTTAGAAAGCGGTCAGGTTGGTAAGTTTATTACAGATTTCCCGAATGAAAATGTATTGGGAATGAAAAATGTCATTCCGATTCCACATCTTGGTGCTTCTACCCAAGAATCAGAAGAAAACTGTGCCGTCATGGCGGCACGTCAAGTAAAGGATTTTCTAGAAACAGGAAATATCAAAAACTCTGTGAATTTTCCAAACGCATCACTTGATTATACAGGAAAGCGCCGTGTGGCAGCATTCCACAAAAACGTTCCAAACATGGTAGGCCAGTTGACACTAGCAATCTCAAGTTATAATCTAAACATCGCTGACATGATTAATCGAAGCCGCGGAGATTATGCTTATACGATGATCGATATTGATAATAAAGTAAATGGCGATGTCATTCCTGGTTTGTTAGAAAAAATCAATCAAATTGAAGGTATTGTCACAGCACGTGTTATCTAAGCTTTTCTTTTGCCAAATTTAGAAAATAGATAACAAAAGGAAAAACTCAAGTCATGCCCAACTACTAAAGAATAGTAGAGGGCATGGCTTTTTTTCGATATTTTCTGTATTGGTAAGAGACTCTTTTTCTTATGGTAATAAGGTTAGTCGAAATAAGCTTCAAACAAGGATTTGATCCGTAAGGCAAGTCTAATTTGCATCGTTGTTTCTGAATCCTTTAAGCTTTTTCCAAGGATCTCTTCACACTTTTCAATTCGATAGATGACCGTGTTACGATGAACAAACAACCGTTTGGCCGTTTCGGAAATTTGACAGTGTGTTTCCAAATAGACAGACAACGTATCTAGCAGTGTTTGTTCATCTTCCACTTTTGTGTTTGCCAATCGACTTAGGGCAAATGTATAGAAATTCTTTAACTCATCTCTGGGGACCATTCGCAATAATTCCATGACATCCTTGGTATGATAGGTTTGGATATAGGCCGTTTTCTTAGAGAGCTGCCCCTGTGATAAGGCGTCTACCGCATCTTTGTAAGCATTTTTTACATCAAGAAACGAATGACTTAAATTACTCACCCCGAAGGATATCGTATTCCGGAAGTAAGTAGATACTTTTTCCTGAAGGGAAAGCAAAGTAGATTCACAGTAACTGCTGGACGTTGAGATGGTTTCTTGAATTTCAAATAAAAGAATACAAGTTTCACCTTTTGTGAAAAAGTGGATGTAGGGAGTGATAACAGAGACTTCCCCTTCGATAAAATCATAAATATCATCTGCTTTTTCAAGGCGCTCAGTATAGGTAGGGTGATGGTCGTCCCTGTCGATTTGACCCACTGCACAAATATACTTCTGGTCATTGGGTAATGAAAACTCCGCTGCTCGACCGATGATTTCCTCTTGAGAAGAAAACGTACCATCTGAAAAATGAAGAAAGAAATCATTTCGTATACTTTGTTCTTTCTGTCGTAGTGCATGTTCCTTCATAAGTGCAAACGAGATTACATTGGTAGCTTGTTCGATCGTTAATGAAATCAGATGATTGGTTTTCTCAATCTCCCCTATAATCATAAGAAATCCTTGTTTCTTTTCACTCATGTGTACAGGGAATAAAGTACAGGTCTGTTTAGTGGCTCGGACTGACATGGAAATGGGTGAAGTCATCGAATAAGGAATCTTGAGACCATCCAGAATGAAGGGAAAGTCTAGGTTGGTCATAGGTTGATAAATCGGCTTAACATATTGATCCAATAATATAACAGGACGCTCGATCACTTGAGATAAATCTTGCAGTAAGAATTCAATCCCTTTTCCTTCCATAATGATCTTGGTAAATTGCTTGTGGATCTCTAATGCAAGCGTCAATTCAGCAGCCCGTTGATCAAGCATTGCCCGTAATGTATGATTGACAATTTCCCCAAGTGATAATTCTAATGGGAGTTCAATAATGGGGAAGGCCAGCTCGTTTGCCAGATTTATAGCTTCTAATGGTACTTTATCTAGAAAGCGTTTTGTCTTGATTCCTAGTCCAGCACACCCTTGATCGGCCATCGCTTGAACCAGCTCGGTTAGCTTAGAGGGCTGATCTTTGAAATGATAAGCAGTTGTGATAAGAAATTCATTCTCATGTAAGAATGGAATAATATCGGGTGCATCCATCATATTGACCGATTTCACTTCACGAGTAGTTCCAGATTCTCCGGCGATAACCGTCATTCCTGATAAATATGGGATTATTAAGACTTCATGTACTTTCATGGAAAACACTCCTTGTGAAAAATCAAAACACTGGAAATATTTCATTTATTTTAGCATGGTTTAGTTAATTTGCATAAAAAAATACAATAATTTTTACGTTTCCTCTAATGATGTTCATTTTTAATGATTGTAAACTAGGAATATAAGTATTTATGGTGAGGGGTGAAGTGAATGGACATTCAAGTAGACAACTTGGATAAAGGTCAGGTGGGAGCCATGATTGAATGGCTTGCTTCGATTGGAGAAACAGAAAACGGGGGAGTAACAAGACTTTTGTATTCTCCATCCTGGCTAGAGGCGCAGCTGGCATTAAAAAATATAATGGAACAATCAAAACTGCATACGTACTTTGACAGTGTCGGGAATTTATTTGGACGATTACCAGGGACTGATTTACATGGGAAGACAATCTTAACCGGCTCTCATGTTGATACGGTCATCGATGGCGGGAAATTCGATGGTGCTTATGGAATTCTTGCCAGTTTCATAGCGGTAAGGAGGCTCTTTCAAGCATATGGGTACCCTAAGAAAACGATCGAAGTGGTCTCTCTGAGTGAAGAAGAAGGGAGTCGTTTTCCCCTTACCTTTTGGGGATCAAGAAATATCTGTGGTACGTACACCCTTGACCGGGTAAAAGAGGTGAAAGACTCAGCAGGAATTCCATTTTTAGAAGCGATGAAAAAGGCAGGATTTGATCCTGAAAAGTATTCATCTCCCGTTCGTAATGATGTGGAACGCTTTGTTGAGGTTCATATTGAACAAGGGATGGTCCTTGAGAAAAATCAGAAACAAGTGGGAATCGTCACTCATATTGTCGGACAACGCCGTTATACCATTCAGATAAAGGGAGAAAGTAACCACGCAGGGACGACCCCGATGTCCTATCGGAAGGATGCGGTTACTACCGCTTCCCAGTTTATTTCTTTTTTAACGGAAAAAGCGAAAGCGATCTACCCGCAATTAGTGGCAACGGTGGGAAGATTACAGGTAAAACCGAATGTGCCGAATGTGGTCGCTGGTGAGGTAGAGTTTAGCCTGGATATCCGCCATCATCAGGAAGAGGTGATTGATCAATATTGCAATGAGATCTTCACGGAATTTAAACGATCTGCTGAAAGCTTACAAATCGAAGTGACGATTTCCCAATGGATGGATGTACAGCCAGTTAAGATGGACGGAGAGATGTGTGAGTGGACTCGCGAAATCGCAGAGCGGAAGAACTACCGTTATCAAGACATGATATCGGGTGCAGGTCATGATGCACAAGTATTCGGTACGAAATGCGCCACATCTTTAATATTTGTCCCGAGTCAAAAGGGAATCAGCCATTCACCAAAAGAATTTACGAGTTTGGAAGATTTAGAAACAGGAATTGATCTATTAACTGAAGTTTTATATAAACTAGCATATTAGGGAGTGGATAGAGATGGCTTTTTCTGAGTTGCACACACCAATGAGAACGATAATGACCCCAGGGCCCGTGGAAGTTGACCCTCGAGTATTGCGTGCGATGAGCACACCTATTTTAGGGCAATTCGATCCAGCTTTTACTGACATTATGAACCAAGTTATGGAAATGCTTCGCCAAGTTTTCCAAACGAAGAATCGCTGGGCTTTTCCCATCGATGGCACGTCCCGTTCCGGAAATGAAGCAATCCTTTGCAGCATCATCGAACCAGGAGACCGGGTACTTGTGCCGATTTTTGGGAGATTCGGACATTTGTTAGTGGAAATCTGTGAAAGATATGGTGCAGAAGTGTATACAATGGAATGTCCGTGGGGAGAAGTATTTGATCCGCAAACAGTCATTGATGAAATGGAGCGGGTTGCGCCGAAAATACTAGCGATTGTTCATGGCGAGACATCAACTGGTCGAATGCAGCCCCTGAAAGAGATTGGGCAAGCATGCCGTGAACAGGACGTGTTACTCGTTGTGGATGCGGTCGCTTCCATCGGTGGTGTTGATGTAAAAACCGATGAATGGTGTATTGACGGTTTAATTGGCGGTACGCAAAAATGCTTATCCGTTCCATCTGGGATGGCACCAATTACCTTTAATGAACGAATTGAAACTATTCTTGCGGCCCGTAAAAAGGTCGAACGCGGGATCGCGACAGAGGAGGATTTTCGCTATTCGCGAAGCAGTCATCCGATAGCGAGCAACTATTTTGATTTAAGCATGCTCCAGGATTATTGGGGCCCAAGAAGACTCAACCATCATACCGAGGCCACTTCGATGATTTATGCTCTATACGAGGGGCTTCGATTAGTGTTAGAGGAGGGACTTGGGCAGCGATTTGAACGCCATAAGTATCACGAAACCGCGTTAGTTGCAGGGCTAGAGGCAATGGGATTGCAGCTATTTGGGGATGCTGAGCATAAACTGCCTTGTGTCACCTGCGTCGAAATTCCAAGCGGGGTGGACGGAGAATCCGTCCGAAAAATGCTGCTTGATGCCTTTAGTATAGAAATAGCATCCTCCTTTGGACCACTCCACGGAAAAATCTGGAGAATTGGAACAATGGGGTATAGCTGCCGAAAGGAAAATGTATTGTCAGTTCTTGGTGGATTAGAAGCAGTGTTGATTCGTCATGGAGTAAATGTAAATCGTGGACAAGCATTACAAGCTGCACTTGATGTCTATGCTGTAGAGAATCATATTTTAGTGTAAGGCTGTGTTAAAGATTAATGTTGATTTTTGCACTCTGTTGATTGGAGTGGAGGGCACGAAGACTCCTGCGGGAGTACGGGGCAGGGGAGACCCCGCAGGCGCTAAAAGCGCCGAGGAGGCTCCCCGGCACGCCCGCGGAAAGCGAAGTGCCTGGAACGGAAATCAACAGACAATTTTAACACAGCCTAGTGTTAAACCAAGCATAATTGTAACTATAGTAATTATGGAAGATGCGTTCCGATAAATTCCGTTTAAAAAATATCAAGTGAATTTTAAATTTTAACGATAATATGTACTTGTAAAGGAGGGAAATGGATGTTACAAGAATTCAATCATTTAATGGATTACATTGAAACACATTTAACGGAAGAAATCTCTGGAAAAGATATATCGAAGATTGTAGGACTATCTGATTATCATTTTAAAAGAATGTTTTCGTATATGGCTGGAATGTCATTAAATGAGTATATCAAAAATAGGAGATTATCGGTTGCGAATGTTGAATTAATTAACGGAGCCAAAGTGACAGGTATTGCCTATAAATATGGCTATCAATCAATCGAAGGATTTTCAAGAGCCTTTCGTGAATGGAGTGGTTTTTTACCTTCAGAAGTAACTAAAAACAAAATTCAAAAGTCATTTCCCAAATTTTCATTCTATATAGATATAAAAGGAGGAAAATCTATGGAGTTCAAAATTGAAAAGAAAGAGCCATTTAATATTGTAGGTGTATCCAAAAGAGTGCCCATTCAATTTGAGGGTGAAAATAAAGCTATCATAGAACTGGCGCAGTCTATTACCGAACAACAAAGAAATGAAATGCATCAATTAGCTGATTTATATCCTCATCAAGTCTTAAATGTGTCCTTTGATTTTGATGATAGCTACCTGGAGGAAAAAGGATATTTAACTCATATGATTGGTTTTGCAACAACAAAAGAGAATCCATTCGATGATTTAGAGCAAATTACAATTGAAGAAAGTTTATGGGCAATTTTCCCTAATCAAGGACCATTTCCTGCTGTACTTCAAGAAACCACCGCCAAAATTTATTCTGAATGGCTGCCTTCTTCAGATTATGAACTAGTAGAGTTACCTGGAATTTCTTTTACAAAGTACAAAGGTACATCGGATAATGTCTATAGTGAAATTTGGGTGGCAGTAAAGAAAAAGTAAGCGATCATCTAGGATGATAATTTTTTAACAATCCTGACCTTCTTTGAATATAAATAAATGATTGCAATTTTTTATTTATGGTCGAAGGAGGGGTAACTTTGAAAGTTGAGCACGAGTACACATTCGGATTGCCAAGGCACATTGTCTGGAAGTATATAAAGGATGAAAAAGTTCTAAGGAGCGCCATCCCAGGGTGTAAGTCTTTTATTGAAATTTCTAAGGGTGTATACCGAGCGGAATTGGAGTTCAAGATGGGTCCGATTCAAGATCTCTTTACTCTTGAGATTCGGCTTGAGGAGAAGAAGTCCGCTTCCTTGTATCGGCTGCATGTGAAAGGTACAGGTAATATCGGTGATATCGCGGGAAAAGCCGATCTGTATATAAAAGACTTCAACCGGGAGGCTAGCTTGCACTGTCAAGCTGAGGCAGAAGTTACCGGGGCAATTGCCTTAGCAGGTCAGCGTTTTTTAGAGAGCGGTGCTAACAAGAATATGGAAACTTTTTTTCAAAAAGTTGAAAAAGAAATCAAAAGAACTCTTTATTATTTGAAACGAAAAAGCAGGTGACTGGGGTTGGACAGTCACTTGCCTTTTATTATTTATAGTGATGTATGATTTGCACCTTTCAATGTGATAAATATCAGTTAGTTGACTAAATCAACTAATGCTTGTATGATATTTTTATTGTTAAATATTCTCAATATGAAGGTGGTAGATGGATGGAAAAACATCAATATGTAGAAAAAATTCGTAAATTTAATCGCTATTATGCAAATGTTCTAGGTAAAATTGACCAAGAAATTTATAATAAACCTTTTCCGTTAACTGAAGCACGTGTGATTACTGAAATCAATTTTAGTAATGGTTGTACTGCAACAGAGGTTAGAGAAAATCTTGGTATAGACCGTGGGCAAATGAGTAGAATCCTACAAAAATTTGAGGAAGATAAAATTATAGTTAAAAAGCAAGCAACAGACGATAAACGACAATACTTACTTTATCTCACAGAAAGTGGGAGAGAAATTTTTAATGACTTAGTTGAAAATGCAAATCGTGAAGTTGGAAAAATGATTCAAGAAATATCTAATCGTGATTTGACCAAGCTGATCAGTTCCATGGAAACCATAGAATCTATTTTCATTAAAGATTGTCCATCTCAATCAGAGGTAAACATTCGAACTTTTCAACCTGGAGATGTTGGTTTCATAGCACACCTTCATGGAACCTTATACGGAAATACTTATAAGTTCGGACCCGTGTTTGAATATTACGTGATGAAGGGCTTAACAGAATTTATGATTAATGCCGATGGGGGAGAATTGTGGATTGCTGAAGTAGATGGTAAAATTGCAGGTTCGATTGCAATTACGAAAGCCAATGATAATGTTGCCCAATTAAGATGGTTTATTTTGGATGAGAATTATCAAGGGATAGGTATAGGTAAGAATCTAGTCGAGACTGCCATCGATTTCTGTAAAAAACAAGGATACAAACATGTTTTCCTATGGACAGTAAGTATTTTAGAGACTGCTCTATGTCTATATCAAAAATATAATTTTAGAAAAACAGAGGAAAAACATAATTATGAATGGACTGGAGCGAAATTAGTAGAAGAGCGATGGGACCTAGAACTAACCAAATGAAGTGCCTAATAAAGCTTGTAAGAGTAATGAAAGGACCTAAAAGAACCTGAGACTTTTTTCTGTCTCAGGTTTTCTCGGGTTAAGAAATGGATCTTATTAATTTTGCATTGCTCCTCCTTCATGGGAAGTTATTGAACCGTATGAATTTAAGAAATAATTTCAAAAATAGTACCTTGGTTAAAGTCGGTCACTTTCATAGAACCATAAACCCCTAGATAAAGTCTGGTTTGATGCAGATTCGTTCCCAAACCAACAAAATAAGCGGATTGTGACCCAAAATTATAATCGGTTTCGATCACGCTATAATCATTTAGTTTACCATCCGTTCTGACCCTCGTATAAGCTAAAACTCCTCTAACCGCCGATTGAGATTCTTCTTTCCGGGCAAGATCGGTAAACACAACGCTTCCTGTTAATTCAGGGATTCCATTCCCCATAAAGGCTTGCACCCCTGTAAGTGCCGTTCCTCCAAACTTATCGGGCCTTTGATCTTTATGATAATAACTAGTTAGCGGCTGAATACGTTTCACTGAAGTGGTAACTGCTTCATTGAAATAAGCGATGGTTTTCTCATCCAAAGCCGGATTAGCAGAGCAGTCCCTTTTAATTGAAGTAGGAAAAGCACCTTCCCAGCCTCGCCAGCCAAAATTAATAAATCCTTCTTGGTCAAGTTCAGTTTTCATTAAGGAAGATTGAACAACCTGAGTAACTGGTATTGGTTTATAGGGAACGAATGAAAAAATCGACTCTACCAAATCTTGTCCCACATTTCCCACATACTTGATATATTGATTATTTAACCTTTGAAATGAAATCCCTGGTATATTGCGAACTCCTTTGGCCAATACCGTAAGCGTTTCATGAATAGATGGGGGTAGTTCATGAAAACGTGTGACAACTGGTGGGTTAGTGATAAATGTATTCTTATCTACGTCAATTTCAATAATTTTACCAGCTATTTCCATATCATCCTGACTTAAATTAAAGGGATCATAGCCTGAACCACCATCTCCAGTGGTTAATATAAGTTTCCCTGTTTCAGGGGAAAAGTTTAAGCTATTGAACCCATTATGATTTAAAAATGGTCTTCTTATGTTGAGTAATGTCCGTCGTTTTTGAGGTTGACCATTCGATGGTAGAATCCATTCCTCCACCGTATCAATATGATCATACTGGTTTTCTCTATTTATCCATCTTAAGTTTAAAGTTTTGGGATCACAAGGGTCAGGGGTAAAACCTCCCGAAAGGGCACCGGGACCTTGTGAACCGGCTGCTGAATAATGAAGATAAAAAAGTCCGTTATGATAAAATTCAGGATGAAACGCCAGCCCCAATAATCCACGTTCATCATATCCGCCGCCAGAACTGCCTAGTTTTATGATCTGTGGGCGAATGTCTAAAAAAGTCCTTATCACTCCATTTCCTATGTAAAAGATTTCTCCAACCTGGGTTGCAATGAATAATCGTTCAATAGAGTCACCTGGAAGGACAGTTGTTTTCAAAACTGTGGGTAAATTTAACTTACTAACAATGGGCACTAAACGAACCTTGACTTTTTTCAATCAAATTTACACCCTTTCGTATGGTTTTCTTATAAGAATATGATTAAAACTGTTCTATTAGTCTCAAATAAGTTCCAGTGAAACTAACAAAGCATCACACATACATTGTATTAATTCTGGAATAAGATATGATTCTAGGGAGGACGAAATGCCGTTCAAGAATTAAAAGATGAAGTGAATTTTTAATTTTGTAGGATCTTAGTGGATCGTCACCAAGGTCACGCCCATATATAGTATAGACGGGCTCCAATTTCCTCTCAGAGTGTATTATAAAGTGTAAGGTAATTCTTACTCTTTATACATTTTCGAAAGGAAGTGAAAAAAATGAACAATGCCTTTCCGATTACTAATGCCTTACCGATTACTAATGCGCTACCGATTACTAATGCCTTACCGATTACTAATGCGCTACCGATTACTAATGCCCTACCCCAACCTACATTGCCTTACTCCTGTGGAGCTCCTGTTTATGCAGGTTGTTTTCCTGCACGTAGATGCGATGATTTTATTCTCATTGTAGTGTTGTTTATTTTATTAATCATTGTTGGTGCAGTTTGTTTCTGTTAAAAGATGTATATAAATATTAATGCTCAGAGTTTATACACCCTGAGCATTTATTTATGATGATTATTGTGTTAATAGACTCGTTAATCATTATGTGATGAATATAATGATGATGACTTAAAATTCATATTTTATGAACCCTGATGTTTCTAAGCAGTTCTTTTGCTCTTGATCACCATCTGCTTGAAATCCACTTCCATAAGAATAATAGAAATCATAATAAGCATTCCCCCAACAACTAACTGAACTGTAAATGATTCAAATCCATACACTACTGAAAAAATACTTCCAAAAACCCCTTCAAGCATCATGATTAATCCAGCAGATGTTGCGGAAGTATGCTTTTGAGCTAAAACCTGCACAGTTTGACCAACAAACGAACATATGATTCCCATATATAACAATGGCACTAATGCAACAGACCAATTGATATGAGTAAGCTGGCTATCCTCAACGAACAAGAAAAAAATCAATCCTCCTGTGGCTTGTACAGCCGCAAGCATAAAAGCTACAATGCTGACATCAGTTGCTCTTGCTCCGTAGCCAAGATAAACAATAGAAGCTGCATAAAAAAACGCACAAATAAAAGAATACACGTCACCGATATTTATGTTTAGTTCTTTATTTAATATGCCAGTTAATATAGTCATTCCAAATAAACATAGAGCGATGGAAACAAAGCTTTTTCCTGGGAGTTTCTTTTGATAAATAGCCCAGGCAAAGAAAGGTATAATTACTACATATATTGCTGAAATAAAGGCGTTATTGGATGGAGTCGTATACTGAACACCAATAGTCTGTGTTATAAATCCGCCAAAATTAAGCAATCCGGCAATTAGCCCAATTTTAAAGTCCGTAATGGTCATTTTAAATATCTTTTTATAAAAAAACATAAGGATCAAAGCAACAAAGAGAAAGCCTCTGAAAAAATTTATGAGTCCTGCAGACGCATTTGCATCTAGCGCTATTTTCGTTACAACAAACCCTGAACCCCAAAATGCAGAGGCTATCAATAGTAGCACGTTTGCCATTGATTTAGTCATTTTCATATGTAAATTCTCCTTTTCTATAAAAAAATATCCCGCCTCTTTATGAAAAGAGACGGGAACGATTTACTCTTATACTGTTTTCATTGATAACTCAACGATAATTAGTAACGGAATTAATTTTCCGACACAACCCAAATCGAATCCCGAGTATGGGGGTTATTAAGAAGCATTGTTCATTGATGATAAATATACCTTTCGACGTTCCCAAACAATTCTTCTTTATACATTTTTTATACATTACTAATTTACTAAAATATCTTAAAGTAATCAACCCATGTTTTTTTTAAAAGAGATTGTGAAGGATTGCACTTCTGTGGCATGGTATTTAACTATGAGTCTCTTTACATAAAGTGCAACAGAAAAGAAAAAAGCGTCAATTAGACGCTTTATTGGTAAGAGGTATTGTAAATGTTTTAGTTAAAGGATTACTTTATATTATGATAGCTTGTTTCAAAAGGTCATGGACAAACATGGACTTTATAAAAATATTTGTTTGACATTGACTAAAATTGTATACGAATGAACTGTAATAATCGAATATGAATATTTAAGTCATCACCTGTTTTGTTTTATAAAAGCTGATAAAATAAACCAAATTTGGTATCATACCATAACAGTTTGCCATGTTTACGTTTTGGGATACGTGTTTGTAAACTCCATTCAGGATACTGTTTAATAATCTGAACTTGATCACCCGTAGCAACAGCAATAAATGATATATAATGATTTTTTGTCATAGGATGGTCGTTTGAAATAAACCATTCATGATCAACTTCTGTAATTAATAGTTTTTCTTCGACTGTTGCTTTCTTCGCTTCTAATCGTTCTATCTTTCTCCCACAGCAAGATATGCTGATATCTCCAGTTGCTAACACAATATTATTACATGACGGACAAACAAAATAATTCGACTTTTTCATATTTCCCCCTACAAATTGATTCGACGATAATTCACCATCTAAAATATTTTCTATATTTACTCCCAATAGGGTAGATAAGCTTGGTAATAGCGTTACATCTGGGCAGCCATACCCACGCTCCCATTTTGAAATCGTTCGATCAGAAATGTTCATTTGATCAGCTAATTGTTTCTGTGTTAGTCCTTTTTCCTTTCGCAAATGATAAATTAACTCTCCAACTTTACTATTATCCATCATTGTCTCCTCCTGCTCTATTTTCATCTTAGAGGTTTATTCGTTTGTCAACAACAAACGTTCCGTAGAGTTACACTTAATATAGGTATCTTTTCCTTGTTTTTTCCTATACTTGCAAAGAAGGAAGGCTAGTTTCCAACATTAAATAAACTCCATTGTTTTCGGAAATTTTATATGATATATTATCAACATAACTTATTAAAGAACTTTAATAAGTTTTTTGTTCAATACTTATTAAAGTTCTTTAATAAGATTATTTTAAGAGGTGGTGACTCTTGTGAATACGACTCCAAAATCGATGGGGAAAGAAATCCTCCGAGGTATTCGGAAATCTCTTCTAGAACTTGGAAATGCAACAAAAGTTGAACTTAGCGAAAAATTAGGGATTAGTTTCCCTACGATCAGCAAATTCTTAACCCAAATGGAAAAGGATGGGGAACTTATTTCAGTTGGTCTTGATCATTCGAGTGGGGGAAGAAGGGCAAAAAGATATACATATAATCCGGAATATATGTTAGGGTTGGCTATCTATTTAGAAAGAACAGAGACAAATTATATTGTCTTTAACTGTTTAGGTGAAGTGAAGGATGTTGGAAAAACCTCAAGTCTCTTAGCTGCTGGAGATTTAAGTTTATTAACTGTATGTGTTGACGAGATACTAAGGAGCTATCCGAAGATAAGTTCTATAGCCATCGGTGTACCAGGTTCCGTTGATAAGGGACGGATTTTTTATATACCAGGGTATGAACATCTTCAGAACATTGACTTAAAGGGATACCTAGAAAATCGTTTCTTCATACCTGTTGTCATTGAGAACGATATGAATGCAGCCGTGCTTGGATATCACAAAAGTAAGGGGATTAAGAAAGATAAATCTCTTGTTTATATCTATTCAGGTCATAATGGTCCAGGTGCTGGAATTATGGTAAATGGAGTCGTGGTACGAGGAAGTACTAATTTTTCAGGAGAGGTTTCATTCGTTCCACAGTACGATGACAAAAATTTTGGCCAGGCTTTGCAAAATGAAACCAGGACGAAGAAAGCGTTTATAGGTGAAGACTATGAGATTGACGCCATTAGTAGGTTAGTAGCTTCATTTGTAGCTATCATTAATCCTTATACATTTATTTTCTGTGATGATGAAGTCAACGCAAATACCTTAGAGCAAATTGTTGATCAAAGTTCAAAGTATATCCCATCTGAACATCTTCCAGAACTTATCTTGAGTGATTGGCAACAAGACTATTTATTGGGATTACAAAGTCTGGGGCTTGATCTCATGATTACCGGATAAGCAGTTAAGAAAAATCAATACCATATGAAAAAATGTGGTAGTGTCAAAACTTCTATGAAAAAGTGACCTGAAGTTTATTTCCTCTCTCTTTTTTGTAGCGGAGGTGCCCGCAATCGCTCTTGACAAACACGCCAATGGTTTGACATCCCTTTAACAAGGGCGA
>NZ_JBHHJU010000028.1:0-77627 GCF_042136325.1 Neobacillus sp. KR4-4
TCAAAAATGATTAAGGCAGAATGCAGAATAAATATGAAATAAGCCGTAATTCGATTAAAAAAATCGGAATTTACGGCTATTTGAAATGCGTACCGGAAGGTACGTCTTTTTTATAATTCGGGCTTACACTGAAATGCTAGGAAAGCTATCTCAATTACTTTTGGAAAGCTCAAAAAGTAATAGTGGTCTAAGAAAGTGGTTAAAGATCTAACTAGAATAAGATAAATGCAAAAAGAGCCATTTAGCTCTTTTTGGCATTTTATTATTAAATTGAAATCCTTTTATAAAGTCCTTTCTATTCTTGTTTACACTTGATGAATGCGTGAGGCAATCACCCATTTGTTGAAAAATAAAAGGCATCCTCGTAAGGATGCTTAGAGATTAAATGGGTTGTTCATTTTATCCAATTTTTTAGGTTATTAAAAGTTCTTCTCTACGTAGTCCTATCCCTTTTATTGATTCATCATATAAAGACTGTAATTCTTAAAATTTTGCAGATTTCTTCTCTAGGAGTTTCCTTTTTAAAACATAATTTTTTGTCCTTAATTTAATTTTATTGCTTAAACTAAAGTCGGAATATTAGGTGTAGCTACAAATTAGTGGTAAAATCTTTCTTTTACTAAGTTGAGAACGTCTGACATTACATTTTTTTCTTTAATTTTTCAATACGAGCCGCATATCCGCCTTTCGTTTTATCTTCCAACCCATACGATAAAGCTTTTTCAGAAATCTCGATGGCTTTTTGATAATTACCTTGTTTTTCATAAAAAATAGCAAGTTGTTTAAAAGAAGGTATAGACGGAAGCACTTGGTGATCATGCGTCGCTAAGTATTCTCTTTTAAATCGTGGGAACAGATCTACATCCTTTAATGCAAATAACAAGAACTTTTCATCTTGGGAAGGTGTGGAATCTTTCGCCCTGTAATAGTGCCTAAACAATGCCATATAAGCAAAGTGCAAATCGACCGCATTTGTTTCTTTTTCTTTAGCCAATACAACTTTTTCTAGTATTGTAATATCATTCGATTTGGATTCCGAACCGATGACTTTTAACCAAATTTTGCGAACCTCAGAATCTGGTTGCTTTATTCTTTCAAGTGTTCGAGAATGAGACGGTTCTCTGTTCGTATGTTCTATCGTTGAAGTTTGTTGGGTAGTAAGCTCTGGATTCGAAGTTCCAAACAACTTACCAAATAATCCTTTTAACATGTAATATGCCTCCTGTGTTTTGAATTAAAAATATAGGTTCTTAACAAGGTGAATATTAACCCCAACACCCAGAATAGCACTCTTGCAAATACAACTTATTGTGTGCCCATTCCTGATATAAATAACCCACCTACAGACGTACCAATTGTTATACTTAAGTTACCGAACGCAAGAAATAATCCATTAACAAATTCAGGAGCTTCTGCAGAGGTCATCAAATATTGACTGATATGATTTCCTATAGCAAATGATATTCCCCAAGCCAAAACCAATTTAAACATTGGTACAGTGAACTTCCCATAAGGAATACTAAATATAAACTGCTCCAAAAACGAGAGGATAAAAGCCTAACATTATTCAAATCGAACTCCAGTTTCATAAGCTTGAATTCATGCTTAAGTGAAACGCTAGTTTTGCAGCTCTACTGCATGGGTGGTTAAAGGGTGCCTTAAGGCAATAAGAATAAGAAAATAAAGGCTTAATATACAAGATATATTGCACATTAAGCCTTCTTCTCCATTCAAAAAACATACTACCATATTAAATTTTTAAAAAGGTTCATTCTGTTCATTAAACCTAATTAGAGCATTACCATTTCTGAAATCTTCAACCAAATGAAAGTTTTGTAATTGGGCTTGTTGCCAAATAGAAGCTGGTATATGTTCTAATATTATTATTTGAAAATCTGATTTTAACACATTATTTACATAGGTGATAAAATCATTTAACAGTTGCATTGCGATTGTGATTTTCCCTTTGTCCGTATCTTTTAAATTTTCCCAAGGAGTATCCTTCTTGATTTCTTCCTCTCCGTAATATGGTCTACTAGGTTGATCTAAAATTAAAAAAGGCGGTAAATAAGGTGAGTTTTGACGAATAAACAATTCATGCAAACCTAGGAACAAACATAGCCTTTATTAAAAAAAGAATTTTCGTTCGAGGTTATTCCTTTGATGTTCTAATGATTTAACTAGTACCCACTTTTGTAATCCAGCAGTTGAAGAAATTGCAAGTTCTCCAAACTTTTCTGCCTTTTCAAATTCCTTGTTCATAAATGCTTCTTCCGCATCCAGTGAATATTGTAATCCTTTGTGCTTTACTTGAGATTTATGTTTTTGAAATGCCTCCAAATCATCTTTTAATAAAGCTAGTAAAGCAAAATTATGATGACGAATATTCGGATTCTTTATTTTTGAAATGGTCTCTTCTGCTTCCTTAAGTTGATTTGTTTCTAATTGTATGGTTGACCTAAGAGCTATTTTTGGTTGACTATAAGTACGACCTAATTTTTGAAGCAACATTTCAGCTTGATCATAGTCCTTACTATTTAATGAGAGTAATACTGCATAATAAGGATGTTTCTTTTTTCTGTTTATATATTTTTCTACCGTATTCACGTTTTTTGTAAGTAACACAATATAAAGATAATAAGAACAGTAAATCATCATTAATAAAACGTAAATATTTAAAAACAATTTAAAGGAACTTATTTCGATACCCATAAAACCTGTTACTATCCCTGCAATCAATGCTAAAAAAAATACACAATAGAAGAAAGCTGCTGTTTTTGACATAAAAAAACCTCGATTCCATTTCGATGTTCATTGGCATTTTAACTTCGTTCAACATTTAAGCGTTTTGCTTCATTGGTTTCGAATTCTACAACATTTTCAATTTATTAAATCCTTTAAATTCGCAAGATATAGACTTGTTCCCTGTTGTAATAACATTAATGAGCCCCGACAATTAACAGAATCAGCTCTTATTCCCGTATTTTGTTCATCTATAAATGACAGGTATCCTGTCCTTTTAAGTCTATTTATTGGTTTCAAATTGTATAAAATGTACTTATCTCTTTTGTTATAGCCACCTCGGAAAAGGATATATTCATCAAAGATTATAAAACCATCGGAGCCTTCAACATCGGGCTTATAGTATTCAATTTTTCCTTTACTGTATCTTCCAAGTTCAAAATCGGAATAAAAGTAAAATAAAATCTCATCATCGGATACGACATTTAATGCATAACAATCGTCAATGAAATGGTCTCCTCTATTTGGGTATTTGTATAATTCTTTACCGTCTGCATCCCAGGCTCTTAGACCATTTGCTCCAACTGGTTTATCCCAACCATAGTTACCAAAGACCCCTTCATCGAAATAACCTGTCCAAATCTTATTTCCCTTAGTAACCAACAAATTTTGAATTCCATCTCCCAGCAAAAAAGTCCTGATAAGGTTCCCATTTTTATCGAAAACTCTTGCATTATGGTCATAGTTATTTTCGTCATGGAAATAAGAACGAGCACAAACCAATAAAATGTTTCCTTGATCAATAGGTTGAACAAAATGGTAATTCCACGGTTGGTCTTTAATAACAAGCTCTTTTTTTTCATTAGGCGTTTTTATTATGACCTTATAATTGAATTTTTCTTTGGTCTTTGATGGGGGAAACATACCATCTATATATTCAGGAAATTCGCTAACCCCTAGAACGCATATTTCTCCATTGTGGCCAAGCGAAGCTTCAACAAGCTTATATCCTTTTAAATCATCTTTAAAGTCGTATATTTTATTTAACGCATGCTTCTTAACTTTTTTTAACATCGGCATCACCTGAAAAAGTATTTTTTATGAAATAAATAGATCTATGTTTTAGGAATAAATTCCTTAAACGAACATCTTTTCAATAAAAAGTGCTGCCTCAATGGAAGCACCTCTCTATTTTCCTTATTATGATTTTATATGATTCGGAATTCTTCAAATACCCATCTGGTGAGTATTAAAAGAATAGGCCATGCTCTCATAGTAGCTGGTTTCGTTTTAAGGTACAAGCATAGAAAAATTATATCAATTCACAAATCATTTCTCATATTAAATCATAGTAAAAATCACATACAAAAAAGCATTAGAAGCAACAGATTCCAATACTTATTATTTACTGTATTCAAATATAGCCCAAGGAAGCCATAAAACAGGTTCAGTGCCCAAATCATCATCATTACTATAATCACAATAGCGAGAAACGTCTTCGATAGAAGGTATAAATCCATCTTGGTTCATAGCGAATTTAAAATGTTCATTAAAATCTTTTTCTAAACCATTACACAAATATGAGTGAAATGAACCGTATTCAAATCCAAGCACTTCGTAGCCCATCATTTTTTAATCTTTTTCTTCAATGGGTATTCTGCGTAATAATAATTTTTCAACGCCATATTGGTTTGCTTCTTCTTTGTTTTGAACCTCTTCATGTTCGATAAATGCTTCTACATACTCTTCAGGTAATCCAATTCCGATAATCTTAGTAACCGATAGATGGCAAAGAAATTTGGCTAGGAATTCCCTAGCTAGTTCTATCGTGGTAAATACCTGTGGAAAACCAAAAACCCCTGCTTCGATCTTGTCTTCAACCCATTTTTCTATTTCTTTGTAGGTGCCTGGAGAAACATTTAATTGTTGGATGTATTTACGTTTCGCTTCATTTGAGCCGCCCCATAGCACAGTTGTTTTGGGGTGAACGTCACAAATACATTCACTAACTGACAAGATAGTTTCTGGAATTAACTCTTTATCCATATAATTAAGTCTTTCAATAGGAGTAATGATGTAATACCCTCCTAATATAAAATTCATTATTATCTCCTCCTCTCATTTCGTACATATTTCACAAATATACTCACTGGAACAACAAGTAAGGTCACCGTCAAGAAAAGCGATGTGAATTCTCTTGAGGAATGGTGATAAAATCAGGAAGAATGTTGATATTTCAATAAAAATAAAAGCGTGAATTCTTTAGCTAATTCACGCTAAGAACTTTATGTGATTTGCCTTTTTTCCACCCCATATCGGAACCGTTACTCTCATAGTTCATCATATTCCTATAAATAGTCGTTTAATTCAAGGACCTCCCCGTTTATTCCGTTAATACCGTAATCACTATCAATCCTGCCACAAAGGATATAATTTTTCTGCTCAAAATCGTATACATAAACAGGTTTTAACTCAATTGTACTTTTGATACGCTTATAAGCATCCTCTGAATCAAAGCTTAAACCTTCAATTTCCTGGAATTTTTCATGAATTTCTAAGAAGTCTTTGTTATCCATATAATTTAAAACCTTAAATTTATTTGGATCAATTAACAACATGAGCTTTCGTTGAGTAATACTAATATCCTGTTCAAGTAATCCGAGCTTTCCTTGGATAAAGCCATTGTCACGATGTAAAGTTTTCAAAAGCCATTTTCCAGAATCACTAGGATAAACTTGACTCAAAAAGTCTCGAACACTACGGATACATTTTTCTTTCTCATTATCGGAAATCGGGGTTAAATTAGGATGAGGTTCGAATGAAAAGGCTTGATCCGCTGTAAGGTCCTCAATCAAATTTAAATGTTTTCTTTTGAATGATTTTTTATTTGTCGTTTGCCACTCAATCTTTTCATCGATGGTATACACTAATCCTTGATAAATAAATGGCAATGTTTTTGAAATGTCATTTGTTACATAAATTTCTTCTAAACAATAAACTGGAATCAACTTCTTTTGCTTCCTTAGCGGAAATTTAATTAATACCAATTGGTCCTTTGCAATGTGCTCCACGTCTTCAAGTGTGAGACTAAACGTCTCTTCTGTTACCTTATCCACAGAAGGAAACGGACCATGTGTAGAAAAATAAGTTAATTTACCTTCTGTGTTAAATTTGATGTCTAGAATCCCTGACGGTGCAACGGCAACACCATTAATACGGCTTCGGAAAAAATATTCATTTTCTTTTTCTCTATCTAGGTGAAATTGTTTGCCATGTATTAACCCTGTTTCGTTTTCAATAAATTTTATGATTTCATCTATCTTGTTGCTTTGGATTAAACTTCTATTTGAAAAGGTTTCTCCGCCAACAAAAATAACACTTTCAAATTGACGGTTCTGGATGTTCAAATCAATTGCTGCGGTACCATCAGGATTGTAATCTTCATCCTCTTGGTCCGTTATATGAGAAGGGTACCATTCCATACTTAGAGTATAGATCGTTTCATTTAAAGCATTTAATTTGCGATAGAAATGGTACGTATGTAAATAATAGTTGTCTAATCCCCATTTGTTTCTTGTAAAATCAACTAACTCCTGTACTCTAGTGTCCAAAGCAATCCTCTTTTCCTATTACCAGCTAATTAAATATCAATTATTTCTCTAACATCATTTATTATCGGTCATCTGAGTGACCTAATCGCTTTTTCTCCAAAAATATAAATGGCCCGAATACTGTCATCTAGCGTATTAACCAATAGCACGATTTGTTCGGCACAGTTAGAAAAATAACGTATAGTGATGGAATCCCTTAAGTCCTCTTGCAATTTCCATCCCGCTGGTCTTAATACGAATGGTTTATTTTTTTGAAAACTATCATGAATCACAAACTGTTTAAAACGTTCGTATTCTTGTAACTCCAAAGGGTTAACTGATTCTTTTCTAATGACAAAATATTGAAGATTCCCTTTTCCTCTTAATTGGGTAGATTCTGTACCTCTATATAAATCTGATACAACAGGAAAATACCCTTGAGAAAGTAAGCACTTAACCAATTCTTTTGATTCCTTTTTAAGTTCTGATAACTGTATTTCCTCAAATTTCCCATGAATAAAAAATTGCTTTACCTCATTATAATGGGGTACCAACTCTTTCATAATCACTTCATGTAACCACTGGTCCATATCTCGAAACACCAGACAAGAACGGTGGTCCTCTAGTATGACATCAGGAGCTGCATAATAAAAACATATCTCACTCATTTGATTTAAATGCTTATCTGACTTAATGAAACTAACACTCTGGTTTTGGATTCTAATATTAAAATCATCTTCATCGTCATCATCTTCAAATAGGTTGTCAAAGCATTGCTCATCGATTTCCTCAATCCAATTAAAGGGATATTCCTTTTTTGCTCCCTCACATACTTCCTCCACAGAAGCATATAATGTCCAACCAGTTTGCCGCTTTCTTTTCAAATTGTTTAATTTGTTTTTGAGAGTTATACCAACTCTGCCTGATATTGAAATGAAAAGGCCAATCAATTTATCAATCATATCATTTTTTCCCACCATTATTGCTTATAATAAATGGAACAATTGTAATGAATTAATAATAACAAATAAGTCACCTTAATTGGTAATGGGGTCCGTTATGAGGTGAAAAATGGACTTTAGCAAATAAAGAACGGATCAATAGTAATTAAAAAACAGACAACAAAACTATAGCGAATTCGTTGCCGTTTTAAAATTTATATCAGTAAGAACTGACAAAGTACCAGTTCATGCCCATCTTATCTATTTCTTTGAAATCCCCATCAAACGCTTTTTTAGAAGGTTTCTGGTCATTGGGCGTATATACGAATCCTGAAAAATTATCTAATATCCCACGATAAGTGAAGAATAGAATGTTGAAGCCATCTCCCGATTTCTCTACCACAATTTCACCGCCACCGTTAGAAAGATGTTTGAATTTCTTAGGTAACTGAATTAACCAGGAATTGTTTGAAACATTTGGTTTGAGTTCTCCGCTCTCAACTTTTTCAGCAACTTGTTCTCTCTCGGATTTGTTTAATTTAAAATCTATGTCCAATACGATTTGATTGAATGGAATGAAAAATAACAATAGGATTGTGATAAATTGGATGACAATAGGTTTCCAATCCTTATTTTTGTATAAAGTTATTATTGCTAGTACTGAGATATAAATAAAAAATCCAAACACCAATAAAAGAATTGGTAACATCAGAAGTTCGGTTATTATATTAATTATTTTCCATTGTAAAAACATATACAGAATGACAATAATACTGCTGATTATTGATAATTGAAACAATTTGTTTGTTTTCATTTCCCCCTACGACCTCATCTCAAATAGATTAAATCTTATTGTTTTATGCTCTTAAGATATAAGGCAATGAGCATTTCTCAGATTGTAATTGGAATAAATATACCTTTTTCCGTAGCCTTTTATACCACACTAACTTTAACTTAATTTTTGCAACAACTAAATTTCCTTGGCTTTTTAGTCGGTGATCCACTAACCTTAAAGCATATTGTGAAGAAGTGTACTTAAAGTAACTTGGCAGGTTAGTGGAAAAAGGAATTGTTTTGAAATTTGTTGAATTTAATAAGAAGAAATCAACGGCAAATTTAACAGGAGGACACTATGACAATTTATGTCTTTGAATTAGAGGCTATTCCCCACTTAGATAATCCAGAAAGAGAAATATGTATCGGGGCAATAGTACTTTGTTTTGCTAAATCAACAAATATGAAATCAGCTTTGAATAAAGCGAAACAGTACGTGAGTAATCAAGGTTGGGAAGTAATAAAAGTTGAAGACCAATTTATCGGAAGTCGAGAAATGTATGAAGGTGAAGGAGAAGATGGTGAAGAAGAGGATGAGGCAATACTCGAATGCTTTGATGAAGCAATGGAATATGGAGTCTCTGGAATCTTTTATACTTGGGAAAGTGAAGATGATGGAGAGGACGATGAATAGTGTTAGGCCATCATTTAAGATGTTTTTTTTAACAGATTAGACAGTTATTTAAAATTTTCCTTGATTGTAAATTTCCTTACTATATTAACGGTGCTTGAGCTTAAGGATGTACGCTGCCTTTTTTCTTATTGAAGTAACTGGCAGTTTAGTTAAAGAATTAAAGATAATTTAAAACATATAATTGCTTGTACAAACAATTATTTTATGGACTTTGAAGGTGACCAATAATGAAAATTAAAAAGAAAAGAAAAAAGGGAAAACGGGATTGGAGTTTCTGAGTTTATTTGGGAATGTATTACTTGGGATTTTTTTAAAATTATTGGACAACTCTTTTGGTGGATGTTTCGTGGTATTTGGCATTTTATAACTAAGATACTACATTAAAAGGCGTTGAAATCTAGACTTAGGGTGCTTTGCTTCAATAATGAGGGAACGCTTTTCCCTTATTGAATTAACGTGGCAGGATTAAATAAGGGGACTAATTCTAGGCATAGGATTAATTCCTTACAAAAAACAAAGGAGAGAAAATTTCTCCCCTTTATTTTACTGTTTTAGTATGCTTTTCCGTCATTATGCTTATATTCAAGCAGTTCAAATTTTGTATCACCCAAGTCTCTAGAGTCACTATTGTTTTCCCTTGGAATAAATTTAAAAGTCATGGAATCAAATTTAACACCTTTTTCTTTGCTATCAGGGTCTTGCACCATAATTACTGTTTGGAGTTCGTACCATCTTTTATGTTCATTTACCTTAATTATTTGCTTATCATTCTTGATCTTAACCCATCCCCAAGCCATTCTTTTTCCGTATTCCTTTTGAATGATTTTGTCAACTTTTGTTTGTATAAAATCTAAAATCATATCATTAGGTGTTGCATAGATTTCCTGTACATCCGTATTCCCGTTTTTATTTTCTGCTGCATTAACGAAAGTAAATGGGATTCCAAGTATTAATGTCACTAAAAGCATTGATATTGTTTTTTTCATTTAATCACCCCAAATATGTAATTTAATGAAATTATTATGTGTATTTAGGCATGAAAATATTTGCTATCTTATCTATCGGTTCACTAAATTCCACAATCAGCGGGGCTGTTTTTTCGGGAGTCCTTTTTTATTTACCGTTATTCAAGTAATGTTGACAGGGTTACTTGAAGAAGGATTTTTGATTCTTACTACCGAATTGTTTATTTTACCCTAGTCTCGGTTGGTGATTAAGTTGAAATCGTTTATCATATGGATTCTTGTCTTTACAACTACAGATATAGTTATGTGTTTAATTACGCACACACCGTTCACTATTACAGCCAGTTTAGTTGAAAACTTTGTGATGTACCTTGTATTTATTAGTTTATTTTCATTAGGTTATACAATTTTCATAAAAATCAAAAATTTACGAGGCCGAAAATAATTATGAAAGGTAACTTGTTTTTAATTAAACTAAACGGGGATTTATTTCACAACAATGGGGGCTGTTTTTTCTGCAGTCCTTTTTCTCTTTATTTAACTAACTAGGCAGGTTAGTTGAACAAGGAAATGAAATATTTGTGTAAAAAATATCCATTTTATCTCGTGTGTGCTAAAATTTTCTAAAGGGGGATTAAGCTTGACTCGAAAAAGACTTTTTCTATTTATCTTAACTGCTGTACTTTTAGTAGCTGTGGCTGGTTGGAAAATTTACGATTATAGACAGTGGAAATATCCAAGGTGGGAAGGAATAAGTAAGGATGGTAATTGGAAAGCGATAATTGCCAAAGATAGAAATGCCTCTCCATTAAATGTTTTTGGAAATGCATACTGGGTAGGCGATAAGAAAGATTTAAACAAAACGTTTTTGACATTTGTTCAATTCCGGGTTGACGGTAAATATTACACTGGTGACAAAAAGGAAAAAATTGAGAAGCGTCATCAATTAATAACTAATCCTGATAATATGGGATTCCTTGACTTTGGTGATGCGGAAGATTTTAAGAATAAAGAATTGATAGTAGAGTTGCATTGGACAAAAGAAGGGGAAGAAAAAAATACTAAAATTGAATTGAAAAAGGTCGTAGATTGATTTGATTATAATTACTACAAGTGCGTTAGTCCAATATGACTTCCGCACTTTCTTATTGGACTAACGGGGCAGTTTAGTTGAACTAGGGGTTGGTTATGAATGTCGTATTTGACCAAAATAGTGGCTTAGGAACAACTTATTAATTTTATTTAAGTACCTTGGAGATTTTGTATCTAGGAACGATTTTAGTTTATGCAAATGTCCCAGTAATTGATAAAAAAATAAACCCCAAAAATGGGGTTAAAAGAAACTAAAATCCAAATGGTCCCATCGGAGGACAACAAGGGTTGACTGGAACACCACACATTGTATGTGTTTCACAGCATTCGTTTACACAGGACTCTGTGTGTGGAAAATAGTGTTGATGATTAACATGCAGTTTGTTAACTGTTGTCGTATGAGAAGGATGGATATGCTTGACAACCTTATTAAATAAATTTGTTTTTACATATTGTTGTGCAGGGTCAACTAGACCAGGATCATACTGAGTAGGAAACACTTGTGGCGGACAGTATTGAGGTGGACATGGTGGTGGTGGGCAAAATTGGTATGGCATTTGTTGTATAGGAGCAATCTGATTAGGCAGCACATTTGGCATGGCATTCGGAAACATATTAGGTGGAACATTTCTATTTCTATTCATCATTAAATGACCTCCATATGAATTTGTCTTGGTACATCATTAGTCTATTCAAATTCATATTTTTGTGGACTAGTTGAATACCTATTTTACAATTTGAATGATGCACACTACGAAGAAATGTGCAGCAAATGAGAAAGCTCTTGTTAAACTAAAGTGACAGATTAGTTTAACAAGCTAAATTTGAAAAATAAGGGTGTGTATAAAGAAGGAATTTATGTTAAAGAATAAGCAAAAATCAGCTATTCAAAAATTTGGGTGATATTAATGAAAAATCAAAAATTGTTTTTACTTGCTTTACTGGTTCTGCCTTGGTTAACGGTCCCTTTACTAGGTAGAAAGGCATTTAAAAGATTTCTTCCTACTGCCATATTTATGTGTACATTCACTAAAGCTTTGGATTTGTATGGTGAAAAGAAAAATTGGTGGAAATTTTATAATGGTATCGGACCTTTCAATAGTATGAATTTTATGAACTTCGGTCCTTATCTTGTCACTAGCTTATGGATATTAAAAATGACTTTTGGCAAATTCCCGTTATATATAATTTCAAATACTGTTCTTCATATGTTTTTTATCTTCGGTGGACTAAAATTTGTTGAAAATTTTAAAATATTTTCCTTAGAAAATTTATCAAAAATTAAATATTTATCAATAAATTTTCTAAGGGCTTTGATTCTATATGGTTTTCAATATATAACGTTACCCACTAAAAATAGGAAGTGATTTTATTTAAAAATGATTTAGAAATCAAAATGTCATAAAGCCATTCCATTTTGTGCAGTATGATTGTGAACAGTTTCACTTAAACTAACGGGTGCTTTAGTTGTAGAATCGATCGTCACAAAGACGGTCTATTTTAATGGAGTGAACAAAATCTCTAAAATGTTTACCTCTATAAAAAAGAAATCTTTTGAGAACTTCAAGAGCAGCCGCACTGGTCCCGATAATAAAAAAAGAAGTTCCATTGGAACTTCATTTATTTTTTTTGTTATTTTTTTTATGCAGCTTCATCAACTTATCAAAGTTTTGAGCTAAACGTGAACTTAGTGACAATCCAAGTTCTGCACATAAATGACCGATAAAATTATACCTTTTACGAGTATTCGAAAGGCTTATATGCAATTCCTTTCCTTTTAGTTTATCTAATAGTAATTCCGCAACTTTTTGGTAATCATCATTTGTCAAATAAAGTTGTTCCATATAATTACCTGGCATCCTATTATAACCATGCTGAAATGAATCATAAGCCCTTATGGCATTATCCTCTAACTCGTTTAAATCTAAAAACGACGTACTATCTAAAGGGATGAAACTGATCATAAATTCATCTCCTGAACGACAATCATGATATATTTCAGAGTTTCCCGTTTTATCATCAAGAAAATGTTTATAAGCCCTGTCAAATACTCTTTCCGCTTGTCCTATGTAATACATGCCATTTTCATGATTATGAATGATATAGATACCAGCGAAATTTTCAAACCCACACCATTCCCTCATCCTTTGGTTTCTAAGTTCAAACAGTTCATTCGGGGTAAATTTCGTCATCTTGTTCCTTAAGGCATCTAACTCTTTTCTTACATTCTCTTTGTTTTTATTTCGTTCATACGATGTTTTTTTTAAACGAATATAGTGTGGAGATGATTGAATAAGAGCATCATAATTAAAACCATATTCATCACTTATCTGCTTTAGCCATTTAAGTTCATCCTCTGTTAACCTACCAGTTTCAGAATGACCAGTTAGAACACTCTTTATCCAATTGAGTTCATCTTCCGTCAGCAGCAAAGGAAATGGTTCTCGCTTGAATCCCTCTAAATTTTCCATCCTTTTTTCTCCTTCTTATAACAGACCTCTTCTGTTTATATGAGGTCTACAGCCCAAGTTAATGCTTAAATTTAAATACCTTTTTATCCTTATCATAGTATTTATCGAATTCTTCTTGTAATGACTCTATTTTTAAATAATCAATCAATTTAGTAAAAAATATAATAACAATCCCGTCTGTATGACTTTTTAAAGAATCAAACAAAGGTTCATTTTCCTTTATATTATTAAAGACAAATCTACCTTCCATTTGGGTACCATATATAACGGATGTAGCTGGATTAAAATGTACGTAACTACTAAACGCATTATAAACCCTTGTATATAAGTATTCGTTATGGGTTTTCTTAACTAATCTCTTAATCCGAGATAAATATAGAGGTGGATTTGGTTCTACTTTTATTTCATCATAATGCTTGTGAACAAAATCTTCCTCTTCAGGCAGTAGGTTTGTTCCAAGATCATTGTAATTTTTGGCCACTGTATAGGATTGTAACTCTGCTAGTTTGTTATAACCACGTGGAATAAAGGACTTGTTAGTTTCTTCAATAATATAGCAAAAATGAAAATAACCCTCAGCGAGTATTCTTATTAAAGGGATTGATTCAATATAGCTATTCTCCCAATCCCCTTTAAATAAATGATTAATAGCTAAGTAATTTCTTTTAATCTTTATAAAAACATGGTAAAAATATTTACTTATTACAGGGTCAAGATTTTTAAATTCCTCACTACCTTCAATGTGGTCAAATATTTCTAAAGACCAAGGAAAAAATTCAGTGTCATTCATTCCGCTTTCCACCTTCCACTATCCATTGGTGATTATACTTTCATTCCCCTTTACCTCGATTTAATCATAGATTATTTTAAATGGTTTCGTTCTCCTAAATACTGAATTTGAAGCTCTTTTAGTTTTCCTGTTTCGTTAAATTTGGAAATCATATCGTTGAAAAAGTTATAAAGTTCATCATCTGTTTTTCTGACTAACATTGAATAACTTTTTTCGGAATCTAATTGTTCTCCATTGCTAAGGTATATTACTCCTGTAAAATACGAATATGTAAGGGCAAATTCTTCTTTTTTATATGTTTGAACAATACCAGGTATCACATTAATATCCCCACGCTCTAAGGCAATATTTATATCATTAAAAGTAGGGAATGCTTTAGTTTCAACTTTTATGTTGTTTTCCTTAGCCATCTCTCTTATTACCGCAAGATTAAAATCTTGATATATCTTAACATCTGGTAACATATCTCCTTGGATAGGAACCACAATTTTTTCTATGTTGTACTTAAGTTTCTCTTCTTTGTTCTTTTTCACCAATTGATGAGCTTCTTTGCTCTTATCATTGGTTGTCATGCTGCTCTCTTTCGTTGTTTGTGAGCTACAACCTACCGTAAGACTGAATATTATGAAAATTATTATCACAAGTGAATATCGACTCAAATTAACACCCCTTTTTATCTATATTTTAACATAAACTTGTAACTATTTTCTTATAAAAATAGAGCCCTTATAGGCCAACCTTACTTTTTTTGCAATAATGGTATTATTACAGAGAATTATTATTGGAGGTATAACTATGTCGATAATGAAAAGTGAGCATCTTAAAAAGAAAATCAGCAACTATAACTTAATCCCATTAGAAATAAGCTCTTTGAGTATATCTGATAAAATTCATTTAAACATAGATGTAATCGAGGACTTTTTGAAATTTGCTAGTGATACTGAGTGTAAGTATGTCTATTATTATTACACTTACTATAATTTTGAAAATTATATAATCCCAGCAGACTACTACAATGAGTATTCGGGAGATTTTAAAGCTGAAGTTCGCAAATATAATCAAAACATCAAAAAATTAAATTTCGACTCACCGATGAGTTTGACTCTATTTGTTCTTCAAAATGGTACTTACGTAGGCATAAAACTTCATGACCTTTGGATAGAAAATCAAGGCATCAGCGTAGCAGATGTAGCCATTGAAGAAATTGAGCATAAGTTTTATCGTGAAATCAAGAAAATCAGTGCTGACAAGAAAGTACAACGAAAAGAAGATGTAAATGAGTTGAGGGAGATTATCTTTAACGACCCTGAATTTAAACTTTGTAAAAATCAAGCTCTTAGCTATGGGTACTTGTTAGAATTGCTTCAAAAAGAAGATATGATGAAATACGATTATTTGGTCCAACCCTATGGATATTACAAAGATGGCAATGTAAAGTGGTTTATGGATGTAACCTGGGAACTCTTTAGAGAACGAGAACGAAAACAAAAAAAGTAATATAACTAGCCTTATTAAAGCTAAAGGGGCTTTAGTTAAAAAAAGGGATCGTTATCTACGCTCCCTTTTTCTATGAGGAAACATAATCGCTGAAATGTTCACTCCATAAGCGGGCAGCTTTAGTTGAATAAGAAAAAACAATAAAAACACCGTTCTGATAAGGTGCTTTTTTATGTTTGATACAGACTTGTTATTCAAAATAGAATCCTTTCCTATAAAAGGTCCTCTTCTAACAACATCGCCAGTATTACCAATCATCGAAATTCCCTTTCCATCTCCACTCCGATCGAGAATCAGGTCTTCTGTGTGTGTTGCTCTCGATAGGGTCAATTGCCACTTGTATTAACACATATTTTGATTTTTTACATACTATACATCTTTTTGTAAATTCCAAATAAAATCTATATTACCAAGTATTCAATTATAAGTTAAATTGTGGTAACGTAAAGGAAATATAGACCATTTTAAGTGTTCTAGGAGTGAAGTCATTGAGTTACTTAAGTGTATCGATTAAGGATATAGTTGCAAAAATTAGTAATAATGAGGTTTATCTCCCTGCTATTCAACGTAAATTTGTGTGGAAGCATGAACAAATCGAAAAATTATTTGATTCAATTATGCTTGGCTATCCTATTGGGACTTTTTTATTTTGGGACGTAGAAAAAAGTCTTGCAAATTCTTATACCTTTTATAAATTCATTCAAGAATATCACGAACGAGATAATTTTATGAATGAAAAGGCTCCTCATCCTGAGATGAAAGACCGAATAATCGGTATTTTAGATGGGCAACAAAGATTAAGTTCGTTGTATTTAGCTCTTCAAGGCAGTCATGCTAGTAAAAAACCAAGGGCAAGATGGGATAATGATGATGCATTTCCTAAAAAATATATGTATTTTAATATTTTATGTAAGAATCAACCAAGAAATGATGAAAATATAACGTATGAATTTAAATTTCTTACTGATGCGGAAGCAGGAGTTTCAGATTCTGATCATTGTTGGTTAAAAGTAAAAGAGGCATTAACTTGGAGAGATGCGAATGATTCTATAAGGTATGCAACAGGAAAGCAATTACTCACTAACGAAGTTGCTATAGAAAATCTTACTACCTTATGGCAACGTATTACTCAAGACAAAATTATAAACTATTTTCAAGTAATAGATCAAGATTTAGATAGTGTTTTAGAAATTTTTATAAGAGTTAATAGTGGTGGAACCGTTTTATCCAAGAGTGACCTACTATTCTCTACAATCGTTGCTAATTGGGAAAATGCTCGTGAGGAAATAGAAGCCCTAATCAAATCAATTAACAATAGGGGGGAAAAGTTTGACTTTGATAATGATTTTATAATGCGTTCCTGTCTAGTCCTAACTGATTGTCCAGTTTTATTTAATGTGAATAACTTTAAAAAAGGAAATGTGATAAAAATAAAAGAAAACTGGGAAAAGATAAAATCTGCTATAAAAGAAACAGTAGATTTATTGGTTGAATTTGGATTTAATCAAGATACTTTAACCTCAAGAAATGCAATAATCCCCATTTCTTATTTCATTTTTAAGGGTGGGCTTTTAGATGGAAAAAATAAATCTAATATTAGAAAATATCTAATTATTAGTTTACTAAAACAGATTTATGGCGGAAAAGGTGACCAAGTTCTTGATTCTATTAGGAACGTGTTAAGAAAACAAGATGGTAATGGTTATATCCTTAAAACTCCTGATTTTCCGTTACAAACTTTACAAAAACATAGATTACCTGCTGAGAAAAGCCTTAATCTAACTGATGAAGATATAGATAATATTTTTGAATATAAAAAAGGTGCTTATACTTTTATGGTTCTTTCCTTACTTTATCCTAGTTTAAAGTTCAGCCAGGTACAATTTCACCAAGATCATATTCATCCAGCTAGTACGTTTAAAAACTCAAATTTAAAAAAGTTGGGAATTTCAAAGGATGAAATTGAGAACTGGCAAAGGATAAAAGATACGATTTCTAACTTACAAATACTTGAAGGGAGAGAGAACGAATCAAAGAGTAAGACTCCTTTTAATGAATGGTATGAAAATAGTGTTTCAAACAAACCACTTTTTAAATCAAATCATTATATCCCAGAGACTAACTATAAATTAAGTAATTTTGATGAATTTATAAAACTCCGAAGTGAGAAATTAAAACTTGAAATAAAAAGGGTATTTAACATGACAATTCATCAAATGACCCAATCATAATTAAAAAGAGAGTGATTGTCCAATGTGGCGGTCATTCTTTATTGTTTTGAAATAACAGTTCAAGATAGAAAAGTTAAGTATCTACATATCATATAAATAGAAAAAGGAAACGATTTAGTCTGAATTAAGACGAATGTAAAAAGTAGTTGTATGGTTGAGACTACTTTTTCAATAACAACAGCAATGGTTATATTAGGAAAATCGAAAAGAAAAAAATTAATTTGTGGAGATAAATAATGAATGTGACAATTGAAATACATTACAAAGCCAGCAGTAAATTAATGCAGCGGAACAACCTTCCACTATGTGGTAAACGGCCTGAATTCGTTGCTTACCAGTGGTGGAAGCAAATAAAAAAAGAAATGCCTTATGACCTAGAATTGGAGCAAGTTATAGTGAATGGAGGCAATGACATCACGCAACTAGTTTTAGATTTAGAAGTTCAGGAGCGGAAAAAGATTAACGACAATGGGGTTTTGCCTTTTTAGAAATAAATGTATTATTTGAATGACTGCAATCGTTCCCCTATTGTTAAAAGCTTATCACAAAAAGGAGAACTGTCCGAGAAGAGACAATTCAAGCTAGCCACAAAGGGAATTTCGGGGCTATATGTAGTGCATTTAATATGTACCCAGTGTAATTAATAGGAACGAAAAAACAGCCAGTTAAGTAATCTGGCTGTTTTTCTTCAATCACCTAGTATTAAGTGTTCCTCTACAAACTTATTAAGCTCTTTACTTTTTATATAGCCTTTTCTCCGTTTTTTCTTCACAGAACTAAAGTGAACTTTGATTGAATCCATTTTAGTTAGTTCTTTTATGGATAAGTCACCATTTAATAACATTATTGCCACTGCCTTTACTTCTTCATCAGTGGTTTCATTGAATAGTAGATAAGCCCAATCGGTTACTTTGTCCATCTCTAAACATCGTCACCCTCCCGATTACCCCATATTATAATTCACTGGCTTTCGATCCTTATTTTCAATCAAGAGCAGACCCCGATTTAGCTTATAATCATGGCAAAACTTTTATTCTTTTGGGTGTTCATTATCCACGTAAAAGTAAACATTCATCCCAGGTTTATGCTAATTAATGTCGGTATCATTTTTAAGGGTGACTTCATCCCAATTAATGCCTTCAATATCGCCACATATCCTATTCATTTCTTCGATAACAATTTTTTCCGATTCGATTAATAAGGCTGTCACTCATCGCTATTTTCCAATTCTTTTAATCGTTTATATGTTTTTTCTTGCGATTCTTTATAACCTTTAATGAAGTGCTCAATGTATCTTTCACGAGCTTGAGGTATTATGAAATCTGCTTCATTTGCGTCTTCCTCTGCCATTTTGCGTATTTCATCATCACTGTCTAAGTAATCTTAGGGAACAATGTGGCCTATCAGTTGTTTGCGTTCATGTTTCTCATACAACTTTTTGCAATCCTCAAGAAACTTAATCCGCTTTTTCTCTTCTTCTGGATTCACTTTACCGTTTAGCTCGTCTATGGCATCTTGAGCGTCTTTTCCCGTGAGTTTAATAGGTTTGTTATTGTTCGGATAAAACCGTTCCTTCACTTCCTCAACCGTACTATAACGGTTCGAATCATGCTCTACCCATTCTGATTCGGGGAGTTTTGCTCTTTCTTCAACCATTAATTCTTCATCTTCTTCTTCCTCCAAATTCGAAGGGAATTCTCTGCTATAAAAATATGTTTCGTGCAACAGTTTTAACGTCCTAATCCTTTCACCATTATCCATTGATTCGATTGCTGCAATAATATCCTCAGCTTTCATCATCGTCCTCCTTTACCAGCGGCGGCTTAATGATTTTGATAATTATGAACGGTAAATCGCTTTCCTTTGTTCTTTCCGTGAAAAACTTAAAGAACTCGGCTTGATTCGCAAATTGAGGCAGTGTTCGTACTTCACCTGCTGTAATATCAGCAGTGAAAATAACTTCATCACCTGTTTTTAGTCTGAGATGATAAGTATGTGGTTCACTCACTTCTTCACCTTCTGTTCTTTCTTCCATTTCTTATAGAATTTATTGAAATCCTTCACGCTGTTAAATACTAACCGTGTCTCACGTTTGAATTTGATTTCTTTCGGCGGCTCCGATGGGAACAGAATCTCCTTCGCCCTTTCGACAGATTGATCTAGTGCTCGTTGCCTTGCGACTGGATCCTTTATATAAAACGGATGTTTAGTAATGTCTATTTCCCTTTTATCGGTCATTCTTTATCACCTTTTCTAAATGGGGGTAAACTAGCTCTAATTCGTGCTTCTTCCATAAGTTCATCCGATACTCTTGCATCTTTTACCAAGCGGTAAAATTCATCGACTATTTTTTGAATGGCTTTTATGGCTTTTTCATCAGTTTCGTTTTTTTGTAAATCTTCGATATTTCGAATAACACTTAGACGAGCCGCTAAATAGGTTGTCGACGACATACCATTTAACCCTTCGATAAACTTGTTTAATTCACGCTGGTATCTCTGTTCTTCTGGCGGTAATTGACTTATTTTTAATTGCTCGTAACCTCTACGATAATCGCTAATTTCACTTTCAGTCCTTATATCGCTCCAATGCCAATGTTTGTGTATTTCCCCCATTACTTTTTCAAACATCAAAAATTCTTCGTCCGTCATTTATCGTACCGCCTCTGATTAATAATCATGGCAAAATGTTTAGCTCTTTCGGGTCTATTCTTAATCATTTCTTCGTAATCTTTTCGAATAGCTTCGTCTTTTAACATTTTTGCTGTTTCTTGCAACCATTTTAATTCTTTATGGTCCATTGTCGCCCACCAAGTGTTTTCGCAGGATTTCGGCTGCCTTTAGGCATCCATAAGCATAATCACTTTCATCCATTAATTTTTGTACTGATTCCTGGATTACTTCTACATAATCAGAATCACTACTTTCGTACGATTCAAGCCATATACGATGCTCATTTAACGTCCTTCGCCAATTTTCATACTCGGTTTCAAGGTGCTCTATGACGAGAACCAATTGCGAATCGCTGTTATTATCACTCATCCTCGTCCTCCTTTAAATCATAGTGTGATAATGATTCTGCATCACGGACCTCAACGGTAGTAAAAAATAAGCCCTCTAGTACCTTACTGTCCTCCTAACCCATATTTAAGATGACGCTCTCTTCTTTAAGGGCCACTGCTGCACAAATATCTAAGAATTCAAGAGTTCGCTCTTTCTCGGCTTTTGAGTTAAGCTTTTGGACTCCTCCAACAATGGTGATCATGCCAACAAACGGATCGAGTTTTTCTATTATTGGCTCGCTATAAAACTCAATGTTTTCTATATACTTATAAGCATCCAATAATTGCTCAGCTGTAAATGATATATCGCCTTTATCCCCGCTGTATTGGCCGTAAGGATTTTCCAATCCCAGCGATTTGTAGAAATGTTCCACATTCGGATTCCAGACCTGAAAACTCTTACTACCAATCAATCTACCCTCTTTGGTTCTTGCTTCTGTATAAAAGCCCATAAATTATCTCACTCGCTTTCTTTCATTATTCGGTCATCGGATATTTACGAACAATATCCCCTTCCTTATTCTTGTAAACTATAAGTACCTTGCTTTCAAGCCTCTTCCATAGGGTGTTCGCCAGTCTTGCGGATGATTTTTGCTATTTCATCATCAAAAAATGGTTTCTTTTTATCACTCATTACCCAACCACCGCACTGATTACTGCACCAGCCAATGGATTATCAATCTTGCTATTGCGGAACAAATAATTGATTAAGATAGGATCTGTGTAGAACTCCTCGACCAGAACTTTCCCTTCCAGAAACAACATAATAAACTCACATTCTATTCGAATTTCCACGCCATCTTTGTTCAATATCCTTATATCATCGGCCCACTCGTACGAATACCCGTCATCATCGTCCTCAACGTTTATATCGTGAAGTTCTCCATCTTCGGACATTCCTTTTTCGTAATAATCGAAGTTGCCGTTTCTATGTTCACCTAGGATTTCCCGCAAAATTTCATAGAATCCCTTAATATTTTCCTTGAATACATCATTTTTAAGGAAGCCTTTGATTGTACCGTCTTCCTGCAATTCCAAATCGAAAATAGAGGTATCAATTCGTTTATCTAATGCTTCCTTCCATTCAGCTTCTGTTAATGCTAGATTTTCACGGCTCCATTTTGTTGGTCCTTTGGTTGCCTGAGCACCGAATTTGTTAATGATTCCAAGTGTATAAAATGTCCCCACTATTCGTTTTCCTCCTCAATTTTAAGGTGGTCATTTAAACCAATCCTCCCAAACTATTGTTAAAAACATTAGTAAAATTATTACGTTATTAAATATTAAATCTCGAAGTACTTTTCGGTATTCAATTCCACTGATTTGAGTACTACTTTTGGTTTTCCTATATTTACGTACATTCACGATCGTATCGCCTAGAGTCATAACTAAAAATAAGACTCTTAACCAATTGATAAAAGTATCCAGCCGTTCCACCTTCCCTCCAGAACAAAGGATGAAGTCATGGGACAGAATGTTGATGACTCTATCCCATTGGTTAATCCCTAGTCTTATTTTTCGGAATTTCTTTAGTTAAGTCTTCAATGAATTTAAGCTTTTCTACGCTCGTTATATGCTTACTTTGAAGGGTTGATGAAATAGCCGATAACCTCATAAGTTCCATCATATGTTCATGCCTTTGCATCATCATTTTCAATCTTATTTCATCCCAATCTCTACCCATGACCTACCTCCTTGCTTTTTTTATAGAGAGAACTAATTCAATTACAGAGATAATAAGTTCCTAGCTTTTGTATGCAATTAATAGGAATTCACTTCTGTGACACTAGTAATATTAAAAAATGGAGTTTTAAATTTGGATTGCAGTTCATCCTGAAAAGCAATTATTTTAGCCACTAAATCAATTTGAACGACCTGACATACCTTTTTATTAAAAAATCCACCTTTCCACGTAGTAACTTGAAGCAAAGTGCCTTGCATAAGGCTTTTTTGCAGCAATCGCTCCATTTCTTCAATCTCCGTTTCATCCAAGATAGGACGGGGTTGCTTGTTTGCCTCGTTCATCATTTTCTTTAATTCACGTATGTGTTCAGGCATCATAAAAGAGGCTGTCCATTTTTTTGTTCCTCGATCCCTTATCAACGTTGTTTTGCTCCTCCTTTAACTAATGAATAAATTGGTTGGAATTATTCCTTACAAAAAATAGTTGCTTGATTCGTTCAAGGTTATTAAAGTACCAATCTCGAATGGCCAATAATACTTCTTCATTCATCGTTATGAAAATCGTTGTATGATCAACTCTCTTTCCTCGACTATCCAACCATTCATCGCTTCTTCTCTTTAAACACTCCTTATTTCGAATTTCAAATTCTTCTGTGACTTTAAGAAAAAAGAAGTAAATGTAATCTTCGTCTTCCTTTTCTCCGTAAAGGCCCCAAATATAAAACCCTCTACTGCCCTGGTTTTGATATGGCTTCATAGATGAAAATTTTAAAAAATGGTTTTCAGTCTCGATTTCGTTTGTCCCCCTTTCTATTAAAGTAAGCTACCTTGCCTTTATTTTATAAGAACGTGTGTTCCTTATATAATAGCACTAAATAGTGTTATTTTTCGTTTAATAGATTTGCGGACCTGCAATAACGAATGGAATTTTATTGATACAGAACATATGTTTGTGTTATGATATTAGTAAGAAATTTCATTTAAATCAAGGCCTAGAAGGTGATGAATATTGACGGATAATCGGGAAAGGTTTGGAATTTATCTTCCTCCAAAATTAAAGGATAGACTCCGAGATTTGCACGATGAAACAGGCTATTCAATGAATCAATTAAGCCTAATGGCGATTTGTCATCTAGTGGCGGATTACGAAGTAAATGGGGCAGCAATTTTTGAGGAGCTGCAGAAAATTAAGAATGAAGTGAACGGTCGTTTGAGTTGATTTGAAATGAAAAATGGGAAAGGAGATGAAACTCCTTCCCATTTCTTTATTTGATTTAAAATATAGTCTTTTTGCCTTTTATTTGGAGTAAACTTTTTAAGAGTATATAACGTTTTTGGTTTATAGAATGAGTAAATCCTGAAGCAATGCATCCTTCTTTATGAATCTTTAAATGTTATTCATCGTCCTCGTCTTCATCGTCAATTTCTTGTAATTGCTCATCTACCTGCTCATATATTTCATGTAAAAAGCGGTTAAATTTTTTGGCATCAAAAAACATGCTTGGATAAAAATCCGCCCAGATTTTAAAGTAATAATCTTCAGTGTAATAGTCTTTAACTCTAAAATTCATATGCCATTCATTTTCTTTACTATCCCAACCCAAGGAAAAATCAACTACTGTGTCGACAACCTCATAAATTTCATCTGGGTCCTCAATGAGTTCCAATTCATCACAAAGGTAAACGCCTATGGCCCATTGAGTTAAATCGGCTAATGACCTAAAAAATTCACTTATATGTTCTTTTTCCTCTATATTTCCAAGGGTAACTTCTCTAATCTCATCGAACAGTTTTTATTCCAAACATTATCATCTTCATTGTCTTTTATAAATCCTTCTTCCCGTAAAGCTCTGATCACATCGTCTTCGAATAAGCTTAAATCATAGCTGTGTTCATAATCCATGATAAATTCCTCCTGCTGATTCAAGTTTTAAGTTTACCGAATGTATTTAGTTGGTTTATTAAAAGTCCTCTGTCCACAAAAGCCGTTTTCACGTTAATGTTTTCGTAACGTTTATGATGCACATACAGCGTTTTACCGTTTATCCTTCTATTCAATCCTTTTTAGTGAAAACAGGCTTATTTCTGTAACTACTCTGGAGTGTTATCCACAATGGGTTAGTTTTTGCTTGTACAGATTTTCTATATAGACGAACAAATTAATTCTTCCCATTAGATTTCTGGTACTTCTTCTAAATTTTCTTGCAATTAACCTCCACCCAACTAAAACCTTTGTTCACCTATTTTTGAATAATTCCCTTCCACTTACAAAAAATAACGAAAAAAGGACTTTGGGAGGAACAACGTGGATACTGGAATTATGGAAATTTACGATTTTTTTAAAGAATTTTTGGCGTTAGATAACAAAAAGAAAAAAGCAGCCTCTTTTCATATTTGTCAATATATAAGTTCCTTTATTGATTATGATTGGCCTGAAAAAATGTTAATCGACCTTATTCGGCTAGATCGAGATCAAAAACTCGTTATTGAGTACAAAAATGTTAAGGGCGGAGTTTATAAAATAGCTAATAAATATTACACTGAACCTTTTAATGAGTTCATTTTTAAAGAGCATTTTTTAAAAAAAGGATCAGTAACTAGTCTTATGGAAATGATCTTCTGGAATACAGATAAAGCAATAAAAAAGTTAAAAAAACAGCTACATGTAAAAAATAAAAAAAAGATTTATGAAATAATTGGCGATGCGTATGGTTATAGCGGAGAAACAATAAGGAAACAGCTTAGTGGGACCCCAAAAAGTATAAACGCAGAATTGATTTTGTACTTAGAACAAGAATTTAACGTTCATCGAGACGAGATTTTAGGTCCTATTAGGATTAAGCATTATCAATTTTTTAAGGACTTCTATTATGGAAACGATGACCTCTACCACAACCCTAACTTAGAAGATGTTTACCGAAATTTTGACTTTATCCTGGCAAAAGATAAAGAGATAGAGCAGGAATTAAGGGAAATGTTAGATGTCATCATTAAACGTTTAAAAAATTTCCTTCCCCACCAAAAAACAGAAGAAATAGAACAAACGGATCTTGCTATAAAATTGTCACAAGAAATTGCAAAAATAACTGAATTTTTGTCAAGTGATAATTGAAGAAGGGAAAAATTTTACCCTTTTTCTTTTTTATAAAAATTTTTGAACATTGATTTTCAAGAACTTGTTCGTTTATAATAAAAATAGCAGGAACATATGTTTGTATTTATCTCTAGTTTCGCTGTTAACTTATGGTAGACTTTGAAATATCATTTATGATGGAAGGTACAAAAACATGTCAAACATAATGTAAAGTAACTGATATGTTGCAAATCTAAATCTTCCCCAAAGCGAACCATAGTCTCCCCTATCCTTTTAAGTTAGTTATCTTGAAAGTGAGTTTTTAGAGTCGCAAAAGATTATAATTTTTAAGACAAAATCTTTTTTTCGTTAAAGGTCAATAAATAGTTGCAATGCCTTCTATTAATTACTGTTCAGGAGGAATACTCATTTTGAAACATATCAATTACAGAGAAAAAGAGCATCGGAGAATTAATGGGATGTACACTGTCTTTAATGCTCACGATGAAGACAAAACCTATCAAAGTGATCCTAAAGCAGTATCAGTTGTCCTTAGCCCAAAAGGTTTCCTAGTCGAACCAGCTTTAGATTATTTAAAAAGCAAATTTGATGATGAGTGCTCGAAGGAAAACCTCAATAGTTTTGCTAACGCTATTTGCCACTGGCTAAATTTTTGTAGGTTACATGGTATGAATGGAAAGGAAAAAATAACAAAGGAAATTTTAGGTTCTTACATCTTATACCTTTCAGTCCTTCCAAAAGATTTGCGGAACAGAATTACTGTTGACTTAAGTGAATTGGAGTACCTCCCTGTTCATCCTTATATAAGGGGTATAGAGGACACGGATACAGTAAAGATAATATACGATGAGTGGTATAGTGCTCCTTACACCAAAATTAAAGCAGCTGACAATGTAATACCTTTACATATATCCGAAAGTTTTAATGCTGAACTGGATGAAGAAGCATGGCGGCATCCTAATAAGTTTATTCATCAAAATTTGCAATTCACGCTTGACTATTTAGATTGGTTAGGCAAATCCCAAAAATGGAGTCACCACTTCCCCCTTATTACACCAGATGTTGTACTATATGAGAAGTTTTATAACAAACATACAAAGAAACCTTATTTTATGTGGATAGGTCACCCTAATATTGCAAACATCACAAAATTAAAAGATGGACCGTCGAGTACCCAAAGGGAGCGAATTTTTTATGAAAGTGAATTACGTACTTTTTTAACGGATTCAAAGACCCTCGGCAAGAATCATCAACGTAAATGTATGTTTTTCCTTCTGCTTTTAACTGGGATGAGGATCTCTGAATGCTTAAATCTTTTATTAAAAAATGTACGTGTCTCTATTCATCGAAACCAAGGGCTAGACAATCCCTTTTCATCATACACCGTAGTTCATTGGGAAGATTTGTTTAAAATTGAACGGGATGAATTGGATAAAATGGATATTTACCTCGATCGAAATTTGAATTTTCATGTCAGGGTAAAGAAAAGATTAGCTTATGAAGATAAAAGAAGAGAAAATAAAAAGGCTGGAGAACGTCATACAAGACTACGAGATGTCTATAATATTCCCGAATTATTAGAGCAAGAATGTGAATCCATTTTCGTAACACCAGTTGACTTCTTTAAAATGTTTCATGGTGAATTAATTCAAAATTCCGATTTGATGAAAGACCCCTTTCATATTGTCGATGAAACAATCGGGTACTACCGAGATTGTAAAGAACAAGGCATTGTAGTGACAGATTCTAGCTTTTCAATGGAACATAAAGTAAAACTCCAAAAAATTAGGTCATTGATTGATAATTCATGGTTTGGGAAACTACTCCGAAATTATTTAATTGAAAGACATTTAATATTGAAGGAAAAGAAACCCATAGGTTTAAGAAAACACTTTCTATTTGTGAACCCAGAAACAGAGAAAGCGAGTCCATTTATCTCCCAAACCCCGTTAAAATGGCTCGACAATATTTGCAATAATCAGAATATAAAGAGAAACACGTTCGAACATTATAACAAGGCTCTTGGCCACAAAATAAAAAATGACCTTTCACTCCACTCATTCCGCCATACCTATATATCTGCAAGGATTGGAAAAGAGGCAAAAGAAGGCATGTATAACCCAGCCAACTTAAAAAAAGAAATTGGCCATACACCAAATTCACAGGTTACGGAAACGGTTTATTATTGGGCCGACAGAGATACAAAAAAGGAAGCCAAAACAGCATTTTACCGTTATTTAGAGAAAAATATAAATAATATTAAATTAAAGGAAAATGTTGAGGATACTAAAGAAGATTAAACAAGCGATGAATACGGGAAATATTTTTGGTTTTAATTAAATGTGGAGGCATTATTAATGCGTGAAACAATTAGTGTAAAGGAAGCTGTTGCAAGACTTTTGGAAACGGAAACGAGTGGCAAATCTCTTTTAAGACCTGAAAGATCAATAAGATTAATGTTGCAAAAAGGAATGATTGAAGGCATTCCACCCACTAAAAAAAATGATATTTGGAAGGTCTATAAGGATTCCTTAGAAGATTATATTAAATATAAAAAAATATATGCAAACAAGCCTAGGAAGAAACTGTTGATACCATCTGCTCATGAATGGTCTATTGAAGTGAGTATTGCCAATATTTTCGAGCGATTGAAAAATGAGTCTATAGAAAACATAGCTGGCTCATTAGGTACCAGCAAGGAAACACTGGAGGCGAAGTTAAAAAAGTTAGGCTATATCTGCAACCAAGATACCAAGGTGTACGATTATATTTACGAAGGAGACGAACCCCGAAATGCCGTTATCACATTAGAAATAGAGATTACCAGTTATGAAGTAGATAAAATTCTACTTCTTATAAACCATATTAGAGAGAAGGATGGTTATGAAAAAATCAGCTCTGATGGGCTTAATAGACTCTCCAATTATATAAATGAAGATTTAACTTCACCATTAGATGCTTTATTTGTAACAGATAAAATGGATAAACGCCTTGATTTTTTATGTAGTAAGAAAACTAGAAGTCATAATGGGCAAATTGTTCGGATAGTCGGCTTATGTCTAGCTTTAAAATTTCAAATAAAAATAGATTACTCGGTTGCCATAGAAATTTTAAAAGATACCTTTCATAATAGAAGATCCCTTTCTAAGTTAAATTCAGAAGAAATCAATTCATGTTTTGAAATTATGTACTGGGTAACAAAGGTCCTGTACCATTTTATAACAGATGGTAATGACTTTTTAAAAGAACTTGATAGGAAGGTATTTGTCGAGAGAAAAAGTTGGGCTGCCTCTGAAGGTTCAAACGTTTTTTTATATTTAATTGCTATTTTGTTAGATAACAAGAAAAATACTTGGAAAGAAATATCAATCATTACAGCAGATCAATTAAGAGAATATTATCTAAGAACTCCGATTGTAGACAAACGGGAAAAGGCACAAATGGATTACCTCTACCGTAATAAAACAAATTTAGCTTCTATTTTTAAGCGTGTTAACCTCAAGGAGGGGCAAAACGAAAAGGATGATAATTCCTTTCTTTATTCTCCCCAAAAAATTGATGAAATTAGGTTGATGGCTGAGAACTATCGAATTTATTTAAGAGTAAGGAATCTTTCAACTAACTCATTTACAAGATTCCTTTCGGTTTTAAATAAAAAGCATGAATCAATCTCAGATATTAAACACTTAACTACCGAAAATATAGAAAGATGCTGTCTAGAATATGTTAATTACTGCAAGGAAAATAGGTTCGAAAAAGAATCTTGCCGATCTGCTATAAACTCATTTCTATCTGTTTTAGCCGAAATAAAACAGGTCTTTGGACAGAAAAAAAGCTTAATTGGTGTTACTTATGACCTCCCTTATGATGAAAGGTATTTAATAGATAATAAAACAGGGGTTCCAGAACACCAAACCGTATACGGACGTATTAAAGGAGAATTTACAGGTATAGATAGTTCTGAAGGTACTACCTCCACTACTGCTTCTGAAGTTGCTGCTGCTATCTCTTCAGATGATAATGATGTAAATAATGAGAGTGATGAGTTATCTGAGGGCCTTTCTGAAACGTCTGGTACATTTAAAACAGATATAGTGTTAGCTGATAAAATTGTTCGAGCTATTTACCAATACGAGCCCAAAGCACCAAAAGATACTCCTGAATATTACCATGAATACCAATACACTACTATGTTACGGGTCATGGCAGATGCTGGAACTAGAAGCGAAGAAGTGATAAATATGCCTAACAACACCCTAACATATCATGCTGAACATGATGTAAACATTGTAATTTTAGGATTAAGCAAATTGGGTGATAGGTTTGGCGTGGTTCCCATTGGGAAAGAGACAGCTAAAATGATTGATGAATGTACAAAAATGAGAATGGCTCTTTTTCCTGACTCAAAAATCATGATGAAGATGACGGGTGATAAAGGTTACCTCGAAGAAAAATATGTTAGACAGTTTATAAGAGTTGATAAACGAAATGGAGCAATTCATGGAGTAAGTAAAGATGTTTTAGAAAACCATCTTGATAAGATTTGCGAAGAAGCGGGCATTACTAGACCTCCAAAAACAAGATTTCACTTTATGCGTCACAGAGCTGCAGAGTATTTCTTTTTTGGAATGAGCGAATATGAATTTGAACATAGTGATGATCCAGAATACAAACTGGAAGTGATTAAACGATTACTCCGCCATCATGATGAGGAAATGACAAAAGATTATACTTGGAGTAGACTTTTAGACTTACTTGCCGAAAAAAACCTAGTATTCCTAAGAGATATGAAGAGCCTAAAAGATTATCATCCCAATAAGAAAGTCGAAGAGTTAGAAAAAAGAACTCTTATTGAATCATTGGAAAAAAGAATTCAAAAGGACTTAGAAACCAAGCTTTCTACGCCAGGAATTCACAGAGTTCAATTATTCCTTTCCTCTCCCCTTTCAAGCTTGCCAGAAGAAGCATTTGAAGCAATGAACTCAACGCAAGATGTGAGTAAAATTATAAATTTCTTTAGAGAAGTTGATGGCGAGAAAAGTGAAGGCACATTTGCTGTTAGTGGAGCATTTTTTGGCAGGTGTGTTAATCCTACCTGCTGGAGACACAAAGAAAAAATCACATGTATTAGTTGTTTTGATCATTTAATTGAAGAAAGAGACGAACCACGATTGCTTCAGGAAATTGTCAACTGTCATATTAGAACACAAGAGATATACCAAAACTATGATGATAATATGCACAAAGAACAACTTCGTAGTCTTCAAAGCCGAATTTCAATTTGTATTGAAAAAATGAATACATGGCTTGGTATTAGTGAAACAGAAATTGTGCAAAAAGTACAAAAGCGACTTCATGAAACAGTAACAGAGGCTGAATATAGTTTTAAAGCTTTTATAAAAGACTTAGAGAAGATGAAACTTGCATTTCCAGCTTAGTAATTATAAAAATTATGAAAAGGGTGGGGTTACGTTGGCAATAAATACATCGGTTACGTCTTTACCCCCCTTCCTTTTATGGAAGGATAAATTGCTTACTTATGACGAGGTGATTCAGATTAGAGAAAAGTACGGTTTTTTCCAATCCGCACCAATTTATGCTTTTAAAACCATGTTTAATTATTTTAAAAAATATGGTGTAGAAACGCCAACACAAGCTTGGATGTTGTATCAAAGTGAGGTAAAACAAGTAGATAAAGACGTTTATGCTTTTCATAGGCATTATCAAAATTTCTTTGAGACGTATTTAATCATGCTAATGGCATTTTCTAGTATTCCAATAGATAGAGATATTATTAGTGAATTCTATATTTTTAATCCAGGCCCAAGAGTTGGTATCACAAGGTTTTTAATGGATGATTTTTATCACCAAACAAAACCCAACAGTTTCCCTAAACTTGATAAACTAAAAAATATAGAAAACCGTAGATTTATTCTTTCATTGAATACTTTTTATAAAATCAATGAATTAACGGAAGAAGCAATTGTTAAGGAATTTTTAAATGCCGTATCTATGGATACTTACAGAAAAACAGGTGTGTTTAAAAATAAAAGCAGATATGCAAAAAAAAGTTTTTTAGAATTTATAGAGAAAATATACCCTGAATTGGTAAAAATCGGAGCAATGGAACACAAAGACAATATATATGAATTTCTCCGCTCTCTTATTTATCCACCGAAGGATGATGTAAATAAATTACGAAATTATTTAAACAAAAGAATCGAAAACCTAAAAGGTACTGAGATGAAAACTGTAATTCAAAAATTCGTAGAAAGTAACATAATAAAAATTAATGGTAATGAAGAAATTCAAAAGGAATACGGACACCTACAGAGTATCATACATAATTGGTGCAATCTCTCAATTGTTGCAATGGATGATGGAGTAGATAAGATTGCAGATATTTCTGCTCAGCATCGAGATCAGTGGCTTTATGAAAATAATAAGATAGATGGCAAGAGGTTATTAATTTATATCCTTCCTGTTCTTAAGTTCTATAACGAGATTATACTTGGCAAAAACAGTCCTGATTATTACGATGTTTCAATTTTCAGTACTAAATGGAGTCCCAATATTGGGAAAGACGTGAATCATACCCCTCTTCAAGGTGCCGCCTTCGGGCAGATTATTTCTGCACTAGCTCAAAAGATTTTAGAAACAAGAAAAGAGTGTTTAGTTGAAGGGGAATTAAATCAAGAAAAATTCGGCAAAAATCTTCATAAATGGGAAACTCAAGTCCTATTATATAAATTTTTCATTTACAGATTAATTTGGATTATTCTATTAACTGGTAGACGACTGATAGAGATCCGTCAATTAAAATTGGCAAGGGTGAAGAATTCCCTTTCAGCAGATGATAAATACGTTTATATACGAACGGCAAAGGGAAACGATGACAAAATGGAAGAATTCGAGAGAGGTCAAAAATACGAAAATGGCACTTATGAATTTGACTACATACACTTGGATGTTTTTAATGAATTAATTAAAGTAGCAGGTTTTATATATAAAGGTACTGGAATCCCTAAAAGGGATCAATACCTTTTTCCGAGCACAGCTAGAAATTATGAAGTAATTCATCCTGCTTCTATTCGTAATAATTTTATGGAATTACAAACAGAATTCGATATTTTGCATGGTTCTCCTGTCGATTTTAAAAACAAATTAATGTACCAGAGTTCACCCGACTGGCAAAAGTTATTAGGAAAACCATTGTTCACCATCCACGATTTGCGACATGCGTATATTCATACTATTCACGCTAATGCACACTTACCATTAGTACAGGTAGTAATGAATATCGGACACCGAAATAATAAATCTATAGGTGCGTATACACAAATTTTGGCATCTGTATTTCAAGTATTTAATACTTTAGAGGAACAAGGTCATGTAGGTGCTGCAAAAGAGCTTGTAAGTACCTTTTACAATGAAACCAAGGGAATAGAAGTCGACAATGCTTACGTTGTATTAATAAACTTTCTTGAATATCTACACGAAGAAAAAAAGGATACACCTTTAAAAGAAATTAACCCTGATCCTAACCAATTTACGGAAAAAGATAGCGATTGTGTGACTACCATTTCATGTGGTGATACTGGAATGGGTTGCCTTCGATGCAATGATTTTAGAGCTGGTAAAATGACCTTCATGGCTTTATTGAGTGTTAGCACTATTTTTGATAAAGAGTTTAGAAATATTAATGGGGCAATTGACCAGATTAACAAACGTAAAAAAGAAATTTTAAAGGTGAAGAGTAAAGAACATAAGCTTTATGAAGCATTCGAAAGGGATTTTACATCACTAATTGATAAGTTTAGAGGTTTTATTGAATCAAGACAAATAACCTTATTATCAAAAGACACTGGATTTGGGTTAGCCGAAAAAGAAGCTGATGAAATAATTAGTAAGATTGGCAAAAGGGCAAGAAAATTAAATTTAGATGATGACATTGTTAAATACATTAAACAATCAAGAAAAGCTGGTATGTTTAGTGAAATTGATTTCACTTTATACCGTACTGCAGCAAATAGAGAGGTGTTTAAAGCTCTATGAACAAAAATGAATTATTAAAGAGTAAAAAGATTCACGCAATTAAAGCCGCTATTAAGGAAATGGCAGCGGCTGGTGCTCAATCATTTCCAAAACAAGAAATTGCAAGAAAAACAGAAACTCTTTTTAAGGTCCAAGATGATCCAGACTATATTGTTGATTATAGGTTACTTTCAAAACCATTTTATAAAAATAATCTGGAGAAATGGATTAAAGAAGAAATTGGAAGAAACAATCCCAATTTAGTAACAGCTCACAAGAAAGCTATCAAAGCAATAAAGGAGAATGTAAAGAAAAAGCACAAGGAACTTGAAAGAGAATCCTTTAAAGTTGTTGATATGATTCTAAAAGGCAAAATAAAGGTAGATAAATTTACAAGAAAGTTTTTGGTAGATGAAGTTAATAAGCTATCGCATATAAAATATGGTCCTACCATTTTTTCAGACGAAAAATATGAGCGAATTTACCACGATGCTCATGCCAGGTTGATTGGAAAAGTTTCAACAGTGAACGATGCAGATTCCCAAAAGATTGTAACAGCACTAGAACATAGTAAACTTAAAAATGAATTGAAACAATTGAAATTGAAAAACAAAGCCTTAGTTAAAAGAATGTTTGTAGTTACCGATGGTGACGAAGAGTTACTTTCAGAAAATGACATCTTGTATTCCAAATTAATGTCAACCCGCTTAGACCCAAAGCTTTTGGAAAGCTACTTCCCCCATCTGCTAGAACTAATTAACGGACAAAAAGAAGTAAATGCCTATAATGTGGTGATGAAAATTATTGAAACGTGCCAAAAATCGAAAAGGCAGGAATTGTTTTAACCATCAGTTTCTTAGCTGTAGTTTTTGTGGTGTGGATAACAGAAAAAAACTAAAACAGGAATCCAATTACACTTGAATTGGATTTCTTTTCATTTGGCTCTATTAAAATTAAATGTTGATTTTTATGAATTAAAAGGTTCTTCGTTTGCCGAGCTCCCCTATTCTTGCTCAACAGACGCAGGTACGTTGAACAAGTACGATATAAATAAGGTCCTACCAATTAAAGGTAACACCTTATCCCATTCTTATTTTGATTCATGTTTGTACTCTAGCACTTCTACTTTGAAACCATGACTACATCCAATTTTTGGGCTATCGCAGGATGGAGATACTCTCACTTTAACTAGGTCTTGTGCATAATTGCCAGGGATATTTCTTTCGTCAGGAACTTTGAGCCTCACGGAAACATCGTAGGAATGATTGTTGTTATAAACAATACCAACAATCCTTTGTGACTGCCAGCCAAAAAGACCATCTCTTCCATATTCATTTATTACCCTCTTATCAATAGATGGAAAAATAATATCCATAATAATATCCTCTGGTGTGACGTACCAGTTTTCTGCATAGGGTTTAATTTCCTTTGGCTCTGGAGGTTTAGCTTTAACCAAGTTATCCGTGGAAAACATTAATAAAATTGTAAAGAGAACAGTCATTTTTTTCACAATGATCGCTCCTGTATATTGTTTACAGTTTGATTTCGCATCATTAATAAATATTATCCACAACAACCAATCTGCATCTCCAAACCAAGCTGTTTGCTTGTTCAAATAAGAAAAAAATAAACCAATTTAACGTTCAACTAACCTCCCGATAGTTAAATAAGCACTAAACAGCCAATTTTGATATGCGTAAACTATCGTAATGATCATTTCAAAGGCATATGATGATAATAGATCATCTTTAATATTGTGCTTTTCTCATTACTGCGGCTATCGATGAACAAAAACTAGGCTAGGTAGTTATCCACGTACTTCGTTTTGACACCTTTAAACCGTTATATCCATTTTTTTAAATGGGCATGGAGTACATTGACATTCTTAATATGATACATGCTTTTAATAACGTACTTTCCATCATTTGAATTAATCCTGTAATGCTCGATGCCTTTTTCTTTGACGTATGTTTTCTTTGCTCTACAAGCATCGGTTACAAGCACATTTTCAGGTGTTAACTTTGAACCATTCATCTCTTCAACTTTGGTTTAACAATACGCCAAATAAAAGCTACCTTAGAGACAGTCGCTTTTGTCCAATCTCTGGCAACAAGAACACAAACCTGTTCGTGGCTGATTCCTCTGTGTTTGGAGCTGCAGCCATGGGAAGGCCTAGAATAATACATACCTTATCTCCCTCATTTCTATATATTGCTATTTATTTCTACTTTAATAGAAACAAGGAATTCATAAACTTAAATTTAGAAATAGAAAAAGCAGTTGATTTCACATTAAAGGGTTCCGTTTTCGGGTGCATAACAGTAAATTGACATACGAAATGGCATACGATTTGACGTATGCCATTTTTGTTGCCATATCAGTGTTTTCACACATTATAATGCAAAATTGACCACGGATTTTTAATGTATTATTTTAATGACAATACTTGTTGTCATTGAAAATGATAGTGCTAATTAGAGTGCCATTTTAGTTGTCAATATACGTACCAATATTAGAAGATTTTATGTAAGTTTAGGGTTTTGTTTGGTTCAAACTTATTAAGATGCTCTCTATTGCAAGCCCGCAATGGAGAATAGGACACTAAAAAAGAGTGCCAATTCCATATTAATAGGCACTCTTCTCTTTGCAATTAATTACTGTCATTTTGATTGTCATTTACCTTGCCAAATAAGGTCCTTGCACCTCAAAACGGAACCCTTTAATTTCACATCAACTGCTTTTTCTATGCTTGAATTATTCTCCCAATTTAATGTTATTTACCTTTTTGCACCTCTCAACCTAATCCGTTAGAAAGATTCCATTGCTTTTTTCATGCGAATGGTCATAATAAGTAAAAAAGCTTGAAGGTATCGAGAGAGGATTGAAAAGCACTAAGTAATCGAATTCTGAACTAAATCCCCCAATTTTAAGCTCTTAATGTTTGTTTTAAGCTAGCAAAAGCTTCAACGCTATGTTATATTTCAAAGACTATTTTACCTTTTTCATAACTTATAATTTATGTCATTATTCAACAAGTTCATCCTGGTAAAAAAGAAGGTTATTGAAAAATCTATTGCTTCAGAATTAGAACATATTCTTTATAGACTAACCTTCCCTTTTCATTCATTTTAACCACAAAATAAGGTAGCGTATTTTTTGGACGTACAAAAGATGGGAAAACTCCATTTTTTTAATTAATTATCAATTTTAAAAAATTTATCTAGCATCTTAGTAGCGTAATAATTCTAGATTTTTTAAGTGGCGTAAAATTGGAGACAAAACAAATTAATATTTGTTATATTTTATGAATATTCCGTTCTGTTTTATCTAAAAAACAAGCCTGACGGCTTGTTAGACTCCTTTATTCACAAGAAATATCAAAGCAAAGGGTGGCGAATTCAATCTTTAATAAAAACAACTAATGAATCTTTATTTATATCTGCAAGCAAACGCACAACCACTATACGGATTCAATGAATGTGTATAGCCAACATCCAAATAACCTTTTGCTTCAGTCAGGATGTTCTTTGCAAGTATTTCTTTTATTTCAATTCCCATAAGAGCACACCTCTTTTTTTTAAGTCTACCGTATAATAAAAGCCATGAGAATAGAACTTATTTTAAAAGGTTATATTTAAAGGATATATTTTTAGTTCTCAATGGATAAGATAGCTGCTGACTATTCTGCAGCTAATTTTAAAATTAATTGTAGGTGGGATGTTTGTGGAGCAACATATGAATTACCTTATCGAACATTTTGGATATTTTGGAATTATAATAGCATTAATTGGAGGAATTGTAGGTCTCCCCATTCCTGATGAAATTCTTTTAACATATGTCGGCTATAATGTGTTTCAAGGAGAATTATCTTACATACTCTCATTATTGAGTGCTTTTGTTGGAGCAGCCGGTGGCATTTCGCTTAGCTACTTTATTGGTTATAAGTTCGGTTTGCCGCTAATAAAAAAGATTGGCCCTAAGGTTCACATTACAGAAGAAAAAATCGATAGAACGAAAAATTTATTTAAAAGAGTGGGACCTGCCCTCATAATAATAGGCTATTTTATTCCTGGTGTTCGACATCTTACTGCATATGTAGCAGCACTTAACAACTTCCCTTTTAGAAAATTTTCTTTGTATGCTTTTTCTGGAGCAATCCTTTGGAGTTTTACTTTTATCACATTAGGAATAAAACTAGGAGAAAAATGGGGACAAGTTGAACTATATATGTCAAAATACAGTATTTATCTCATCTTGTTCTTTCTCCTACTCTCAGTTAGTGTCTATTTTTTATGGAGACGAAAACAGAAACTTGGAAGAGTGTGAATCTGGAATGCCTGAACCACCTCGAGATATGGCCGAACAAGTAGGGGATTTGTTGGAGAGGGTCTTTTATGTTTACAGCTATAGATTGAATTATAAATAAATATAAAATAAGCACTTTCTTAGTAACAAGATGCCTTCTTAGAAAGTGCTTTAAAAATTACAAATGAAAAATGATCCTATATTTCTAAATGGAAATTATAAATTTTCTGAAATAATACCAAAAACTATAAAATTCCAATCCAAGTCTTCACGGCAGTAACCAAAATTAAACTTCCCAAAATGACTTGCAACACTTTGGTATTCACTCTTTTCCCAGTGTTTGCTCCAATTGGTGAAGCTATTAAACTAGCAGCGACCATGATAAGTGAAGGTAAAATTGGCACTTGTCCTGTTGCGATTTTACCCGAAACAGCCCCAAGCGACGAAATAAGTGTAATGGCTAAGGAAGTGGCAATGGTCATCCTTGTTGGAATCTTTAACACAACAAGCATGATAGGCACTAACAGAAAAGCCCCCCCTGCCCCAACAATACCAGCTCCAATCCCAACGATAAAGGCGAATAATGCAGCATACCACTTATTAAATTTCACTTGTTCCAAAGGAGTATTATCGATTCCTTTTTTCGGTACAAACATCATGATAACGGCAATCAACGCTAAAATGCCATACACGATATTAATTCCGCTTTCCGGTATGTGCGTAGAACCGAATCCCCCAATAAAACTTCCGATCAAAATACTTATTCCCATATAGGCAATCAGATTTTTATTTAAGAATCCACCTTTACGGTAAGCCATAACACCGCCAATTGTCGCAAAGAAAACTTGGATAGCCGTAATCCCTGAGACTTCATGTGCTGTAAAATGACCTACCCCCAGTAAAACTGGAATGTACAATAACATTGGGAAATTAATAATTGCACCGCCAATACCTAACATCCCTGATATAAATGATCCAACAAATCCAATTAGGAAGATCGAAATGATAAAACTAATATCCATGATGTCCTCCTTTTGTAAAAAAGGGAACCCACACTGGTTCCCCATATTTTTAACTTTTTCAATCTAAAAGTTATCGAACTGCACAGCGGTTTGGACCAATTTCCATTTCTCGTTGTTGATCGAGGTCTGGATTGATTTTCCCCATATTAGTTTGACGAATTTCTTGATACGCGTTTGGCTGCGGGGGCAGGTTTTCCGTTACTATTCTTCTGAATTCATATTCGTCGTCGATATTTAAACCATGATTTTTCGCAAATAGTGTTCCTAATTTTTCTGCCACACTGCCATTTTCATTTAACTCATCAATTATCATAAAATGGGCTGGTAGAACGATAAGTTCTTCTGATAATTCTCTGTAACGGTTATAAAGAGTTTCCCTTAAATCACCAACCCAGTCTTCTGCCATACCCGCTAGGTCCGGTCTTCCGATGGAATCAATAAACAAAATATCACCAGAAAGCAGGAACTTTTCATCAATTACAAAGGAAGTGGAACCAATCGTGTGACCTGGAGAATACAATGCATGAATATTAATAATAGAATTTCCGATAGTTACATCATTACCGTCTTCTAATGGTTGATAATTAAAGGTTACTTCTGTTGCATCCTTTGGTGGAAGCCAGTAGGTTGCCCCTGTTCTTTCAGCAATGGTACGTCCACCAGAAATATGGTCAGCATGAAGGTGTGTATCAAATACATGTGTAATTTTTGCACCGATATTTTCCGCAAAATTAAGATAGCTATCAGTCATTCGTGTTGCATCAATCAGTGCTGCTGTACCGTTTGAAACCACCATGTAGGATAAACAGCCTTTACCGATCCGAACAAACTGATATAATTCGCCTTCATTATTTAGGTCTCCCACTTTAACCGGTTCTAAATATTCACTCCATGCTTTCATTCCCCCCTGAAGGTATGACACGTTTAACCCAGCATCCGATAACATTTCTGCCACCATTACCGATGAGCCTTCCTTCGCACAAACAACCACTACTTTTTTATCAGTAGGAACTTTATCTAAAATTTCTTCTACACCATCAAGCAATTCAAAATAGGGAATATTGAAATAATCAAAGTTTTCGCCTTCGATTTTCCAATCGTTAAAATCACTTTCATTCCGAACATCAAGTATAAATAACTCTTCTTTATTAAATACTTTTTTCGTTACTTCTTTTGAAGTCATTACGTTAACCGCCATTCTCCATTTACCCCCTATGGTATTTTTATAGTTAAAAAAATAGGCTAATTAAAACATTTGCTTTTGTAAAACCATCTGCAAAATGATTTATTTAAGGTCAATACCAATTGTTTTACCTTTCCACCCGCTCATACCTGGTACCACATTATTTACTTTTGTAAATCCATTTTGTGATAATTTTTGTGCAGCAAGATCACTTCGATTTCCTGTGCGGCAAACTACAAAAATTTCATCCTGTTTATTTAGTTCATTTATTCTTTCTTCCAGTTCACCTAAAGGAATTGAGGTCGCCCTTGGAATATGATTAAAAGCATATTCTGCAGCTTCTCTAACATCGATAATGACGATTTTTTCATTTGCTTCAAGTTTTTTCTCAAGATCTTCATTATTGATAACATTTGGATGTTTCTTTTCAGCGGCATCATCATTAGAAGATTTGCGAAGATAATGTTTCAATACTTCGCCTTCTTCGATCGTTCCCAAATATTGATGACCTGAACTTTCAGCCCATGCTTTCATGTCTGCTTTGGATCCTTTGTCTGTCGCTTGGACTTCTAACACTCGTCCTGCCTCAAGGGTATTCATTGCCTTTTTTGTTTTAACAATCGGCATCGGACATGCTAATCCTTTAGCATCTAAAATTTCGTTTGATTTCAAGTTTTCCAATTTTATTTCCTCCTATATACCTATAAGGGTATTATTTTTCTTAAAAAAATTTATTCAACTTTCCCTTCCCAAGTAAGCATTCCACCATCCATGTTGATTACTTTAAATCCGTAACTTTCAAGAAATTGCGCAGCACGACCACTTCTGCCTCCTGAACGGCATACCATGATATACTCTTTGGATTTATCTAATTCATGCATGCGAAACTCAACTAATCCTAAGGGAATGTTTACAGCACCAGGAATTTTTCCAGCAACAACCTCATCCACTTCACGTACATCTATGATATTTAATTTCTTTCCTTTGTTTAATAATGTTTCAACCTCTTTTGCCGTCATTTGTTTCATTTTATAGTCCTCCTTCTGTTTTGTTTAAGACTTTCCTTCGTTTTAAATAAACAGATTGACATTACCTTCCTCCGCATCTCCTAAATACGCAGCAACTCCTGCATATTCAATTGATTCTAATAACTCTTCCTGTTTAAGACCTAACAAATCCATTGTCATGGTACATGCTACTAGTTTTACATCTTGTTCCTGAGCCATTCCGATTAATTGTGGCAGTGGCAACGCGTTATGTTTTTTCATTATATCCTTAATCATTTTAGGACCGAAACCGGCAAAATTCATTTTGGAAAGACCCATTTTATCTGCGCCTCTAGGCATCATTTTTCCAAACATCTTCTCCATTAATCCTTTTTTCACCGGAACATGTTCATTTTTACGAAGGGCATTTAACCCCCAAAACGTATGAAAAATGGTTACTTCATGGTCATAAGCAGCTGCACCATTCGCAATGATATAGGCTGCCATTGCTTTATCGTAATCTCCACTGAATAATACAATTGTTGTTTTTTTCTTTTCTGTCATGTAATAACCTCCTGATGTTGTATACCTAATAGGGTATTATATTTGTCAAAAAAATTATCCTTTTTTAATCCAAAATCTTAATATTCCATTTTCTTCGTCGAATTTTAATAAATCATGTCCTCCTGATTTTGCCCAAGCAGTTAGATCATTTTTGGCCCCTTTATCCGTTGTATGGATTTCTAAAACTTGACCTGATTCAAGTTCGTTCAACGCTTTCCTTGTTTTTACAATTGGCATTGGACATGCTAAACCTTTTGCATCTAATACTTTCACAATTTTCATTGTTGAATTCCTCCTTGTTGTAAATTACCTTTACCCCTATGGGTATAATATTATTGAAAATAAAAGAGGGTGTCAACCCTTTTTTATCGGCTTTTTACTAGCAAATTAACAGCTTCTTGTACCAATTCTTCCATGCTTTTTTCACCTGGTTCATTTGCTTTTTGAACACACTCCACTAAATTGGAACTAACTATAACTCCAATAGTACGGTCGATAGCACTTCTAGTTGCAGATAACTGGGTGATAACCTCTTTACAGTCCTTGTTTTCTTCCATCATTTTTAAAATTCCTCGTAGCTGTCCTTCGATACGTTTCACTCTATTTTTCATTTGATCATTGTATTCCATTGTTTTTCCCTCCTTTAACAATTTGTTTCTTATAGGATTCATGGTAATCTCTTAAATCAATTACCATTATTTTATCCAAATCAAGGTCCTACAAATTTATTCAATGAAGCAATGACATTGACAAGCTCTATAATATACCCCCATAGGTATAGTGTCAATAGATTAATTTAAAAAATACTTATAGGAGAAAAAGACCGCAATTAATATAGCGGTCAAAGAAGGATATAAACATAAAAAAAAACTCATATACTTTTATTAATGCAACTGATTAATCGGTTTTCAATGTCCTTTGCAAATTGCTTCATCTTACCATCATTCATTAGACTAATAAAAGCTGATGGTTTGGGCATCCCAATTTTCGTTTGCCCAGAATCTTCATAAACGACTATCTTACACGGTAGGAAGTAACCAGCCATTTCATTTTCATTTAATATCCGATACGCTTCTTGGGGATTACATACTTCCAATACCCTAAACTCTTTTTGGTAGTCAAGACCTTTTTCCTGAAGCTTTTCCTTTATGTCAAAACTCCACAAAACTCCAAATTTCTCTTCCTTTAAACTTTCCTCAATACTTCGGATCGCTTCTTCCATATTCTTATCTGTAACAACTGTATAATCAAACATGATTATCTTCCTTCCGTTGATTTTATATTGATTAATAACAAATATAACGGTGAAAAAGAATTCTATTCAATTGGTAATTTTGTTCCAGTTAATACTTTATTTTAACAACTGATTTTGTTATTATTATCATATAGTTATTAAAAATAACCAAGATACTATTTGAGGTGTTGCTAGATGGTTACAGAAAATAAATTATGTAATAAAGTTGAAGAGTGCTACCATATTATGGGGAAGAAATGGATTGGCCTAATTATTCATGCATTAATGGAAGAGCCAAAAAGATTCAGTGAAATTCATGCCTTCATTCCCGATTTAAGTAAAAGAGTTTTAAATGAACGGATGAAAGAGCTCGAGGAAAATGGAATTGTGTTAAGAAATGTTATTGCAGACCGTCCGGTACGGACCGAATATTCGTTAACCAAAAAAGGGACAGAACTTGGAGGATCACTCAAAGCTTTGGAAAAATGGGCAGATAAATGGTTGTAAATTAAAAGACCCGAAATGGGGAAAAGCTAGTTACTGCTCTTATTAAATAAACCCAGAATTTTTAATCCTTATTCCATGAAACCTTATAAATGAAAAATGAATGTGTTAATTAAAATCCCCCAATGTATAGAAAATGCGACTTCAATTCTTTAAAAACAAAAACCCGAATAATGGACATTTTTCCATTATTCTGGTTTGAATTGTCAATTATTTAATTCCCCCAAAACCCAATTGGTTTTCGCACTTGTTACTCAAGTGCTTGGGCACTGCCCGCTACCTTACCATAAATTATATCCTTAATCTTAAATTATTCTCATGCATTAAACAAGATAGGGTTTCTAGTGTTTATTGGTTATAACTTTCCTTCTAACGCGACGGTGAAAAATCACAATTATTCTCCATGTAGGTATTCCTCCAACTATTAGCTAAAAGCCTTTAATTCCACTTTTCTTTTGTTTACAATACTTGTTAAAAATAGTATTAGTTCGGTGATTAAATATTATTTATGAGCATACTGTCATAATCTTAAGCAAGTAAAGTTGATTTATTAACTCATGTTTACTATAATGAAGTTAGGTTACTAAAAGTATACTCGTTACTTTTTATATATTTTTTTAGAAACGAGGTAAGGAAAATGACTATGTTAGAATCAAAAGTAATTCAAACTAGATTTGAAAAAGAAATCTTTATAGAAGAAAAATCAAACATTGAAATTAACATGTTTCGTACCTTTGATAAGAACCATCCTTTTTATGAATTTATGCTTGGACTTGATCTTATTCGAATTAGGGATAATGAGTATTATGGAAATAAAACAAGTTATGTTACTATTAGAATTTCAGATGATTTACAATCATTTTTTGTAATAGAGCCTGATGTTCAAAGCATTTTTGCCATCAAAAACAAACAAGAAAAAGAAGCAGCAATAGAATTAATTCATTATTTATTGATTGATTGATTCACAAACTTTTAAAGATGCTGTTTCAGATATGATACGTAACCTAAAGAGTGATAATGTTGTAAATGTATATGAAGTCAAGGAAGCAACCACCAAGCTGGCAGTGCTAGAAAGATTGTTAAACATTCGTAATGAAGATATAGAATTCATGATTAGAATGGAAAATATAGCTTAGAAATAAAAAGGGAGAGAAGCCTATCAAAACGGCTTTTTGCCCTTTTTTAAACGGTTTATTACATGAAAAAAAGCCTCCGGAAAAGAGGCTTTCAATATAATACATTTTTTATCGCTATTTAAAATTATGGAATAGGTCAACGTACAAAGAAAATTCTATTGTTGAAACTGTATGGTTTAATAGAAGCAGTACATAGTGGTTACCTTTTTTCAACTCTTCCATCCGCATGGCGGGCGAATCTTCCTGACTCACGCTTATTAACAGGATCTGGACGGTCCCATGGCCAGCCACCAAATTGAGTAGTTTGATAATCCTTGAACGCATCGCGAATTTCCTTCTCAGTATTCATTACAAACGGTCCATAGGATACGACAGTTTCTTGAATTGGCTCACCCTCTAAGACCAGCATATAACTCTCAGATGCTCCATTTGTAATCGTGATTTCCTGATCACCAACAAGCTTTACACGATGGTCCGTTCCAATCACTGTCTCGTCTATGTTTAGTTTATCTCCCTGATAATAGTATAGATTTCTCGTCATTGTCGTTGAAACTGACGGCAGGGTGAAGACTGCTTCCGGCTCCATCTGAATAACATAGATTCCCACATGATGATTTTTATCGTTTGCCCATGAAGCAGTGTTTGCTTCTTAACTAGACTTGCCCATCATACTTCCGGCAATCAATCTTACGGTCGTTTTCTGTCCATTCGCAGCCGCTGATTGTACTTCCGGTATATCCTCAGCCCATAACATTTTATATTCAGGATCTGCGAATTTATCTTTTGCAGGTAAATTCAGCCATATTTGAAAGAATTCAAGTGGATTACCTTTGTCCTGATGGACGAGAGGAAACATTTCAGTATGCTGGGCGCCCTTTCCTGCTGTCATCCATTGAACATCTCCATTCCCAAATCGTCCTACAGACCCATATGAATCAAAATGATCAATCAAACCTTCCAAAACGACTGTTACCGTTTCAAAACCTCTGTGGGGATGGACAGGAAATCCCGGAACCGTTTTGCCATGATACATTCTAAAACCATCACGCAACGTAAAATCCTCGCCAAGATTTCTACCTTCCAATGAAATGTTAGGACCCTGCTGTTCATTTCCTGCGGGATACGCATCCTTATGATGAACTGTCATAAGGAACGGATCTTCTGTCTCCCATGGAAATCCTAATTTTTGTATTTTCATAATTTTTTTATTCACTTCTATTTCCTCCCCTATTCTTTAACGAGTTCCTTTGTACTTCTCACAGTATCAATTGGACGAACTAATTTTTCTATTTCTTCACGTTTAATTTCTAAGAATGGAGGCAGCGATAATTTTTCGCCAAGTGTTTCATAAGGTTCGTCACCCATAAAACCAGGACCATCTGTCGCAAACTCAAATAAAATATGTGGTGTCACTCTAGCATATAAAGACTCAAAAAAGTGACGATTTACATAACCAGATGAAGGTAATCCAAAACTACTCATTCTCTCAATCCATTCTTCTAATACGGTGCGATCCTCTACTCGGAATGCAGCATGGTGTACTGTGCCATAACCTTGTCGGGATTGAGGAAGAACGGTATTGTATTCTACAATGACAGAGGCACCATTGCCGCCTTCCCCTACTTCAAATAAATGGAATGCCCCATCGGCCGCAGTCTCTTTAAATAACAAGACTTTTTCCAGCATTTCTTTAAAGTAATCAAACATCGAAATTCGCACAAAAACGGGACCTAAACCAGTAATAGCATATTCCAGTGGTATCGGTCCCTTTTGCCAAGGTGTACCAGATTCCACGCCTTTATTGAATTCATCTGAAATTAATTGGTACTGCTGATCATCAAAATCAACGAAAGAGAGAGTTTTCTTGCCAAATTGCTCATTGATTCCAGTATGTTTGACTTCTAAACGATCAAAACGTTTTACCCAATAGTCTAATGCTGCATCACTTGGTACACGGAAAGAGGTTTTAGAAATCTCGTTTGTGCCATGTACACCTTTAGGAATGCCTGGGAAGTCAAAGAACGTCATGTCAGTGCCTGCGCTGCCCTTATCATCGGCAAAGAATAAATGATAAGTTTGAATATCATCTTGATTAACTGTTTTTTTAACTAACCGCATACCTAAAACATAGGTGAAAAATTCATAGTTCTTTTCTGCACTACTTGTTATAGCTGTTACGTGATGTATACCTTTTAATTCGTTCATTTTATTTTCCTCCTAGAAATTTAGAATTTTTATGATAAGTTTGGTTTGTTTATCAATACTCCTCAATGGGTGTTAGATTTTTTTCAATTTCATCTCTGCGATCTTCTAAAAATGGCGGTAATACTAATTTTTCACCAAGTGTTTCGATACTATCTCCATCGGCGGTGAAACCTGGCCCATCGGTTGCAATTTCAAATAGAATTCCGTTTGATTCACGGAAATACAGGCTCTTAAAGTAGAAGCGATCTACGATGCCAGAAGAATGGAAGCCACGTGCTCGTACTTGCTTGTCCCAAAATTCGAGCTCCTCATCGTTTTTTACACGAATTGCTAAATGATGAATACTGCCACGACCTGGTTTTTCAGAAGAACCATCTAAATATTTCACGACGATTTCTCCAAAAACCTCTCCTTTGATGGATTGAAAAATCGCTTCTTCATCTGTTCGGCTTATCTCTGTATAGCCAAACATGTCTGTAAGAGTGCTTCCTAGTTTATCAAGTCTTCGTACCGTCATTTCCACAGAGCCCATTCCTTGAATTTGGTGCTCGTTGGGTACATCAGATTTTTCCCACGTTTCCCAGTGTTGTACTTTTGCGCCGTTAGAGACTAGAAGTACCATCCGTAAACCTTCAGAGTCTTCAAAGTGTAAAGCAGGATGATTGGCATACGTTGTAATGCCACTATTGGTTACACCATGTTCCTCAAAACGTGCTTTCCAATAGGCTAGACTTGCTTCTGATGGTACAAGTAAACCAATTTTTGTAATAGCATTTGTCCCACGATGTGTATGACCAACTAATGGAATTTCAAAGAATGATAGTTCAGTACCAGGGCTACCTGTTTTATCCCCGAAAAATAAGTGATACATCGATGGATCATCTTGGTTCACCGTTACTTTCACACGACGTAAACCAAGCACATGACGGTAAAAGTGATTATTTTTACTTGCATTTTTTGTAATCATTGAAATGTGATGATGCCCTGCAATTTTATACATAAAATTATTCCTCCTCTTTCAGTTAACTAGTCAAGTGAAAATTAAAAAATAAATCATCATCCAATTACCACAAGTAAAAGAATCCTTATTTTTCTAATTTATTCTCAGTATGTTTTTGTAGCTTACTCATCAGATTATATAGTGTTTTTTGCTCTTCCTCTGTTAAGCACTCATTGAGAATGGACGTTTGGAAAGTAAGTTGGTGTTCAAAAACTTCATTCATTTTACCTTCCCCTCTATTCGTTAAGGTAATCCATTTGGTTTTCCAGTCTTGCTTACGCTGTATATATCCCTCTTGCTCAAGTCGAGTAAGCATACGAGAAATTCCACCCTCCGACACCGTTACTTTGGTGGCAAGTTGACTTTGTGTGATCGGCTGATAAGTCGAAACCTGGTTTAATACATCAAACTGTGCAGCTGTGATCCCGTATTGTTTTAAGAAATCATTTGATAACAAATTACTTTGATGTGTAAATCGAGCAATACGCAACCAAATTAATGAACCAAGTGTATTTTTTCTCAACATGACTCATCTCCTCTCGTTACTATCACTTTACACCTCAAGTGAATAAAATGCAAGAAAAATATCTTGAATTCAAGATATTTTTCTTGCTCTTATTTTTAAATCTACAGGTACTTTGACAATACTTCAATGACAGCTCTAGCTCTTCATATAAGTTATGTGTAAGGGCGTGTTGTAAGATAACGCCCATTCAGCAATTTTTAAACAGTTTTCCAGTCAGCTGCAAATTTTTCAAGTCCTTGGTCTGTTAATGGATGTTTTGATAATTGCTCAATAACCTTGAAAGGAATGGTTGCAATATGAGCTCCAGCCAACGCTACACGGGTTACATGATCAGGATGACGTACAGATGCGGCAATAATTTGTGAATCTAGATTTTGAACTCGGAACATCTCGGCAATTTTTGCAACAAGTTCTACCCCATCTTCATTAATATCATCTAAACGTCCTAAGAATGGTGAAACATAAGTTGCTCCGGCCCGTGCTGCCAACAATGCCTGGTTCACACTAAAAATCAGGGTAACGTTGGTTTTTACACCTTTTTTAGTTAAATAGCGGCAAGCCTCTAGACCATCAAGTGTCATTGGAAGCTTGATGGTAATATTCTTATCCCCGCCGTTAATTTTAATAAGCTCATCTGCTTCTGCAATCATTTGGTCAGCAGTTAACGCATTAGGTGTTACCTCGGCTGAAACTGACTCTACTTCTGGAACGGCATTTAAGATTTCTGCAATACGATCTTCGAATTTCACGCCTTCTTTAGCAACTAATGAAGGGTTAGTTGTAACACCAGATAACACACCAATTTTATAAGCCTTTTTGATTTCTTCTAGATTTGCAGTATCTATAAAGAATTTCATAATCGTTTCCTCCAATTTTTTTATAAAGTATTTATTAGTTCTCTTCGACAGTATGTCCACCAAATTCATTTCTAAGTGCTGCTACCACTTTACCGGTAAGGGTATCATCTTCAAGCGAGCGATAACACATTAGTAATGACATAGCAATGACTGGTGTTGCTGTTTTGAGGTCTAAGGCTGCCTCTACAGTCCATTTTCCATCACCTGAGGAGTGCATAATCCCTTTAATTTCTTCCAAATTTGGATATTTTGAGAATGCATTTTTTGTTAATTCCATCAGCCATGAACGAATAACGGATCCATTATATTTTGTCCTAAGTTTAACCCCATTTTTCCTAAACCAATAAGTCCTCCCTTCATTATGTTCTCCTCCAATGTTGTAAAATAATATAATACATGTTATAAGATACTTTTCGAAATACAGACAACATGATCAACGGTAAATCCAAACTGCTTAAAAACTGCAACTCCATCACCTGATTTCTCCCATATTCTAGCTTCTGACTTTCGTTGCAAGCTTTTTATCTTTAATAGTAATAACAATATCTGCCATTCCTACAAATAATCCGTTATCAACTACACCTGGTATATGGTTAAGGTTTTTCTCTAACTCTCCTGGATGTGTAATTTCTTGAAAACTGCTGTCTATAATATAGTTACCGTTATCTGTTAGATAAGGGGTCCCATCCATTTGTCTCAGCTTCGGACTGCCTCCAAGTTCCCTGATATGTTTTACTGTCATTTCGTAACCAAATGGAACCACTTCTATCGGCAGTGGAAAAGTACCTAATGTATCTACATTTTTATCAGAGCCAGCAACGACAATGAAATTTTTAGCTGCATTCGCGATTATTTTCTCTCTTAAAAGAGCACCTCCGCCGCCTTTAATGAGATTCAATTCAAGATCTACCTCATCTGCTCCATCAATCGTGACATCAATTTGCTCAATTTCATTGAACGACACAAGTGGTATGCCAAGTTTTATCGCTAATTGTTTCGTTTGTTCAGAAGTAGGAACTCCTTTAATTGAAAGTCCCTGCTTTACTAACTGACCAAGCTTAGTGATGGTATAAAATACAGTAGAACCTGTACCGAGACCAACTACCATGCCGTCTTTCACATATTCAAGAGCTTTTTCTCCAACTTCTTTCTTTTCATTCAAGGCTTTATCTCCCTTCATCTAAAGTTGGGATTTCTCCATTAATAATTTGTCCATTGTATTTCAACTTGTTCCCATGCCTTCTGAAAGATTTGAGTTTCAGGAGTGTCCTTTCTTACAATTACATTCGTTTATTAATTATGTCCCTTAATATTTAGTGTCACAGGACTTCGATTATAGTATTCACTTCCTAATCATTTTATTATTTGTGATTTTTTAAGGTTATCTTTATTAATCTCGGTAACTTTATGTAACCTTAATATATCTTAATTTTGAATTTCGTCAAGTAAAGTATCTCAAATTAAAGATAAATTTAAATACCACTCTGCCAAACCTATATCTTCTAAGCTCACCTCAAAAAAATAAATATAAAAAACCAATCGATCATTGTCGATTGGCTATTGGCTAAATTATTAGTCCTGATATTTTAAACTCTTTACGAACATTAATAGTGAAATATTATAGAGGAGTTATTTAGGTCTTTTTATTTCAAAAATCTCACCGATTTTCGCATAATTATTTCCAGCCAGCCTGCTTACTGCTGCTAAGCCCCTTGGATCTATCCTTCCATTTTCATAAATATCATTTTCAACATGAAATTGAACAACTTTTCCTATAATAAAATCACACCCAGGTGTATCCAAACCTCCTAATTCTAAGGAATGCTCTAATGTGCATTCCATTCGAATTTTCGCTTCTTTTACACCAGGAACAGAAATCTTAACACTGTCTAATGGGGTTAATTTAGCTAAATCTATTTCACTTTGATCAGGAGGAAGATTTGCAGCTGTTTTATTAATGTTATCAACATTAAGTTCGTCAACAATATGAATGACAAATTCCTTAGATTCTATGATGTTTCTAGCTGTATCCTTCTGTCTCCCCGCTGAGCGCTGAATAGATAATGAAATCATGGGGGGATTGGATGAGACGATATTAAAATAACTAAATGGCGCACCATTCAGAACGCCTTCTTTTGAAATCGTTGTAACGAAAGCAATTGGCCTAGGAATAATACTTCCTATTAAAAATTTATAATTTTCTCTTTCAGACATGGAAACTGGATCAATCGAAAGCAAGGATATCATTTCCTTTCACAAAATTAGTCTAATATTCTTACATCAAATGGAAGTAAACCCTGTTCTATTTGTGCTCTATTTGCTTCATATTGATCAGGTAACATCAACTTTTTACCCATTGTCTCCTGTGATTCATCATGTGCGAATCCTGGAGGATCAGTAGCAATTTCAAATAAAATTTCCCCATGTTCCCTGAAGTAAATAGCATTGAAATAATTTCTGTCTTTTACAGGAGTGACACCATATCCATTTGCCGCCACATACTTTTGCCAATCCAATTGGTCTTGATCATCAATAGCTCGCCATGCAATGTGGTGAACTGTGCCTACACCCATTTGCCCGCGCCCAATCGGAGTTAATTTAAGGTCAATAACATTTCCAATATCAGCAGGGGAACGATATCGAGCGAGATCTCCTTCCTTACCCACTGATTCAAGTCCCATTACTTTCTCTAACAAATCAGCGGTCTTGTTAGGTTGGGTTGACAATAGAGTAGCTCCACCAAACCCTTTAATGGCAACCTCAGGTGTGACTTCTCCAAAGGTCCATGAATTAACTTCTCCTTCTTCTCTTTCAACAATTTCCAAGTGAAGCCCATGTGGATCATCAAATTCCAAATATTGCTCTCCGAAGCGGTCCATTTTAGTAAAAGGAATATTGAACTTTTCTAGTCTTTGTTCCCAAAATCCCATGGCACCTTTTGGTACAACATAGGATGTGACTCCTACTTGACCGTCACCGATAATGCCTTGACGGGCTCCTGCCCATGGAAAAAAGGTGATAATTGTCCCTGGCTTCCCACCTTCATTCCCAAAATAAAGGTGATACGTACCTGGATCATCAAAATTAACCGTTTGCTTGACTAAACGTAAACCCAATACTCCTGCATAGAAATCTACGTTCTCTTGCGGATGACCGACAATTGCAGTGATATGGTGAATACCCATTGTCTTTTTACTCATTTTTAACATCTCCTTTTGCATATTAAATATAGTTAAATATAGTTAATTATAGTTAAATATAGGACGTTGATACCTTATTTTGTTCTTCATTATGATTTTAAAGTCTCATAAAATTTATTTTAATTTAAGAATCTCTATTTCAAGATATTTTAGAATAAAAATGCATCCAGTGCATATTGACCCGGACCGATTAAAGCTATACCAATAGCAACTGCAAGTAGGGTTAGGTTATATTCATAACCATTTGAGGTTGCCCATAAACCGTTTGGAGCATGCACTTTAACGATCGCCATTACCATCGTCCCTGCAATCATAATTCCTGCAAGCGGGGTAAGAAGTCCTAAAGTAAACAAAATTCCTCCAATAAGTTCTGCTAATCCTGCGAAAAGAGCCATTGTAACCCCTGGTTTCATACCAATGGATTCAAACCAGCCACCTGTACCTTTTAAACCATAACCACCAAACCAACCAAACAATTTTTGAGCACCGTGACCAATGAATAAAACACCAATTACCAAACGAATTATTAATAAACCAATATTTATCATCTTAATATCCTCCTAAATGTTTTTATCTCGAATTCGAGGTATTATTTTTTAAAAAAAGTTGAACTTTACTCCTTACTTTATTCAAAATATTGCTCGGCAATCATCTGGACAGGTATTTCATCTCAATAACCCGTTTCACCTCCTAATAAATCTTGAAATTAAATATCTTGAATATGAGATAATATTAGTACTTATAATAATTTTTGTCAATAACCTTTTTTATTTATTTGTTTCAATTTTTAAAACGAATTTACATTGTACTTATTACATATTCAGCATCCGTTAAAAACTAAGAAAAGGCCGCTTATTAAGCAGCCTTTATTATTAAACAAATTAACGATATTTGTTTATTATCTTTAAGAAGGCTCGGTGACCCTGTTTAAATTTTCTTCAACTCGGTCAAAATCCTTTCCCTACAAAATGATTACAACGATTATGTTCATATTGGTCCAAATCAGCATTAACACTTTCCACTTGAATGGTCGCATGTTCCAAATCAAAAGTATCGTGTAATTCTCTTAATGCATTCTTTAAAATCGAGTCATGATTAGGATATGAAATCACCAAGTGACAGCTAATCGATGGAAAATTTGATGTGATACTCCACACATGAAAATCATGCATACTTACCACACCTGGAATTTGAAGTAATGTTTCTCGCACCTTTTCAACATCTAAGTTCGCTGGTCTGCCTTCCATCAGCATGTGAACGGCATCGTTGGAAATTCCAATCCCACTCTTTAAAATTAATAGGGAAACAATTAAACTTGTAATCGGATCGGCAATGGTCCAACCAAAATACATAATCAGTAAGGAAGCAAGAATAGCACTAACAGAACCCAGTAAATCACCAATTACATGTAAAAAAGCAGCTCTCATATTAATGTTATCACTAGTTTCTGATTGATGCATAATCCAAGCGACAATTATATTCACGAACGCGCCTATACTAGATATCAAAAGCATACCCGGACCTGAAATTACTTGAGGTTCAGTAAAACGGTGAAATGATTCCCACATAATTAAAATAGAAATAACAATTAATAGAACCCCATTAAATAAAGCTGATAAAATTTCCAAGCGCTGATAACCAAAGGTTTTACTCTCGCTTACCGCCCGTCTTCCTAAAATAAGAGCTAGTAATCCCACTCCCAAGGAAATGGAATCACTTAACATATGTCCAGCATCTGATAGAAGAGCTAGACTATTTGTCAACTTCCCTCCAATGTACTCTAAAACCATAAAAACGGTAATAATGAGAAACGCGACCATCAAAGCTTTTTTATTTTGATTGTGATGAGTGTGATTGTGCCCCATAGTACCTCCTTTGCCATTAAAAAATTTCATTTTAAAGTTTTTTTGGGGAAGAATTTTTTCTAATCTATTATTCAATCTAATAAGAAAATATATTCGACTGAATCTAGTATTATTCTTATTTATCTTAAATGCGTACATGACAACTCCATAAGTAGCACTATTTACTATAATTATATATGCGTCTCTTCCTCAATTAATTGTGGTATGATTGTATAAATATATTTTAGGAGTGATATCATGAGTGTACATAAAGATCTAATTAAACATGCGGCAAATCAGCATGAAACCTATCAACAATTCTTAGCGCTCGATCAACAACGTGAGCAATATATCGAAGAAGCGATTGCTTTATGTAAACAGGGTCTACCCTTTTCAACTGATAAAATAAACGCCGTAACAAATAGTATAAATAAAATCAACCTGCGCTTTATCCCAACACGAGAATTCGTTACGGGCGAAATGGTTCAAGAATTTGTAAATAAAAGTAACTGATAAAACAAAGACGGACAGTATTTAATTATACTGTCCGTCTTGTTTTATTACTTTTTAAAAATAGTAGCGATAATTTGATCATAGGTCATTTCTGTATCAACCACGAATGTACCAGGGCGTAAGTTTTTTTCGACACCCTTCTTCTCGACATCTTTTGAGAATTTAAAGTCATCAGGTACGATTTTCGCTTTTTCAAGCATTTTGCCGACATCGATGCTCGTCATCCCTTGTGTAACGGAAATAACTGATCTGTAAGCAATCTTTTGATTTCCATTAGTAGCTGTGGAAGCGGTGGAAGCTGAAGCTGCTTTTTTTGCTGCCTCAAGCGTCTTATCATATTCTGCCTTTGGTTGAACAACATATCCAGCAGCTAGAAGTTTGTCCTTCATCTCGGTTTCAGTTGGTTGAGCAACTGTTTTCTGCTCGATTTTAGCTGGTTTGGCAGTTGCTTTTGTGACAACAGGATCTTCAGAAAAGTAAACAGCACCACATATGGTCGTAGCTAGAAGAATTCCGGCCGCAAAGCTGCTCACTACATTAAATTTCATGGGCTAATTTGCTCCTTTCATCCTTAGCAGCTAGATACGGTGCAAGAAATTGTTGAATTTCACTCTCTGAAACTTGTTTTTTCTGTGCAATAGTCTCAATTGAATATTTCCGTTTATATAAATCTAGTACTTCGCGTTTGAAAATAACTTCCTCAGGAGTCAGGTGAATGCCTGCTTCCTTGGTGACCACTTCAATATCTAGTTCTAGACTTCGAATTTGCTCCTGTACGTTATTGATATCTTTCATTACCGCAACATGAACCAAATCAATTTCTTTTTGTTTTTGTTTTTCTACTTTACGATTCGATGCCATTGAAACGATGAGCAAAACAGCAGATATCGCAATCAATAGAATTATTGTCCATTCCATCATATTAATTTCCTCCTTATTAACACACAGCAATCCACAATTACCTATTATACATCGTAAAAATAAATTTTTCGACTAAAACCGACTAAATAAGACCCAAGTCGGATAGATTTAACAATTCGAACCTCTAATCTATTTAATTACTAATAAGGACTTGGTATTAATTTACATTAAAAAAAGCAATGCTGATACAAATGCATTGCTTTCTCCTCTCTAATATTTTTACCTCGAAAAGAACTTAGTAATGGATTATTTGTTCTCACAATTCAAACTCCCACTCATCAAGAAGTACTAAATAAAGCACAAGAAGGTTGTTTTCTAACTCAGCGGTGGTTTTCCCTGAGGGGTCCAATCCGATTTTCGGAAATAATATCATAGCGATTTGTTCCGTTAGTTGATTTCTTTCGTCTAATGGGATATGCAAAAACCGATTTGCATAGGTTTTGATCAGTTTCCAATCCTTCATACCTAATGATTTCAGCGTCCATTCATCAAGCGTAAGATCATCCTTTGAAAGTCCTCTGCTGACAAGTTCATTTTCTAAAGGAGACAGTTTCTTTTTCCGTTTTGCTCTGCGCTCATGGACAACAATCGTTCCAGCAACAAGATCGCCTAGCCGTTTGTGTTTCGAGTGGAAAAAAATCATGATAATTCCTAGAAAATATGCTGTTGGCAATGAATCAATGATCCGAATCAAATTTCGAATAAAGCTGGACAGCAAGGTGATGCTATGACCATTCTCTTGAATGACCCGGATTCCCATTAGCTTTTTCCCAAGTGTTCTTCCGCCTGAGAAAAACTCATACACAAAAAAGTAACCCCCATTAACGATAAACAGTGCAATAATTGTTATTGCAATAGGCAGTGAATTCCCGATGAAAATAAATTCCATTTTAGACATGCCATCTAAAACGAAAAAAAGGACAATCAAAGACAAAATATTAAACGCCGTTAAAAGTAATTGGTCGATAATAAAGGCAGCCGACCTGCTGCCTAAACCAGCTATCTGAAACTGAATGGAAACAAATTCAGGTGTTTTAATATCTAAATGATCTTCGTTCATAAGTTTCCTCCATGACGAGATGATAATTTCTATTTCTATTTTTCTACAATATTACTATAATAAGGAGAATAAAGTCTTATTTTCCCAGCCCCTAAAAGTAGGTGTCAGAATGAATGTTAAACAATTTGTCAAAATGCATAGAGAAGATTGGAAACAGCTAGAACAATTAGTGGCAACCATGAGTAAGCGCAGACTTGCCATTACAGGAGATCATATTACACAATACCATCGACTCTATCAAAAAGCAGCCCAGAATCTCTCTTACAGTCAAACCTATTTTCCTCATGATGAAGTCACCAATTATTTGAACGGACTTGTGGCGAAATCACATAATCTTTTGTACAAAGACCAAGTCTCTAGCTTCAAGCAAATTCGTTATTTTTTTAGTCAAAAATTTATTGGCCTTTTGCTTGAACAATGGAAGTTTGTCATAGCTGCGATGATCTTATTTCTCATTGGCGGTTTTGGAAGCTTCTTATCCGTTCTGAATGATCCATTGCATATCTATTCGATTCTCCCTGCGGAAATTGCCAAAGGTGTGGACCCTGACCAACTCGGGAAGGGTCATGAAGCGGTAGACTCCTCCCTCATGTCGGCGAGCATCATGACAAATAATATTAAAGTTGCCATCTTTGCTTTTGCTGGGGGCATCACCTTTGGGCTCGTAACGGTTTATTTAATGGTCTACAATGGCATCATTATTGGAGCGCTTGCTGCCCTGTTTTGGCATCACGGAAAATCGTATGATTTTTGGGCATACATCGTTCCCCATGGAATGATCGAACTCACAGCCATTTTTATTGCTGGCGGCGCTGGGCTATTAATGGGCTATAAGCTGTTTGTGCCTGGACAATATTCTCGAAGTTTCCAATTAAAACAGCATGCAAAAAGATCCGTTCAACTATTGCTCGGTACAATTCCTTTGTTTATCATAGCGGGTATTATCGAAGGTTTCATTACCCCGGCTGCGATTTCATTAGAAGCAAAGTACTTTGTTGCTATCTTAACCGTGATTGGACTGATCCTTTATGTAGCGATTGGCAAGATCAAACGAAAGAAAGCTATAATAGATTCTGATTCATAATATCAATATATTGAGAAACGGCAGTAATCGCTAATTGCTCCTCACGGGCCTCGATCATAACGAGGCCTTGCTTTTCCCATTTTTTCTTTTCCCTTTTCTTAAACAAAATTTGCTGCTGCGCCATACTTTTTCGCATCACTGCTTGGACCGTACTAGGCTCCTCATTCACTCTTTTTAAAAGTGTCTGATCTTCAATTCCAATCATTAAAAATAAATGCCGCTGCCGAAGTCGTTTTAAGAGGATTAAGCCACTTTCCTCGTGAAGGAAGGTCCGTACATCACTAAATAATAACAGCAGACTTCGTTTCTTTTGCACCGTTTCTAAGTACTGCAACACCGCTGCATAATTTGTTTCAGCGGCATCTACGTCTACTGAATAGATTGCTTGGAGAATCGTCTGCAGGTGCGCCATTCCTTTGGCAGGCGGTACAAAGACTTTTATATCCCTTGAAAAGGCAAGGACCGACACATAATCCCCCTTTTGGAGGGCTGCAGCTGTTACCGTCAAGGCGGCTTCTAACGCTTTTTCTAATCGATTTCCCTGTGACAATTCTGCCCCCATCATTCTCCCACAATCAATTAAAATGGTAATATATTTTCCATGCTCTGGTTCATACTCATTCGTCATTACTTCTCGGAGTTTAGCGGTTTGACGCCAGTTGATTTTCCGAGGATCATCTCCCACCACATAACTTCTAATCTTGGAAAAATCACCAACCCCGCTTCGCTGCCTCCGGATTTTTACCCCTTCGTACACCAAATATTTCTGGGCATTTTCTAAATACTGTTTAGTTTCAGTTAAATCTGGAATAACTTTTATTTCATCCCGTAATTCAACAGTCACCTGCTTTTCCCACAAACCAAGCAAACTGGAATAGCGAAAATAAATCTTTTTAACTTCGTACATGCCTCTGGTCATCGCACTAGTTTCATAAGAAATGCTCACAATTGCTTCCTTAGGGATCGACCCGGCGATTGGAAATGGCCTTACAAAAGACTGTGGCAGGTCATCAACAAGTCGGTATGAGAAAGGATAGTTTGAAGCATTCTGAACTTCGATCGTTATCGGATAAGTTTGACCTCTTTCAAATTCCCCAGTAACGATCCGTTGAAAGGAAAGTTGTTTTTTAGAAGGTGAAAAAAACAAATCAAACAAACTGGCCATAAATAATATAAGATTGGCGGCAATGACCAGGATCCATGATATTCCCCAAATAGTACTAATTCCTAAAGCAATGGATAGAAAGAGGAAAACCAATAATAATCGGTTAGTCGGTATAACTCCTCTATCTTGGAACAGGAACCGAGCCCACCAACTCTTCAATAATTTGGTCAACGGTTGTTCCCTCCAATTCTACATGCGGCGATAACTGAATACGATGGCGTAAAGCTGGCTTGGCAACCATTTTGATATCGTCGGGTGTAACGTAATCCCTGCCTGAAAGGTAGGCCCACGCTTGCGCTCCCTTGCCAATCGAAATTCCAGCTCTCGTACTAGCCCCGAATCGGATCGCATCAGCTTCACGTGTTTTCCTGACAATCTTCATCATGTAATCTAATACATTCTCGCTCACCGTGACTTTTTCAATGTCTCTTCTAATACTTAAAAACTTGTCCATCTCTAAGATCGCTGATACAAGCTTTTCGTCAAAGCTATTTTCAATTACTTGTTTGAGGATATTTTTCTCTTCCTCAAAGCTTGGAAATTCAATTCTAAGCTTGAAGAGGAAACGATCCTGCTGTGCTTCTGGAAGTGGGTACGTCCCTTCAAATTCAATAGGATTTTGGGTGGCAACCACAAAAAACATCTCGGGTAAAGGATAGGTTTCACCTTGGATTGTTACCTGTTTCTCTTCCATGGCTTCGAGCAGGGCAGCCTGTGTCTTTGCAGGGGTCCGGTTAATTTCATCGGCTAACAGGATATTGGTAAAAATCGGCCCCTTTAGCGTTTGGAAGTTGCTTTCCTTCAAATTGTAAATTGTACTCCCAGTGATATCACTTGGTAATAAGTCTGGGGTAAACTGGATACGGTTAAAACTCCCCCCTAAGAGATTGGCAAGTGTACGCACCATTTGTGTTTTTCCAGTGCCAGGCACCCCTTCTAATAGGACATGGCCACCAGCTAAAATAGCTGATAGTAATAATTTAAGATTTAGACTTTGTCCAAAAATCCGCTCTTCATATTTATTTAAAAAAGATGTTAATTCTGTCTTCATTCTTCAACCTCTTTTCTTAATTGCTCAAGCCTTTTCGACCATAATAAGAATTCCTGTTTTGTGATTGTTTCTTTTTCAAGAATGTGAACCAAACCTGTTAAAAAGGAGTTGATTTCATTAGCAGACATTCGAGTCCACTTTTTCTCCATATAACTCGATAAATCCTGCCATTCTCTATGATACGGAATCTGCCAACGTTCCCGGAGAAGAAGTTTGACATAATCTGATTGGATGATGATCGAGTCATGATATCGTTTACCTCGGAGGTACCAAGCAGCTAATGCCTTCAATCCTTCATCACTAAAGCGAACCGATTCTTCCCTTGGGACAAAAATAGGTCCAAATCGCTTTCCTTTCAGCCAAAGCCATAACAACAATAAAAGAATCATCTGGATAACTAGAACCAAAAACCACATTGGGTATACATTCCAAACTGTAGGTGCATTCTCGCCGCTATGAATGTATTCGTCAAACAGAATGGTGTTTGATTTTTCTTCATTTAATAGATACAGGAGCAAGGGTAAATGATCCCTCTTTAATAGATTCCCATTCGTCATCCACTCTGGGGTAACACTAACAATTAATTGTCCTTTTCCAAAAGACCGTTTGACTGAAATCGGACCGGCCTGATCAGAAAGCAACACCCGATCTCCTTTTTTCGTCTGCAAACGGATAGTTGAATGAATTTGAGCACGATAGGATGTTTGGTCTTGCGTAAAAACCTTCTCCGACTCACTTGAATTTGTTCCACTCGTTTTAATATCAAACATCCCTTGTGGATTGGTTTGCAACAATAAAATGGTATTGCCGGCTTTCATATAATTAATGTAAGCCTTCATCTCTTCCGTTTCAAAGCTAATAGCTGGCTCAACCATAATTAGCAATTGGTGGTCTGGTTTGGTAGACAGTAAATCTGGAGAATGTCTCCATACTTTTCCTTCATTTTCCTTCTTAACATATGTATAAAATGCTTTCACTCCACTAGGAGCAGGTGACTCAGTCACGTAATGTGGATAATACTTCGGCTTCGGTGTCGAACTTAAATAACTAAAGAGCAAAAACAAACCAAGCAGGATGACCAAGCCAATCCAGGTACGCATGTTGGAAAGAGATTTCATCAACTATTCTCCTCCCTCAAATCGCCAAGTACCATCCATACCTTCTGATGGAACTGTATATATTCCGATTTACTCACGGTGCGTTCCCCGTAGGTCACACCTTCAAAAAGTTGTGCAAACTGAAAGAATTGTTCTGCCTTCGACTGATCTACTTTCCTAAGTTCATCATAATAATCCCAATTGGTTTTCCAAATTCTAGCCTCAAGCAATCCTTTTTCATGAAAAGAAAGAAGCAATGCTAAAAATAAATGGCGCGTAGAAAGTGTATATTCTTCCAAACTCTCATTCATATCTGCTTCAGCAAGATGTCTTTGCGAGGTCCAATTCAATTCTTTCCTCGATTGAAGCGGTTTTTGAGTGCGGAGGATTCGATTGCGTCGCGTATTTCGAATTACAAAAAAAGCAGCAAAAACAAGTAAGAAAACAATTAGTACTATGATCGTAATAAGAATGGTGCCTGACACCCTGCTCGCTGAATCGATGGCTGGAAATAATTTTTCCAGTTGCGTGACTATCCATTCTTTTGCTTTATCCCACAATGTGGCAATGAATCCTTTTGATTCATAATAAACTTGATATTCTTTTCCTTTTAATATTTCTTCAAGGTCACCCCGTGCCTTGTCTGCATTGAACATTTTCATCACCTAACATAATAGGTTTTTTAAACCGTTTTAAATTCTTCTAGCATCTCTTTTAAATCGTCTGCATCATGTCTAGTTTTGGCATCCAGATACATAACCCCATAGCCTACAGAGAAAATCATTGTCGTGACTAAGGTAATGAGGTTTGTAATCAGTGTTAGCAACACACTGTTCCCTAAAACCATGCCAAAAGTCATTTGAACACCAAAAGAAATACACGATATAATTAAATAAAAGACGATATAAAGTCCCAGCAATAACCATGTACGCTTTCTTGTTAATCTCCAACTTCTTCCTAATCCAGGGGAAACTTTATCAAGGACAACAGAGCCAAAATAAAAGCTCCAGCGAGTTAATAAAAGTCCTACAAGAATAGCAAAGACAAGAAACAGGACGATTCCAAGAAGAATTCCTCCGACCGGATGAACAGCGGCCGCAACGACCACACCAGTGAATGCGATAATTACGATTGGAACAATGATAATCCCCAAACTAATCAAACCGAATAAAATACTGCTTCCGATGATTGGCCAAAATCGGGAAAAGGCTTCCTTAATGACCGAACTCACCGAATAATCTTCATTTCGACGGACATGATTGATAGTGAAGAGAATGGCTGCCTCAGCAACAGGTGCCAAAATAGCACTAAGTATACCGATAATAATCAAACCAATATCAACACCCAAACTGCTGGAATCGAATGTGCCTGATTCTTCAAAACTCGTAAGAATTTGCTCAAACCATTCCCCATCACTGCCAACCTCTCTAAAAAAGCTGGTTCCAGAACTTAGTTGCAAGATCGCTTGGACCACGTAAACAGGACCCATAAAAATCAGTAAAATCATGAAAAAGTCCTTAAAGCGATTTTTAGTTAGTTGAAAGGTGTGGTCGAGTATTTCGCCAAATCCTTTTGGGGTAGAAAACTTATTTTCCAACGTTTAAATCCTCCTAGATAAAATTATGATTATGACCTATTTTATCATTATTCAGATATATGTAGTGTAAAAAGTTGTCAATGTACGCAAAATCTGGATGATCACCATAGGATGTGAGTTATTTTTCGAATAAGTTTCGATATTTTGTCCAAAAATAAAAAATGGTATGGAGTTTTTTAATAGAAATAAAATCAAACACTAGAATGGACAGAAAGTTGAGGTGAAAAAACATGGGTTGGATTTGGAATAAAAACGCAAAAGATTACTATATTGTTGATCAAAAATTAACCACTGGACAGAATCCTACAATGGTCACTGTCGTTACCCCCGTTTATAACGCGGAAAAATCACTCAGAAAAACCATCGATTCTGTGATTAATCAATCACTCGGCGTGGATCAAATCGAATATATATTAATCGATGATTGTTCCACGGACTCCTCAAGAGAAATCCTCTTAGAATACTCCGCGAAATACGCGAACATCATTGTTGTTTTCCTGAAAAAAAATTCGGGCACACCTGGCCACCCCCGAAATATCGGAATCCAATTGGCTCGGTCTAATTATATTACGTTCCTAGATGCCGATGATTGGCTTGACCCTAAAGGCTTAGAAGTATTATCGTCCATTCTATTAGAAACTGGCGATGATTATGCAGTAGGAAAAACTATACAGGTCACATCTAAAGGGATGTCTATAGTTGGTGAACATGAATCTTGTAAAGAAAGACGAAGGGAATCCCCCTTTTCAATACCGCATATTTTCCATCATTTAGGACCACGAGCACGAATGATTAAAACGAGTGTCATAAAAGACAATCAAATTTTATTTCCTGAAATGAAATTTGCGGAAGACAAGCAATTTTTTATTGATGTGTTAACCCACTGCCTGACAATTTCGACGACAGCACAACCTATTTACTATTTAAATCGGATGGATAACCAGGATTCGCGTTTAACCAATCAAACGAATATTATCCAAAAAACAAATTGTAATCTCAAAGTGATTAATCATATTATTAAGAAAGATTTAGATATTGAAAAACAGAAAATGGTCTTAAACCGTCTCTATGAATTTGATTCGATTTCGAGATTCTTCCATACACCACATTTTCAAAAAACGAGGCTGAAACGCGTTTATTACTATAAGTTCAACCAAGTGTTAAAAACAACAAAGAAATTAAATTATGAGTTTTCTGAGGAATTTTTCCACCCGATGAATAAGGTGGTTTATCACTTGTTTCGCGATAGGAAATATAAAGACCTTGAGAATCTTTTTGCCTGGGAAAAGAAGGAGAAAATTAAAGAGGTCATTATCAAAGACAATCTTCCCTATGCGGTTGTACCGTTTTTAGAGGACAAATATAAATATATCCGCGTACCCATGCATTCCATACTAAATGAGGAATATATCGATAAGTATAAATATACGCTAAAATTTAAGGTGTTTGGTGATCACATTGATACACTCTCACATGGACTGGTTCGGAATTCAAATAACGCATTGCTTGAATCAATTCTTCCGTTATACATAGATACTAACGGAAATGGGACATTAGAACTCGACTTAGAGGCATTAGGCCAACTTCCAGCTGCGAACTACTCCATTTTTTTACGCTTTAATGATTATTTGAAAATTAACATCCGCAAACCAACACCAGGCAAAAACAACTATCACTATAAAAACCGTCAGTTTACTTTTTACGATACCATCTACTCAAACATCGGTTTAAAAATTTCATCTATAAAATAAAGGGACAGTGAGGACTGTCCCTTTTTAGTGAACATTCAGTTTTTAGATCTCACGACCTGGTCGTTATTTTCATAAACTATCCAATCAGAGCCTTTGATTTTATTAGAACCGTCAATGATTTTTTGCTTGACCCTTTTCTTTTCTGAGCCAGTTAATAGTGTAGGCTGATAATCATTCTTTGAAGAAACCGAGGAAATTGAAAATGGAACGACATTGATCTCTTTCATATCGGATAGAACCCCATTTTTCAAATGAAAGGTTTGCTGAAAAACAAACGTATCCTTATCACTTGGATTTCGATTTCCGCCAAACATAAAGTTACCGAGGCTATATACAATGAATTTTCCTTTATATTCTTCAATTCCTTGAACCACATGTGGATGGTGACCGAGAATAAGGTCAGCACCACTGTCGATGGTAAATCGGGCCAACGACTGCTGAGAATGATCAGGGACATAATGGCGTTCATTGCCCCAATGATAATGAACGAGAATGATCTGCGCTCCTTGCGCTCGCAGCTCTTTAATATCATTCTCCACTTGATTGCGTATTTCTTGGGTATCCGACCACCCCTCATATCCTAGAGCACCGATTTTTGTATCTTTTACCGTTGTAATATATTTATGATCATACCCAAAGTAACCAATGTTCTGTTTTTCTAGAGAAGTCAATGTATCCTGATAGCCTTGATCGAGGTAATCATGGATATGATTATTGGCTAAATTAACAGCTTCAATCCCACCCAATTCAAGGATTTTCGCATAGGATGGATCTCCTTTAAAACGAAATGTCTTCACTGCTTTTTGGGTTGCATTTGTAAGTGTGGTTTCTAAATTGACCGTTGTAAAATCATCATTGATAAAAATATTATCCAAGCCTTTGACGAAATACGGCAACCCATTGTCATTAGCAGCCTTGATAAAAGAACTACTATAGTTAAACGATTCGTCTGACCCTAGTGTAAAATCCCCAGCTGCACTAATTTTAATCGTTGTTTCTTTCACAGGTTCAGGTTTTGTTTCTGGGACAACTTCTTGTTTTGTCTCTTGCGTTTGCTTCTCTTTTTTTATCTTCTCATCCGCTTTTATCTTTAGATTGGAGATTTGCGAAACAGCTTTCTCTTCCGTTTTACTGCTGTTCAAATAATAACCACCCGCAATCAGTAACACGACAACAAGAATAAGGAATGGAAGGAACGATTTCTTCCTTCCTCGGTATTTATCTCTTCTACTATTCATAATCCAAATGACCCCTTTAATTTACTTAACTTTCCTTATATTACAATAAGTTCAACTATTACACTATAAAAAAATATACCCATGGCTTTCTTCAGAGGGAGAAAGTCATGGGTATTAAAGGGTGGATTAATATTAAATCTGTGAGAATTCCTCTACTAGTTCACCAAATCGTTTTAAAGAGTTTTCAATTGTGGAGGATGTCGTAAGATCAACGCCGGTCTTCTTTAACAATTCAAGCGGATAGTCTGAACTGCCGCTCTTTAAGAATTCTAAATAAGAAGTTAATGTTTTTTGGTCCCCTTCAAGAATCTTGGTCGCCAAATGAATCGCTGAAGCAAATCCAGTAGCGTACTTATAAACATAGAACGGGCGGTAAAAATGCGGGATTCTTGACCAGCCAAATTTAACTTCCTCATCGAAGACTACCTCATCACCATTATATTCGCGGAATAATTTCTCATAGGTTTGGTTAAATACTTCGACAGTAAGCGGCATACCTTTTTCAGCCATCTCATGGGTCTTCATCTCAAACTCGGCAAACATCACTTGTGTGAAAAACGTTCCCTTAAATTGGTCGATGAAATGGTTCACTAAATGCTTCCGAACATCAGGGTTTTTCTCATTGTTTAATAAGTAGTTAATTAATAATACTTCATTGACCGTGGAGGCCACTTCTGCCACAAAAATACTATACCTGGCAGTGATTTGTGGTTGATGTTGTGAACTTAAACGGCTGTGGACGCCATGTCCGCATTCATGGACCAACGTAAATAAACTATCCAAATCATCTTGATGATTGAGAAGGATATAGGGGTGAACGCCGTACACTCCCAGATTGTAGGCACCTGACCGCTTCCCAGGAGTTTCTCTGACATCTATATACCGTTTTTCTTTAAACTCCTTCAGGATATTGACATAGTCCTCACCCAATGGGGCTAACGCCTTGCACATCGTATCATAAGCTTCCTCATAGGAAATGTCTTGCTTCACGCCACTAACAAGTGGGACACTCATATCATATTGACGTAGTTCATCCAGATTCAATTTCTCCTTGCGTATCCTTGAATATTGATGAAGAGGCTGAATATTTTGCCTCGTTGTTTTGATTAAATTCTCATAGACCTCTTTTGGTACGTTATCCCCAAACAGGGATTTTTCCAACGCGGAAGGGTATTGACGGATTTTAGCCGTAGTCACATTAGTTTTGATGGCAGCTGAAAGTGTAGCAGCAATTGAATTTTTTAATTGCAGGTAAGGCTGATAATATGCCTTATAGGCTTCTCTTCGTTTTTCTCGGTCCGTATCTTCGATTATTTTAGAGTACATTCCCCTCGTTAATTCCACACGTTCCCCGTCTTCACTGGTTACTTCCCCGAATTTAATATCTGCGTTATTCATCATCCCAAAAATGTTCCCTGGAGCCGAGAGGGCTTCCCCTAATTGGGAAAGGACGGCTTCCTGTTCTTTAGATAATACATGTTGTTTATAACGAAACGACTCCCATAAGTCCTCTGCAAAGTAATCCAGCTTCTTTTCAGATTTTATGTATCCTGATAATGTTTCTTCGTCTAGTGTTAATAAATAAGGCATAAAGAAGGAGGTCGACGCACTTACTTTTACACTCAGTTGTTTTGCGCGGTCTAAGTTGGACTGAGCCTGGGTATCCCTAGTATTTTGATCCACACTCAACATCGCATAAGCATAAACCTTATTGAATAGGAAAGATAACTCTTCACGTTGATGAAGATATTGATACAATGAGTGCCCATCTTGAATCGTTCCATCATATTGTTTCAGTTTTTTTGCCATTTCTTCTATAGTTAGAAGATCCTCTTCCCATTTACTCTTATCGGAATAGATATCGTCTAAATTCCACTTTTCATGCGTGGGTACATCATTTCTATTAGTATAGGTCACCATTTATATATCCGCTCCCTTTTATGTAATCCGTTTTTATACTCTTATCATAATCAATATATTCCGAAATTCCTATTGGCAAACCTAAAAAACATAAGAAAAACAGGCCACTGTAATGACCTGTTTCCCTTTAATTAATTTATTTGGTTAGCTCTTTTTCTTTCTCAATGACAGACAATCTTTGCGCTACCTCTTCTTCGCTTAAACCGTGCTGTGCTATATAACGGTTGCGTGGATGAACACGACATTCGTGTGAACAGCTTCGTAAGTGCTTATGTTCGTTCTCCTCCGAGCAAAGGATTTTACGATTACATTCTGGGTTGGCACAATTCACATAGCGTTCACATGGCTCGCCACTATAAAAATCCTTCCCAACAACGACATGCTCTTTACGGTTAACAGGAACACTTATGCGCTCATCAAACACATAAAGTTGACCATCCCATAAGTCTCCCTGAACTTCGGGATCTTTACCATAGGTGACAATTCCGCCTTCAAGCTGTGATACATCTTCAAAACCTTCTTGAAGCAGCCAGCCGGAGAACTTTTCACAGCGAATCCCACCAGTACAATAAGTAAGAATCTTCTTGCCTTCAAACTCCTGCTTATTTTCGCGAATCCATTGTGGCAGATCACGGAAGTTAAGAATATCCGGGCGGACAGCTCCACGAAAATGACCTAAATCAAACTCATAATCGTTTCGTGCATCAATAACAACCGTATCTTCATCTTGCATCGCTTTAAAAAATTCCTTAGGCTTCAAATGCTTGCCGGTTTGCACATTCGGATCGACATCATCTTCCAAACGCAATGTAACTAACTCTGGTCTGAACCGAACTTTCATCTTTTTGAAGGCATGTTCAGAAGCTTCATCAATTTTAAAAATAGTACCCGCAAACAACGGATGTTCGTTCATATATTTGATATAGGCGTCAGTTTGTTCAATGGTGCCTGACACCGTACCATTAATTCCTTCAGCAGCAATGATAATTCGGCCCTTGAGGCCAAGTTCATTACAGAATTGCAGATGTTCCTGGGTCACTTCCTCAGGATTCTCTATGTTTACATATTTATAGTACAATAACACTCTAAATTCTTGATTCATGGTTACCACCTTACAAATTTTTATATATATAAAACACTTGGTTTTTAGCATTAACCTTATGATTATAGCAAAAAGAAACATCTCAATTCAAATTTTTTCACTTCCCAATGGCGGCAATTCCTTCATAGGTGGATATTACCAACCTTCTTACATCTGTTTTTCTGTTACAATTTTTTAAGTGAGCAATAATAAGGAGGACATAAACAATGAATAAACGTCGTCTCCTCGTTTGCCTGGTAATTGCGGTTACCTTTATTGGAGGAATATTAACAGGGGTCCTTTTCACCTCTAACCATAAAAAGCAAGAGCGTCCTAGTACGATCATCATAGAAGATGCACCGAAATCAGCGATTATGCCAAATGCAAAAGAGTTTCCAAACTTAAAAAAAGCACCCTCTAAGGTACTAATCGGTTATGTTCAGGATTATCGTGATCCGAACATGGTAGATTATTCGAAATTAACACATGTCATTTTCTCTTTTGTGCATCCGACCAAGGATGGAACAGTTTTATTTAATGGCGACCAAGCTTTAAAAAACCTGCGAATGGTTGTTAAAAAAGCAGATAGTCATAACACCAAAGTAATCCTTGCAATTGGTGGGTGGTACCATATTAAGGGCGGAGAATCCTATAATTATTTTCAACCAGCAATCTCTCATTCTAAATCTAGAACAAAGCTAGTGAAAGAGCTAACTAATCTTGCAGTCCGCGAGAAACTGGATGGAATTGATATCGACTTTGAACACCCGCGCAATGCAGCGGATGCAAAAAATCTCGCTTCCTTTGCGAAAGAATTAAGTGCCCAGCTTCACCCGAAACAGAAAGAACTGTCTATCGCTGTTCATTCAAAAATTCATGCGGTCACGTTAACCGAAGCTGGCTTTATACAGTATGAACCAACCATGTTCCAATATGTTGACCATATCAATATTATGGCCTATGATGGTCAATGGGACGACGGGTACAATGCCGCTAATCTATCGCCCTATCCATTTACTGAGAAAATAGTAAACTATTGGACAAATCTCTTTGACACACATAAAATTTCAAAAGAGAAATTAGTCTTGGGTGTTCCAACGTATGCCCAACCAGATGATCCGAAAATTAAACAAGTCTCATTTGCCGCAATTATTAACAAAAATCCAGCAAATGCCGGCAAGGACACCGTCAAAATGAATGGGACAACCTACCATTATAACGGCAGTGCGACGATGAAAAAGAAAACGAGGCTCGCACTTGATCACGGTTTTGGCGGAATGATGATGTGGGAAGTAGGTCTAGACGCTCAAGGGTCACATAGTTTGACAGGAACTATTGCTTCCGAACTAAAAGCGTCAAGTAAAGAACCAGTGAAATACTATTCGGCAAAAGGCTATTAGGCGCTAAAAAAATCACCAAACAACGCTCTGAGAACAAATCGTTCTGAGCGTTGTTTTATTATTATAACTGTTTGGCCAGCTATTTTTGAATGTATTGCTATGGAAATTCTCAAAAAACTAAACTAATTGTCAATAGGCGGTTTTTAGCTTGAAAGGTTAGCTGTCTCTGAAATTAGTTGATAGGAGCGAAGCCGATCATCTGGAGAATGTGTAATGGTAACAATCATTATTTCATCCGCGTTATATTTATCCTGAAGGTCCTTCAGTTTATGGTAAACCTTTTGTGGGTTCCCAATAAGCATCTTCTGTTTCATATTTTCTAATGATTCCTTTTCAATGTCTGTTAGTGGATATTGCATAGCTTCCTCGATGGAAGGGACTCCACCGCCTTCGCCTTTTCTCCTTTGCATTGCCCATACAAGTGTACTTATTGCGACTTCTTCCGCCCGCTCATCCGTATCGGCACAAATAGTGGAAACCGCCACAATTACTTCTGGTTCTTGGGTCTGTTTCCGTGGCCTAAAGGTCTGTAAATATTGTTCAATAATTTCTGTCCCGTCCTTTTCGCTCATAAATTGTCCAAAGGCATAGGGAAGGCCATTTTCAGCTGCAAGCAAGGCGCTTTTTTTACTAGTCCCCAATAGCCAAGGAACAGGTGAAAACTCTGGGATTGGTGAAGCCGATACTTTAGCAAACTCATGATCACTTGGAAATTTATTTTCTAAAAAGTAAAGCAGCGTTTCCACTGATGCTGGCATGTTCCATATCTGCTGAAGAAAATTATCTGATAAGGCATTTGTTGCTTCAGCTGAGCCCCCTGGTGCGCGGCCTATTCCAAGATCTATTCTTCCTGGAAATAAAGTGGCTAACATATTGTAAACTTCTGCCACTTTATATGGTTTGTAGTGCGGTAATAAGACAGCTCCCGAACCAATCCGAATTTTGCTAGTGTTTGCCCCGATATAAGCTAACATTACTTCTGGCGCAGAACAGGCTAATCCGTCTAAGTCATGGTGTTCAGCAATCCAGTAACGCGTATAACCCAATGTTTCAGCCGCTTGGGCTAACTTCATTGATGCATTCAATGCTTCTTGAACAGTTTGATTGGATGAAATTGGGGCTTGATCTAAGATACTTAACCTCATTCCAATCTACCTCCCTTCCTTTTTCTATTTTATATTATTAGAAGCTAATTATGGAAAAATGACAACTACTCGGTGCCTGACACCCATTTTGACACGAAGTTGTAATAAAGTATGGTAGTTGTCGAATATTTCATTAAGTTTTTTGAAGGAGAATGTCGAAAAACAGAGAATGAAGTTAAGGAGGTTATAAAAAGGAGGAGAAATTCTTGAAGAAATTAATAACAGTTTTATGTGGAATCATTATTGGATTATCGTTGTTTGTGAGTATTGGGAATACGGCAAAGGCAGCTGAGTGCGGATGCGACGTAACACCTGTTTTAGGAGCTGAAAAGAATAAAATTGTTGCAAATTTATTAAGTAGTTATGAGTTTAAGAATGTAAAACATTTGCTTAAAAGTGAAGGATACAGCTATAGAGGAGCAAAAAACATCGAAGTTCTTATCAATCATTCGGATTACGATACAGTAATGGTGGGAGTACCTTTTTATAATGAGGATGGTACTATAGAAATGGCAGCATTTTTTAATGGAATTTATATGGGGCATGGGTCCAATGAAGATTAATTTTATTAAATAACAAAATCCTTTCCAACACGAAAAGGATTTTGTTATTTAATCTAGTTCATCCAAACTGCCAAACACTATGACTCAAGTTTCCATAGCGGAAACTGCGATGTAGCAGCTTCGCTTTTTGACTATCATCAGCAGCTCCCATTGCATAGAAAATTGGGATAAAGTGTTCGTTTCCATAGCGTGGGACGGCATATTCAGCATAAGGAGCAAGGGAATCATATTTAAATAATGACTCTAGGTCCCATTTATTTAAATGGTGAGCCAACCAATCGTCAAACTCAAGTGCCCATTGATCGATTTCGTTATCTGCCCATTTCACTGCTCGAAGGTTATGCACAGTTCCTCCACTTGCAATGATTAATATATCATTTGACCGTAATGAGGCTAAGCTTTTTCCTACTTTATATTGCTCTTCCGGTTTAAGATTCGGATTAACGGACATCGAAATGACAGGGATATCGGCATTCGGATACAACTTTCGAAGCACTACCCATGCCCCATGATCAAGGCCGCGTTTCATTTCGCTTTCAAATGGTACTCCGTTTTTCGCGAACAGGTCTTTAATTTCTTGTGAAACCTGGTGGTCCCCTTTAGCCGGATATTTAATTGTGTATAATTCTGGGTCGAAGCCGCCAAAATCATAAATGGTGTCATATGTGTCGACTTCGCTTACTTTTTGCATCGATGATTCCCAGTGGGCTGAAAACAATATAATTGCTTTCGGCCTTGGCAGTGTTTGTCCGAGCTGGCTTAGAAACTGAGTATACTCATTGTTCTCAATTGCTAATAATGGTGCTCCATGGGCAATAAAAAAAGATGGCATCATATTTACGTCCCCCTTTTAATTATTATAGCTTTTTGAAAAAGATGTAGTTTCTTCCTTCTGACCTTTGAAGATAAGTTGATCTAGTGCAAACATTTTACTACCATTTATCGCAATAAAAATAGCCATTGCTAGGAGAGCCAAATCTAATTCATAACCAGCCATTTGTCCGTTTCCTAAAAATCCAACAGCAAGTTTTACTTTAACGATTGCACCAATCATTAGTAACGATAATAGGGCTGAGACAATTTGACTGCCTAAACCTACAACTAATGCAGCTCCACCAACCATTTCCACAACAGCTACTCCATAGGCTAAGAATCCTGGTAGCCCTATACTTTCAAACCAGCCAACGATATTTTCAATTCCACCCTGAAATTTAACTACCCCATGGACAAAGAACGTAATACCTAACACAACTCTTAAAAGTAATGTACTAACTTCAAATTTTTTTAACATAATATTATTTCCCCCTTTTATTATCATTATTTTTCTACTTTTTCCATTAACCAGTTCATGAAATCCCGATGGTTATCCATTGAAACGGTGTGTCCTTCTTGGTAGGTTTTAAAGGTGACATCTGCCCCTAAACCACTAAAATACTCATTATTTGCCAATCCCCAATCAAACGGAAGAACCTGATCCAGCACACCATGGGATATAAATAAGGACAAATTATCAACTGACTGGATTTGGTACTCTTCTTTTACAAAAGCAGGAATGTATCCGCTTAGTGCAATAATCCCCTTTATTCGGCTGCCTAATGTTAATCCAAGCGTCATCGACAAAATTGCTCCCTGACTAAAGCCAAGTAAGAACAATTGGCTCTCATCCAATGGATAATCCTCGCAGGCATAATCAATAAAACTTGTCAGTTTACGGATTCCTTCATCAAACACTTCCCGGTGCGGTTTTCCATATCCTTGAATCGTAAAAAACGCATAGCCTGGAGGTTGTGGAAGATGACCACGGATACTAAAAATGTAAAAACGGTCTTCTAAGCCGTTTACTAGTGACAGCATATTTTGTTCATTACTGCCAATCCCATGCATTAAAAACAACGCAGGGTAAGTCTTTCCCGGTTCAGTTTGTGCTGGACGACGAAGCTCATAAAACATCGGTGAATTCATCCTATCATCCCTTCTTTTAGACATATATTCCTAATATTATTAGGATGGCTGTTTATATGATTTCTTACACTTTATTCAAATCCAAGGACTTTGAATCGAAATAAACAAAAAAGATTCATATAAAGAAACTAATAGATAAAAAAAGATATCGCATCGAAAGTTTTCCGATGTGAATCTTTGTTGTTTATAGAATAACAAGTGAATCATTATGATGTCAATAATTATTTTCTAATATATAAACTTGTTTTATATTAGAATACAAAAAATAGGAACCAAGTTGGTTCCTATCATCTTCATTATAGAGTCGCTAAAAATGCCTGTATCTCGGATATAAGCTCCTTAGGATTTTCAAACATACTCATATGGCCCGAATCTTTGATGATTGCTTGCTTGATATTTGCTCTACTAACTGAAAATGTTTTTTCTGCTGGAATGATCTGATCCTGTTCCCCTGCAACTAAAAGAACGGGCAATGTCGAGGATTCCAATACTCGATTCCGGTCTGGCCAGTTCTTCATCGCATGAAGCGCATCAATCGCCCCCTCTGCTGAAGTAGAATAGCCAATTTCCATTGCAGTACCAACAAAATTCTCATCCTGATTTCCCTGTGAAAATAATTTTGGAACCAATCCGTCAATGAGTGAGTAAATTCCCGACCGGTTTACTTTTTCAATATTGGCGGCTCTGGCTTGTTTCGCCTCTTCTGAATCTGGAAAGGCAGTTGAATGGATAAGTGAATACCCGTTTAATTGACCACCGTATTTTTCTGCAAAAGCCAGGGTGATATACCCGCCTAATGAGTGACCAAACATTGTGACTTCCGGTAAATTTAAGGCATCCAAAAGATGTTTCACTTGATCTGCCATATTTTCAATAGTGCTGGTGCCTTGAAGAGGCTCTGACTGTCCATGTCCAGGAAGGTCTGGTGCAATCACCCTGTAATCTGCTGACAACGTTGGGATAACAAACTCCCAATAGCTAGAACTCCCACAAAAGCCATGCAGGAGCACGATTGGCTTCCCTTCGCCGCTGTCTATGTAGGCAACCGTTGAATCTTTTGCTTTGAGTTTCTTCAATTCCATAGGTTCACCTCAGTGTTTGTTCAGCTAATTTGCTCTTCACTATTATCGTTACTTAATAATATTCTTTTATTTGGGATTAATGTTAAGTTTGATTTTTTCAATAAATATTCCAGATGATCGATTGGCATTGATCCATATCCTTTACTATCTGCAAGTGTAAATTGAACAGTGACGCCATTATAACTTTTAACCGTGAAAGATTCCGCGGAATTAAAAAAACTTTTAATCCCTTGAGATATTTGATATTTAGTACCTTCTTCAATTAACATTATATTACTCCTTTATGATGTTCTTCATATGTAGTATGCCTAGAAAGGTTATATACATACATATTTTTTCCAATTGAATTTTATCTACAAAAAAGAGAGATGGTGTCATCTCTCTCTTACTCTTCCATTCCCTCTTCTTCATCCATCATGGCATCAAATGCCTCAGATACCTTGTCAAATTCTTCATCACTTTCGATAGCGGCTAAATCACCTTCATCATCGACTTTCATAAAAAAGATATCAATATCTTCATCAGAATCCTGCCTAATTTCGTCCGTAAACCCAACAGCAACGTAATCTGTACCCTCTATTGTCATGACACCAAGTACTTCAACTTCTTGTTCTTCTCCGTTTTCATCCGTAATCGTAAAAATTTCTTGAACTTCAATTTTACTCATTTTACGTTCAACTTCCTTTAAAAGTATTTTCATAAAACAGTATCCCAAAAAAGATGGAGTTTATTCGAAAACATGTATTTCCATTATATATTCGACAAAAATCTTATATAATTAATACATAACGCTTGCTAAGGAGAATCCAATGAATCCAAAACAATTAGAAGAAAAGATAATCGAAAACTTTCGGGGCGAAGAGAAAATGATGATTCTCGTCTTTGCTCAATGGTGTGTGAATCATGATCTTGATCCGGAAGAGTTATATTTAAAAGCCTATCCTAATCAGGGTTCTAATCCTGCTTTAAGAGAGGCCATTGAGTTAACTGTACCTAAAGAAGAAGCTGGAGAAGTCGACGACCAAACCTTGCTTGGTGTGTTAGCACTGTTTGGTAATGATGATCTTGCATTTGTGGTTACCGAAGAAATTAACAACCTGAGGAAATAACGTTTTGTACAATTTATGAAAGTTTTTGTGCAGATTTCGGGTCATTTTGTACGAATCCATGAAGTTAAGTACAAATAACGATCAGTTTTGTACAATTATACATTTCCTTCCAATTCTTCCTAATAAAGCAGACATAGTTACTAGCTATGTCTGCTTTATTACTTAATACTGATATTCCCTGTTCACCGGCGAAGGCTTCATTAAGAAATCCTTTAATGCCTCTCTATTTTCCTCCAAATTAATCTCCAGAACCGCCCCGGCGTGAGGGTAGGTTTTATTTACATAGCTATTTTGAACCGGAATACGTAAACTGTCGATATTTTTGATTGGATAAAAAACTAGTTTTGATAGTACAGCTAAAATCTCTCCTTTATCCATGTCCGACTCGACATGATCTAAACTTTCATCCACAAAATCGGGTAGTGCTGCTAACGACTCTATATGACTAAATTTATTTTTTAACTGCTCCTTTACCTTGACGACGATTTCCTGTTGTCGTTTTACACGGCCAAAGTCACTTTCGTCATCATGCCTAAACCGAACATATTTTAACAACTCTCTTCCCTTCAGCGCATTTTCTCCAGGCTTCACATCCATTTTAAAATCGTCTATCATCTTTTGACTAACATTGACAGTTATACCTTCAGGTGCAATTAGGTCAATAAAGTTAGCAAAGCCATCAAAATCAATCGAAATGGAATGGTCCACTTTTATTCCGAAATTTTGATAAATCGTCTTTTTTAACAATTCATTTCCACCAATAAAATAGGCCATATTGAGCTTGTCGTAGCCTTTTTTATGCCCAGGAATCTTGACATAGCTGTCTCTCATCAGACTAATTAACTTGATATTACCTTCTTTAGGAACATATTGAGCAATAATGATGGCATCTGAAAAGGATTGAGGTTCGCCTCTTGAATCACTTCCAATTAAGAGAAAGTTCATCATTCCTTTTTTATCTTTAAGATTGGTTCTATCTTCAATTTTGGATGGTGAAGAGGGTTGAACTTGATGTTGCTCACTTAAATTTCCTGCAGAACAGCCTCCTAATAACATAGAAAATAAAATTATCATGAATTTTCTCAAGCTTTTCACCAACTTTCGATAAAATTCAATTAATTAAATAAGTTGTTACCTACTTAATTTCTCTTTTTTTCCCTTGTTTATTCTTCCCTTACCATTATCTCTCCCGCAATAGCCATGGGAGAATTTCATAAAATTTCCCAGTCTGCACAAAATATAAAGAACAATACCGAGGTTTTAATGAAAAACAATGGAATAAATTCTATCCAACCGCAAAAGTTCATGTACATGTAATGGTGAATCTCAAACAAACTGGGATTATAGATTAAATAAATAAAAAGATCCGGATATTTTTAAAGTAAATGGTCAAAATATAATCAGGGCTTGTAGCTCAAAGGGTAGAGCAACCTGTAGTCCTTCACGCTGATTACAGTGTGTCTTGTGGGTTCAAATCCCATCAAGCCCTTAACTTAATAAAAAGCATAGTAAAGGGACTGACAAAAGTCAGCCCCTTTCAGATTGTAGACAAAAGGCATTCGATGAGCTTAATCGAATGCCTTTTTATGGTTTTTTTGCTCGTAAGAGCAAATTTTGACCTTTTCTATACCTTTATCTAGGCCTTTTCTGGACTTTTCCATGT
>NZ_JBHHJU010000029.1:0-72887 GCF_042136325.1 Neobacillus sp. KR4-4
CCACGTGTTACTCACCCGTCCGCCGCTAGACTCCGAAGAGTCTCGCTCGACTTGCATGTATTAGGCACGCCGCCAGCGTTCGTCCTGAGCCAGGATCAAACTCTCCAAGAAAGTTGATTAGCTCATTAGTTACGTTGGCTTAGTTTCATTTCTGAAACTAAAAGTTATTGTTTGTTTGCACGATTTTGTTTGTTTAGTTTTCAAAGAGCAATTTGTTGTATCGCCCAAAAGCGACTTTATTAATATATCACCTGCAAAACATAATGTCAACAACTTTTTTGAAGTTTTATTTATGTCAGCAGCGACGTTTATTAATATACCAAGATACTTATTTATTGTCAACGGTTCTTGCATAAAAAAGAATCTTTTTTTATCCCTTTTTCCTATCCTTCTTTCCTCTCCTCATATACTTTAGACAATCATGTGGAGAAGCTACTCTTCGAAAAAGGGTAAATAATACTTTATATCTTTCTTCCATCGCTCTCTTTACTATGTGATCTATACGATCATCTCTTAAATCAAAAAGAATTTCATCCATTTCTCTTTTAATAAGGTATTCCATTTCTTTTACTTCCTTATCATTTATTAGAAGTCCAAACATTGAATAACCTCCAGCGTAATATCTAGTAATTGTAGTCTTTTCCAATTTTTGAGATTTTATTATAAGATTTTCTATTCATATTTTAAAAAAAGTCCGCATAGGTTGAGACAAGGACAGTATTGGACGAGGTGGGGACGATGAAATTTTTTGTAGTTAACGGGAAGTCTTTGAAGAACATTTCACTTATTTTAATTGCAGCATTTTTTACGGCATGGTTTCTCTACATAGAGAACCTTACACAAATTCCTGTCTTTTCAACAAAGGATGGTCCGAAAGCAATTTACAGAGGGGAAAAGGGTCTTGCTCTTACTTTTAATATCGGTTGGGGTGATGAAAAGGCAGAGCCTATTTTAGATACCTTAAAGAGGGAAAATGTAAAAGCAGCTACTTTCTTCTTAGCTGGTTCATGGGCCGAGCGACACCCAGATATTGTTAATCGAATCATAAAGGATGGTTATGAAATCGGTATACTTGGATACGAATACAAAGACTATCGGGACTTAGAAGATGTAAAAATCGGCCAAGATATCTCAAAAGCACAAGAAGCCTTCAGAAAACTAAATGTGAAGGATATTAAGTTACTCCGAGCTCCAACCGGTCACTTCGATGAGCGGACTTTAAAAATTGCCAAAAGATATGGATATACAGTAGTCCATTGGAGTGTCGATTCAAAGGACTGGAATAATCCAGGGATTCCAGCCATTGTCAAGAACGTTGGTAAAGCAGACAAAGGCGATATCGTTTTGCTTCACGCTTCCGATTCAGCAAAGCAAACAGCCAAAGCATTGCCATTGATTTTAAAGGAAATTCGCCAAAAAGGATTTAAACTTGTTTCCGTATCAGAATTGATAGCTAACGGTGAGGCCAGTTCAAAAGAAATAAGATAAACACAAAAAAACCGTCCAACTTTTTAAATGGACGGTTTTTTTGTCTTTTTCTTAGTTACGGGTTTGTTACTTTGGGCTTGGTTCGCCCTCTTTTGTCTTTCCTGCTGTGATTGAATGTTTAATTTATGCAAAATCAAAAGTTGATAAGCATTACACGCCATTAATGCAAACATCATGAGGTAAAGCCAGCTATGTTCATTTACGCGAAGGACTGGTACCCACTCAACTAAAGTAACCACAATCATAAAAAATACGGCAGGAATAAACGCATCCCGATTGGTCTGTTTTACTTTATACCATGCTGCCGCTAACGCAACTATTAACAGGATGATAGCGGGACCAAAGTATGGGAGAACAGAATCACCCGGGTCAGCAAAATTGTCGTACCGCAGATAAACTAAATCAAATAAACCAAATAGAATAAGAACAATTTGTACAGCATTCCACAAGGAAACAGATTTAAAGATCCCTAAACCAAAACGGTGAACCGTTAAATATGCAAAAAAGCCCATTTGGCTAATAACACTAAACAAAAAGCCCATGACAATTAACCAAATCAAGGTCGACAAAATATCAATGAGTTTAAATTCAGTAAAATAGGGCTCAAACTCATTCCAGCGAACAATAAAGCCCACAATAGCCGTTGTGATACCGCCCACTAATAATGTGTTTAAAAATAATTTTACCCAATTACGGCTTGTCACACTATAAACCTCCAGAATACAAAAATAATCAACATTATGATTGTACCAAGTCAAATTTGAAAAATCCATAATTTATGATTCTGTACGAATAATCTTTCACAAGTTACAACATGCTAAACTTAAGGATTTTTATGTGAAAGGGGCTTACTTAATGAAAGCAAAAAGCATATTGTGCCTCCTGCCCATCTTGGTGTTCTTGACAAGCTGTTCAGCCAATGAATCCAGCGGCGGAGGACAAGTTGATTACGAACAAACGAAAAAGATGGTTGTTGATATTCTTAAAACGGATGATGGGAAAAAAGCACTCCAAGAAGTCATGTCCAGTGATGGCATGAAGGAAAAGCTGGTAATGGATCAAAAAGTTGTCTCTGATACGATCCAGCAAACTCTCACATCGGATAAGGCAAAAGATTATTGGAAAAAAACGTTTAGTGATCCTAAATTCGCACAAAGCGTTTCAAAAAACTTGAAGTCTGAAAACAAAAAATTACTGAAGGAATTAATGAATGACCCCGAATATAGAGGAATGATGATTGAGGTTTTTAAAGAGCCGGAAATCCAAAAAGAGATGGCAGATGCATTAAAAAGCAAAGAGTACCGAGCACATCTACAAAAAGTCATAACAGAAACACTAGATAGCCCCTTGTTTAAAGCAAAAATACAAGAATTGCTCTTAAAGGCAGCAGAAGAAGCGGCTAGTAAATCCGCTGGTAAAAGCCAAAGTTCCGACAGCGGCAGTAAGACCGATACAGGAAGCTGAGGTAAATTTTTTATCTTGACCCATACTATCTAATGAAGAGAAGCCTTTTCCAGGAGGAAAGGGCTTCTCTTTTTGCATCTTTTTATTTTTTAAGTAAGGCAGTTACTTTTTCAGCGATTTCTAAATAAATTTTTCCAGTCTGATGGTCTTCTTGATAAATTGATGGTGCAAAGTCTTCCTCGTTCCAATCAGGCTGGTTAAGCGGCAAACGGCCAAGAACTTCGGTATTCAATTCCTCCGCTAATTTATCTCCCCCGCCTTGTCCAAATACATATTCCTTTTCACCAGTCAGCTTACTTTCAAAGTAGGCCATGTTCTCAATGACACCAAGAACTTCATGGTCGGTTTTCAGTGCCATCGCACCCGCACGCGCTGCAACAAACGCAGCAGTTGGATGTGGAGTAGTAACGATAATTTCTTTACATGCCGGCAGCATGGTATGAACATCTAAAGCCACGTCCCCAGTACCTGGCGGCAAGTCTAATAATAGATAATCGATATCGCCCCACTCTACTTCACTAAAGAAGCTGTTTAACATTTTTCCTAACATGGGTCCACGCCAAATAATTGGTGAATTGTCTTCCACAAAAAAGCCCATGGAGATAACTTGGACGCCGAAACGTTCGACAGGGATGATCTTTTCTCCCCTAACTACAGGTCTCTGGGTAATTCCCATCATATCAGGTACACTAAAGCCATAAATATCGGCGTCAATTAATCCAACCTTTTTGCCTAGACGCGCCAGCGCGACAGCAAGGTTCACCGACACCGTTGATTTACCAACGCCGCCCTTTCCACTGGCAATGGCAATGAAAGTGGTTTTATTTGAATGAAGCAAATTTGTCTCATTATTTTCTGGTTCCGCATGGCGATTTGCTGCTAATATTTCTTCAGGTAGTTCGCTAAAGCGGATTCCCACCGTTGCCGCCCCAGCTTCTTTTAACAAATTAACAATTTGTGTTTGTAATTGGAGCTGCTCCGCTGTACCAGTTTTTGCGATTGCCACTTTTACGCTTACATGGTTCTTTTCTTCTTTGATCTTTATTTCCACAATAGCATTTAATTCAGCTAATGTTTTATGTAAAAATGGTTCCTTCAGGCTGCCTAGAACCTCATAGATTCTTTCCTCTGTTAACATAAAAAGCACCTCACATTTTGAATTCGTTTCCATCTCTCAGTATATCATATCCGAGTTAAGAAACAGTTAAATGAATCACAGGTATTTTTAATTAGAAAAGCGTAAGCCCCCTGGTCAGCGGCGTATGGCCTGGAGCGCTCCAACCGAGATAAAGGAAACACGAAGAGCCGGAGGCGCATTCGTGCTTGACTTATCGTAGGGCGGAGAGCGAAGGACACTAGCCGCTAGGGGGCTGGAGCTAGACATTCAAAAAAATAGAAGGTGTTTTCCCACCTTCAATACTCTGGCTCGACGAGTTCTTTTTCATTCGTATAATATCGAGTGATACCTTGATAGATGGAAACGGCAACTTTCTCCTGGTAGGAATCCTTTTTTAACTTTTCCTTTTCTTCAGGGTTGGACAAAAAGCCAACTTCCACTAAAACGCCAGGTTTCTTCGCGTTTTTTAAGATATAGACATTATTAATAGGTTTCGCTCTACGTGTGGTGTTCTTTAAATTTGTCCGCAGCTCGTCTTGGATAAACTTGGCCGCCTCTGCATTTTCTTTATATTGTGGTGCATAGAAGGTTTGGGCTCCGCTCCATCTGGAAGATGGAATGGCATTTAAATGAATACTGACAAAAAAGTCATTATCACTGTCGTTTATCATCTTGAGTCTAGCTTTTAAATCCTCCACTTTTCTTCGACTGTAGCCCCTTGTATCAGATGCTGCTAAATCGGTATCTGTTTCTCGGGTCATAATGACAAGGGCACCTTGCATTTGCAAGTAATCCCGAACTTTTTTGGTAATCTCTAAGGCAATGTCTTTTTCTAAGGTTTGACCCGTTCCTGCGCCGCCATCTGGTCCGCCGTGGCCCGGGTCAAGCAAAATGATTTTTCCTGACAACGGAAGATTCCAAGCATTCAATGAGTCATCTTCAGCAAAGTCATATTGTAAAACGAAAAATAAGACAGATAAGCCTACAATAAAACTAATAATTTTCAGTCTTCGTTTTGACACCCCAATCATTCCTTCCCGCTCGTCCCTATTCTCTAAACTATATGGGACAAAGGGGGGAATTAGAACAGGAAGAAATGCCAGACCTTAGTGCAGACGGAGCTTGTGGCGTCTTTGCCCTTTTTCATAGCCCTCTCTCCACCAGATATGGATATACTGCTCACATAGATAGTAAAGTGATTCACTCATGGCGCCTTCTTCACCGCTCCCCCAATAAAGGAAAAAGTTATATAACGTATCAATAAGATGTTTTTCTTCTCGGTAGCAGCGTTTTCGAACATCATCTAAGGTTTCACCATGATAACCAAACTTGCTATATTTTGCCCCCAATAAAAAAGCTTCAAGTGCGATATCATAACATGCTTCTTCAATTCCTGTATTCATGATGAGGCTGGAAACAATTTTGGTGGAGCCAAAGTATTGTTGGACTCGTTCTTTTAATGTATTGATCGATAATTCCCGAAGGACTGATCGTTCATATTTTATTTGTTTTTCCCGTTTTTTTTCCTTAAAGGTCGTAATGACTGTCACTTCTTTTCACCTCTTAGAACTATTCTTTATCTGGGGTTCAGAAGAAATGCAAAGAATTAAGTTGCCAATTTTTATCGGGCGGTTCTCTAAATTGTTAACAAAGAATTCAAACCATTAGTATGTGGTTCTTTGTAAAATAAGAGGTGGTTCCCAAAAATGATGGAGAGAAAGTGGCACATGCCGCATTATAAGTCTCGCGAGAGGTCAAAGGAATTACGAGTTCTGAGTTCATTGAATGTACGAATGGAGTTGCCTTTCAAGGACAAGCAGCGTCTTGCTTACCTTGAAAAGGGATACCAGGGGGAAGTGTTCTTTGACCAGTTAACTTCGGAGTTAAAAAATGATTTATACATTTTAAATGATTTAAGTCTTGAACAGAATAAATCTTTTTTTCAAATTGATACACTTATTATTTCTCAACATACGATTTATCCATATGAAATAAAAAACTATGAGGGGGATTATCGGTTTGAATCGGGAAATTTCTACCCCAAATCATCCAAGGATGAAATTAGTAATCCTTTACATCAATTAGAACGAAGTAAGTTGCTCCTCCGTCCATTACTTAAAGATCTTGGCTTTCACTTGCCTATTGAAGGCGACGTAACCTTTGTACACCACAATTTCACCTTATACCAAGCCCCATTAAAAGAGCCAATTATTCACCCCACTCAGCTAAACAGTCTGATGAAAAAATTAAACGAGATTCCTTCAAAACTAACGAACCGCCACAAAATACTTGCTGATCAACTAATCTCATTGCACCAAACGGACAATCCTTTTACCCGTTATCCCGCTTATAACTTTGATCACCTAAAAAAGGGGGTTATTTGTGGAAAATGCCACTTGTTGATCCTTCCTGATTTAGGGAAGATGATTGTCTGTAGTAAATGCGGGCACATAGAAACAATCGATTCTGCTGTATTACGGTGTGTGGAGGAATTAGTGTTGCTTTTTCCTGGTATTAAAATTACAACGAATCTGGTTTTTGAGTGGTGTGGGGTTGGGTCTAAGAAGACCATACGAAGAGTACTTATCCAGAACTTTAACTCAATTGGGCAACGGAAATATAGGTATTTTGAATGAACTTAATTGAATAAATACATATGCAGTTCGGTTAATGCGAAGCCCTTTTATTTCTTGTGGAAGTGCTTTGTATTATCGGGATTGGGGATGAAGTTCTTTTAGGTTCCTTTTTCCTTTTCTCGGTAAATGGCGACCTGCTTCATTTTCCGCAGAGACCCTTTTTTCTTTCTACCGGTAAATTGAGACCCCCTTCATTTACCGCAGAGGCCCTTTTTTCCTTCTTTCGGTCAATCGAGACCCCCTTCATTTACCGCAGAGGCCCTTTTTTCCTTCTACCGGTAAATCGGGACCTCCCTCATTTACCGAAGAGGCCCTTTTTTCCTTCTTTCGGTCAATGGAGACCCCCTTCATTTACCGCAGAGGCCCTTTTTTCCTTCTTTCGGTCAATGGAGACCCCCTTCATTTACCACAGAGATCCTTTTTTCCTTCTCTCGGTCAATCGAGACCCCCTTCATTTACCACAGAGACCCTTTTTTCCTTCTTTCGGTCAATCAGGCCCCCCTCATTTACCGCAGAGACCCTTTTTAAATCTTCTCCTTCATTCATCCCCTTTTCTCATCCTAAAGTTGTAGATAAACTTCAAGCTTTTTTCCGAAGGATGATTTTACAAAAACCTTTATGCTTAAGACATCAAGAAACAAAGGGGAGAGACGATATGAATAATAAAGTTGTGATGATTACTGGCGCGTCTAAGGGGCTGGGCAGAGCGTTGACACTGGCTTTTGCAAAGGAAGGAGCTAAACTGGCCATCTGCTCAAGGACATCAGAAAAACTCTTAAAAGTGAAAGAAGAAGTTCAAAATTTAGGTGCGGAGGTTCTCGCAGTTACCGCGGATATTTCCAAATCACGCGATGTAGAACGATTCATTGCGATGACTGAGGAGGCATTTGGCCACATTGATGTCTTAATTAATAATGCCTCGATCCTTGGCCCCAGTCCAATGCCTCTACTGCTCGATTACCCAGAGGAAGACTTTGCGGAAGTACTGCGAGTAAATGCAGTTTCGCCCTTTCTTGTGACAAGAAGGGTTATTCCAGGGATGCTCGAGCGGAACGAAGGTTCAATCATCAATGTAACATCGGAAGCTGGCCATACGGGTTATGCAGGATGGGGTGCATACGGAATTTCTAAGTTCGCCGTGGAAGGACTCACCCAGACTTGGGCAGACGAATTAAAGGAGACGAATATTCGGGTAAACATGGTCGATCCCGGTGAAATGGACACAGATATGCATCAATTAGCAGTCCCAAATTGCAATTACCCATTAGCTAAGCCAGAAGATGTCATCGAAATCTTTCTTTATCTAGCATCAGATAAGGCAGCCGCAATAAATGGCCAGCGCTTTGAGGCTCAAGCAGAGGAGGAATTGTGATGGCAACAAGAGCATTAGATTTTTACCTGCCTAATGAATTAAATGCGTCCCTCCCCCCTGAAAAGCGCGGTGTGCGAAGGGATCATGTCCGGATGATGGTTCTCGACCGGGCAACAGGAGACATCAAGCATGATCATTTTTTCCAGCTTGCAGATTATCTCGAGCCCGGCGACCTGCTTATTGCCAATAACAGCCGAACTATCCCCGCGGTTTTACACGCCAATTGTATTCGAGACACAGAACCCATCATACCCCATGTTGAAGTGCGTCTGGCCAGACGATGCCAGGAAGCTCTATGGGAGGCATTAATCGTTACCGCTCACGTAAAGCCAGGTGACATACTCGAGTTTTCAACAGAATTGTCTGCAATCGTAATTGCAGACAAAGGTAATTCTCCATTAAAAATCATTGAATTTACAAAACAAGGTACGGAATTATTTAATAATATTTATGCCCTTGGAGAGCCGATTCGTTATGAATATATCGAGAAGCCATGGGATCTTGATTACTATCAAACCATTTTTGCCAGTCATCCCGGTTCTGTGGAAATGCCCTCAGCAGGCAGAGCGTTTAGCTGGGAGCTAATTTTCAAATTAAAGCGATTGAACATCCATTTCGACTTTATCCAACTGCATACAGGACTAAGTTATTTAATCGACGATACCTATCAACAGTCACCTGAAGAAAATATCGAAGAGTACCAAATCTCTGAACAAACCATGGATCGGATTCGCCAGACAAAAGCCGCTGGCAAACGAGTCATTGCGGTTGGCACCACCGTGGTTCGTGCTCTTGAAAGTGCAGCCAGAAGCGGGGTCCTATCGGGCACAACCAATCTCTATATCGATCAGCAATATCCTTTAAAAATAGCCGATGGAATCATTACTGGTTTTCATGAACCCCAAGCGAGCCACCTTGATATGCTGTCCGCCTTTGTATCAGAGCATCATTTGCTGCAAGCATACAATCATGCCATCGTCGCAGGTTATTTATGGCATGAGTTTGGCGATATGAATTTAATCTTATAATCCAAGGTTACCAAACGTGTGTTTCCATCATTATGGTTTTAAAGTTGATAATCTCAAGGAGTTGATTGCTTACAAGCTAAGCCTGCTCCATGACGTTCAAAGTCAAGTTTTTAACGTCAACCTTTCATCCATTAAGTTATAATTACAGTAAATGCAGACAGTGGAGGAGAATAGAATGTCTGAGAAGAATAATAATATTGGGATTTTAAAAGAAATCGCTGAGTTATTGAATGAAGGAACGGATACAAACAATGTGCTGTCCGGCGTATTGAAAAGACTTCTCCAAGTAACTGGTCTACAGACTGGATGGATATTTTTAATGGATGAGCAAGGGACTCATCACCTCGCAGCCGACGAATCTCTGCCCCCTGCTTTGGCAGCTAACCAAAAGGAACGAATGTGCCAGGGCGGGTGTTGGTGCGTCAATAAATACAATAATAAAAAATTAACTAAAGCTACGAATATTATGGAATGTAAACGAATTGAGGAAGCGATTGAAGAACATGCTGGTGAAACTTGCGGACTGACCCATCATGCCACCGTTCCGCTAGGGGCTGGAGATGAACGATTTGGAATCTTAAATGTTGGATCGCCTTATAAGACACATTTCAACAAAAATGAACTTGCATTACTTGAAGCTGTTGCCTATCAAATCGGCACGGCGCTAAAACGCATAAAACTTACCCAGAGGGAACAAGAAACCGCACTTGTTGCGGAACGCAATCGGCTGGCAAGAGATCTTCATGATTCCGTTAATCAACTGTTATTTTCCCTCAGCTTAACAGCAAGGGCAGGAGTGGAAATGACTGAACAAGAAGATGTGAAACATACATTCGTCTATATTAAGGACTTAGCTCAGGAAGCGCTTGGAGAGATGCGAGCATTGATTTGGCAGCTGCGCCCGCTTGGTCTAGAAAATGGCATCGTTAGTGCCTTAAGAAGTTATGCTGAAATGCTTGGCCTATCCATCGATACCGAGATTACAGGAGCAGCGAGCATTCCTGGAAAGGTCGAGGAAGCATTGTGGCGCATCGGTCAAGAGGCGTTAGCCAATTGTAAGAAGCATTCCCAGACCACTGAGGCCAACTTGATGTTTCATGCCTCCAAGGACCTCGTTGTGATGACCATTAAGGATCAAGGATGCGGCTTCCATTACGGAGAAAATGTTGAAATTCTCTCATTAGGGTTAAAAAACATAAGAACACGGACAGAATCGCTTAACGGACAATTTTTCATAAAGAGTAGACCAGGTAGCGGGACAGCGATAGAAGTCCGCATACCTTTTTAGAGAGGAGAATTCACATGTGTATACGCATCCTAATTGCTGATGACCATCATGTCGTTAGAAGAGGCCTGGTCTTTTTTCTCCGAACACAAAAGGGCCTTGAAATTATCGGGGAAGCCGCCAATGGCAAAGAAGCCGTTCAACAGGCCCATTTGTTAAAGCCAGATATTATTTTAATGGACCTCGTCATGCCGGAAATGGACGGAATCCAGGCAACAAAGATCATAAAAGAAAAACAGCCCGAAATTAAAATTATGATGCTGACGAGTTTTTCTGACCAAGATCAGGTCATTCCCGCGCTCGAAGCTGGTGCTTCCGGGTTCCAATTAAAGGACATTCAGCCTGATGAGCTGGTCACATCGATTAAAAAAATCATCAGCGGGGAAAATCAGCTTCACCCAAAAGCTACCTCACATTTACTCGCCAATTTGTCCAATAAAAGCAAGCAGGAAAAGAATTTACTAGAGGAATTAACCAAGCGGGAGTTAGAAGTGTTAAAAGAAATCGCGAAAGGAAAAAGCAATAAGGAAATTGCTGCCGCATTATTTATTACGGAAAAGACGGTTAAAACTCATGTATCGAACCTTTTAGCAAAGCTTGAACTGGCGGACCGGACACAGGCCGCCCTGTATGCAGTTAAAAACCAACTAGTCAACTAAGGCGGATGCGGGGAAAAACTCACATCTGCTTTGTTTGAAAATTAAATTGCAAGGAATTGAGCAATATCTTGAGCATTTTATACACGCCTTTAATAGGATGAATTAAGCTTATTAAGGATGTGTTTTTTTATGGAACAAATACCCTACCAAATTCCATCATATTTTTTAGAAATAAAAAAAGCGGATCTAAAAGATCTTAGAAATGATATTTGGAGCGATGACCCTGTTCCTGCTTGTTTACAGGTGGGTGATACCCGCTATAATGTTGATATTTGCTACCGAGGTTCCTATACCCGGGAATTCCGTAAAAAATCATATATGATCAAGTTCATGGAACCAAAAACCGTTTCGGATGCACATGTCATTCACCTCAATGCAGAATACAGAGATCCCTCACTCCTCCGCAACAAACTTTCTCTCGACTTTTTTCAAGACATTGGTGTCTTATCGCCCGAAAGTAAGCATGTTAATTTAATAAGAAATGGCTCTTTAAAAGGGGTGTATCTACAATTAGAATCCGTGGATGAAATGTTCTTGAGAAGAAGAGGACTCCCTTTAGGGCCGATTTTATATGCTGTAGGTAATGGCGCCAACTTTTCACTGTACAAAAAGGGCAAACAGAAGAAGTCTCTTACTTCAGGCTACCAAAAAGCATTTGGGAATGAATCCGATTATAAATACCTCATCGAACTAGTAGAAAAAGTCAATAGTATCCCACTCTCCGACTTCCCCCGGATCATTTTCAAACTCATTGACATAAATAAATACGCACAGTGGCTGGCATGCGCGGTTTGCACCATGAATAATGATGGATTCACCCATAACTACGCCCTTTATCGTAACAGCCAAACAGGGTTGTTTGAATTCATTCCCTGGGATTATGATGGCACCTGGGGACGGAAAATTAGCGGGGGTATTATGAAGTACAATTATGTTCCTATTGGAGGTAGAAATACCAACCATCTTTCATTTCTTCTCCTGCAAGTACCTGAGTTTCGCACGCTTTACAGAAACATATTAGAAGAAATCTTAGAAACTCAGTTCACAGTTCCTTATTTAGAAAATAAAGTTACATCCATGCATCAAGCTTTACGGCCGCATATCCTGCAAGATCCGTTTAAAAAGAAGGATATCGAATTATTTGATGGGGAACCGGAAGTGATTTTTCAATTCATTCGTGACAGATCTGCCTATTTGAAAAAAAGACTCAAGTATTTAGACTCCTAGCAAAGTTAGGAAAAAAAGGACCCCCAACCAATATGGTTGGGGGCCTTTGAAAGTACCAATAATAGTTGGAACCACGCTGCTATCCCAGGCTCCTATTTACATTCTAATACCCCTCATCTACCAGCTGTTTTGCTTCAAAATACAACATCTGAATAAACTTCTTGGCATTAATCCGCGTATGCGTTGATGAAATTAAAGATGCTTGTTTCAATTCCGTCATTCGTTGACGCACTGTTGTAAAATCAAAAAACTTCGACGCGTAATTCTCAAATTTCTGATTCGCAAAATCAGCGAGGCCAAGCGAGGCCAAATGGTTCAATGATTGGTAAATTGCTCGGCGAACACGCTGTTCGGACGCTTTTCTCTCCCTGTCAACCTCATCTTGCGAAGCGACCGTTCCTAATTTTTTTAAGCTGATATGGGTGAAGATATCCTTTAAAATAGGAAATCCCGTCTCAAATGCTAGTTTTTTCTCATAATGGTATAAATAATCGATGATTTCCAGCAAGTCCTTGCTTCCATTTTCACCGGCTATGCCGAGTTCGGATAAAAGAACTTGCCCCCAATCTGTAATTTTCTTTTCCTCGGAGGCAGACTTTTGTTCCTTGGCGGAATTCCAATCAAATACATTGCTGAGTGATTTTTGAATGTCTTGTATAGACTGCTCCAAACGAATGCGTTCCATGACCTTCTGTACAACCGATAATACTTCATTTCTGTTCAGCGGCTTCGTGATGTAATATTCGATTCCAAGTGAATAAGCCTCCCCGATCAGTTCTTTAGACTCTACTTGGGAAATCATAATGATTTTCCCTTTAAATGACTGCGCAATGCCACGAATGGTTTCAATTCCGTCCCGGATCGGCATCAGTAAATCAATGAATAAAATATCGACATGCTTCATTGCCAGCGTATGTGCATCTAGTAATGAACCATCATCCGCTTCTCCTACAACGTCACCCAATTCTTCATCCTCTATAATTTGTGACAGCATAGATCGAAAGACTTCATCATCATCCGTAATATAAAAAAACATAAACTCACCCTTTCTCGGCAAGACAGAGGATCGGCAGCCGGATAATGAAAATGCATCCTTTCCCACTCGTTTGGAGTGTTACCTCTCCTCCCAATTCCTCTGACATTTCTTTTACAAAAGATAGACCGATTCCCGTGGACGGTGTTCCATCTTCTCCATATCTAGAAGTAAACCCCGGTTTAAAAATGAGATGTTTATATTTAGAAGGAACGCCCGGACCGTCGTCAATCACTTTACACTCGAGCCAATTATCCTCTTTATCTATTGAAATGGTGATTGTGCCTGTATTTTCAATCGCTTCTACTGCGTTCGCGACTAAATTGTTGATAAAAGACAGCATAAGGTAAATGTGATAATTTGGATGCTCTCCCCTAATCTGCGAAATAAATTTGATTTTCTTCCCTAACAGCTCTGCATATTTCTGATTGATTCGAACTATTATGTACGCTAATTCATGTACATTCATATATTCCGGCAGACTTTCGCTTGATATGAGCTTTGAAAGTCCCGCAAAGATTCTTTGGTTATCCTTTTTTATTTCATGCACCTCTCCGGCTATCCGTAAAGCTTTTTTCCCCCAATTTTCAATGGGAAGTCCTTGGTCTTGTTTAAAATCAATCATGTTTCGATATAGATTGTAGGATTCTTTTGTGATGGTTTCTGCATTTTGCAGTGTCTTTTTCAAATAAACAGACTCTACATACAAATTGGAAAGGTGCATGAGCATATTCTCATTCTCCCTCCGAGTTTGCGATTCTTTCAGTCGTAGTTCGTACAGTTTCATCATATTGATGAAGGCCAAAACAAAAAAGCTTCGAAACACTGCGATAATAATGATTTTATTCAATGCCCCTATCGTCACAGCCGTTCCCAATACAAAAAGATGAAAAAGCATTAGTTCAATAAGACTGGATGTGATTTCAATTGTAATACCGAAACATCCAATCAGCAAAGGATGTTGAAAACGATTCACCCTCATCAAATAAAACAGGAAGGCATATGTAAAATAGTAGAAAAACGTCGGATAACGTTCGGTAAGAGATACTGCCAGGCTAAAGTCTGCCGACGCCATCCAATCCAATAAAACCCGGAACGCCGATACTGACGTTCCTACTAGCAGCCCCATGACTACAGGTGAAATTTTACGAAAGAACAATAAAGAAAAGAAGAAAATAGGTGTTCCGAAACTGACACGAAATACATTATCGAATGGATGAAAGTTCAATTCACCCGCGATTGGTACTATAACCATAAGAGCAATAACGATCCAGGTATCTTTGCTTTGCAGTTGATCCGTTCTCAAATCCGCCACTTCCTGATTTTTGCTACTAACAAACCGCCGCCTTGTAGTTATAAACACAATTGACCCCCATACACTACTAGTTATATAAGAAAATACAGCTTGTTTATCAAAACAAGCTGTATTTTCGCCCATTATACCATAACTGTTTCTTTCGCCGCTTTTATAGGCCGATACACCGGTTCCCACATTGCATTTCGAACTGCTTGCTTAATATCGTCATGTTTTATTCGTGCCACACCATCGGCAACAGCCGCCTTTGCCACTTCTATCGCGACAATTTCTGAAATGGCACGAAGATTCTCAATCTGCGGAAGTAAAGGCGCACCTGGATTGCTTACATCGATCATTCCCGCCACAGCTTCTGCTGCTGCAGCAAACATGCCGTCAGTGATGATACTGGCACGGGAGACGTTTGTTCCAAGTCCAAGCCCCGGGAAAATAAGAGCGTTATTGGATTGTCCGATTTCATATACTGTTCCGTTATATGTAACAGGAGAAAACGGACTTCCTGTTGCTACGAGTGCTCTTCCCTCTGTCCAATGGATTAGATCAGCAGGCTTTGCTTCCGCAAGCGGAGTCGGATTGGACATAGGTAAAATTACCGGTCTTTCAACGTACGCTGCCATGTCTTTCACAATATCCTCAGTGAATGCCCCCGCAACCGTTGAAGTTCCGATCAAAATAGTTGGATGTACTTGTCGAACGACTTCAGCTAAGCCTGATCCTGCATTTTTTTCTTCAGCAGGACGCGCATATGGGCGCTGGAAGTCGTACAATACGTCCATATCATCTGCCAGTAAACCATTCCGGTCAATGCACCAAAATCTTTGGTTCGCCGATTCCCATGAAAGCCCCTCGCGTACCATGGCATCGCGCACCTGATCAGCAATTCCAATACCGGCTGTACCCGCCCCAAATACGACAACACGATGCTCACTGAGCGGAATACCGGAAGCGCGCACTGCCGCCAGCACAGCAGCAAGCGATACAGCCCCTGTTCCTTGTATATCATCATTGAATGTACACACTTTATCTTGATACTTTTCTAAAATGCTTCGCGCATTTTGGGAACTGAAATCCTCCCAATGGAGCAAAGCATTAGGAAACATTCTCGCCACCGTACTTACAAACTGCTCAATGAATTCATCATACCGCCCATACCGAACACGGGGATGGCAATTACCGATGTAGAACGGGTTGTTCAGAAGCTCTTCACGATCAGTGCCCACATCTAAGATTACAGGCATGACACGTGCGGGATCGATTCCTGCTGCGGCTGTATAAACAGCTAATTTACCAATCGCGATATTAATACCGCCAACACCCCAGTCACCGATCCCTAAAATGCCTTCCCCATCGGTAATAACGATTAAATCGATATCTTCCGCACTCGCCCCGAAGTTTTCAAATGCTTGTTCAATGCCGCTTGCATCATTAATAGATAAATACACCCCGCGCGGCCGGCGGTATTCAATGCTGTAACGCTGGATTGCTAACCCGACTGTCGGTGTATATATGATTGGAAGCATTTCTGGTAAATGGTCCGTCAGCACCCGGTAAAACAATACCTCGTTTCGGTCATGCAGTGCCGATAACGCAACATTTTTATGCAAATCGTTCGGCTGCGAGCAGAATTGTTCATAAGCGCGGCGTGCCTGCTCATCAAGCGTTAGTACTGCCGGCGGCAATAATCCTGTTAAATTCAGCTCCTGTCTCTCCTCCTCCGTGAAGGCAACCCCCTTATTCAACAACGGTATAGCCATTAATTCCGCACCTCGTAAGGCAGTTTCCACATCCCCATTCGGACCAACCTTGAATTTATACATATATTCCCTTCCTTTTCCAATCAACCTCTGCTGTTGATTCTCAATAAAAATAAGGCATCCTCGAAGTTCTATCCTTTATGTCAAACAAAAAAGGGCTGCTCCGCCCTCCTTTGCTTGACATGTACAAGTTTACTGTCTATTTAAAAGAACTGCACCTGCGATACCAGGGTGAGTCATTTCATAAGGGTCCAAAATTAGATCAAGCTCTTCGTTTGATAATACGTCATATTTCAAACATAATTCGCGAATCGGCTGACCGGTTAAAATAGCTTCCCTCGCAATACGTGCAGCAACCTCATAGCCGATATGCGGATTTACCGCCGTAATAATCCCGGCACTCTTTTCTACATATTCCTTCATTCTTTCTTCATTTGCTTCAATTCCCTTTAAACAATAGTCTGTAAATGCACGAAATGCATTATTCATAATACTGATGGATTGAAGTAAATTAAATACGAGAACAGGCTCCATAACATTCAGTTCCAGCTGCCCTGCCTCAGATGCAAGACAAATCGTATGGTCGTTTCCAATAACTTGAAACGCCACTTGATTAATGACCTCAGCCATTACAGGGTTGACTTTCCCCGGCATAATGGAAGAACCAGGCTGACGGGAAGGCAATGTTATCTCGCCTAATCCCGTGCGGGGACCGGAGGCCATCAATCTCAAATCATTGGCAATTTTGGACATGTTCATCATGCATACTTTAAGTGCTGCCGATACTTCGGTGTAAACATCTGTGTTTTGGGTTGCATCCACAAGGTGCTCAGCTCCCACGAGCGATAAGCCGCTAATATCGGCAAGATGCTCCACTACACGCTCAATATAGCGAGGGTCTGCGTTCAAGCCCGTTCCCACCGCCGTCGCGCCCATGTTCACCTCATATAAATGCTGGCGTGATTGTTTGATGCGCTTGATATCGCGGGCAATTACGCGGGAGTATGCTTCAAACTCTTGACCTAATCGAATCGGTACAGCATCCTGCAGATGAGTACGGCCCATTTTGATGACCCGGTCAAATTCCTTTGCTTTTTGCTCGAATACGCCATGCATAGATTCCATTGTGTCTAATAATTTTTCTAACATATTCAATGTTGCGATGTGAATCGCGGTCGGAAAAGCATCATTCGTAGACTGAGCCATATTCACATGGCTGTTCGGACTAATATGAAAATAATCTCCTCTTTCTTTTCCGATTAATTCAAGCGCACGATTGGCAATGACCTCATTCGCATTCATGTTCATTGATGTACCTGCGCCGCCTTGAATCGGGTCGACAATGAAATGCTCGTGCCACTTGCCGTCGATGATTTCTTGAGCGGCCTCTATTATGGCTTTGCCCACCCCTTCATACAGGCGCTTTGTTTCCATATTGGCAAGAGCCGCCGCTTTCTTGACAACGGCCAAAGCTTTAATTAGTTCTTCATGAATTGTATATCCTGTAATAGGGAAGTTCTCGACAGCGCGCAATGTTTGGATGCCGTAATAGGCATTTACAGGCACCTCTTTTTCCCCTAAAAAATCCTTTTCAATCCGAACATTTCCTTTTATTTCAGTTACTGTCATTACATTCTCCTCCTATCCCTTTATGCAGCCTTTGTTTCTTTAACAGAATCCAAATAGTCCTGAGCTTTTTCTTTATCAAATTCGCCCTCCCATTTCGCCATTGAGATGGCAGCCAATGAGTTTCCTAAAACGTTTACAGCTGAGCGAATCATATCTAAAATACGATCGATTCCAGCAATCAAAGCAATTCCCTCTAACGGTAATCCCATAGATCCGAGAGTCGCCAGTACAACGACAAACGATGCACCTGGGACGCCTGCCATACCTTTTGAAGTCATCATAAGTACAAATAACAATGTGATTTGCTCCATCAATGACATGTGTACGTTATACATTTGCGCAACAAACAGCGAAGCAAGGGCCTGATAAATTGCTGATCCTGTCAGATTGAATGTGTATCCTGTCGGAATGACGAAAGAAACAATCGCCTTCGGACAACCGAATTGCTCCATCTTTTTCATGATGTTCGGGAGAACTGCCTCAGAACTCGCTGTTGTAAAAGAAATGATAAGTTCTTCCTTTAAAATCTTAATAAGTGTAAAAATATTTGTTCCTGTCATTTTCGCGTTTATACCTAAAATCACAATAGCGAAAAACAATACAGTTACATACACAGCCAATACAAGTTTTCCAAGCGGAAGCAATGTGCTCACTCCGAAATGGGCCACCGTCACTGCAATAAGAGCGAATACTCCAAATGGAGCAGCCTTCATTACTTGATTTGTTACCCAAAACATTGCTTCTAATACACCTTCAAAGAAATGAAGTACCGGCTTTCCTTTGTCCCCGATTGCCGCGACCCCTAGGCCGAATAGAACACTGAAGAAAATAATCGGTAATAGATCCCCTTGCGCCATTGATTCAAACACATTTTTTGGAACGATGTGAACGATTGTTTCCGCAAAGCCTTTGTTTTGTGTAGCGCTTGCTGTTTGTTCGTATGCTGAGATATCTCCTTTTGCCAGATGGCTCATATCTACACCAGAACCTGGATGGAACACATTTGCAGCCAGCAATCCAATCCCCAGCGCAATCGTTGTAATGATTTCAAAATAAAGTATCGTCTTGCCGCCAAGCTTACCTAATTTTTTTATATCACCTACACCCGCCACCGCAACAACAAGTGCGGCTATTACAATCGGCATAACGATCATTTTAATTAAATGAATGAAAATATCACCGATTGGCGCAATGTAGGCAATTGCTGTGTTGTTCCCATAAGTAGCAGCCCCAACCACTATACCTAAAATAAGTGCAATAAAAATTTGAGCAGCTAATCCAAATTTTTTCATGTCCATCCCCCTTGTTAACGCTTCCAATTTTGAATACTTAAATAATTTTAAAAGTAAAACAACAAAACCCTACAAAAATCTACAAAACGATTAAAAAAAAAATTTAAAAGAACAAACTGCTGCGAGAATCCATGATTTCCTATACAAAAAAAAGACCCTCAACCAATTCGGGTTGAGAGCCTTTGAAACGTAAAAATTAACGTTTTGAGAACTGAGGCGCACGACGAGCACCTTTAAGACCGTATTTCTTACGTTCTTTCATACGTGGATCACGAGTTAATAATCCAGCGCGTTTTAATGTTGGGCGGAATTCAGGGTCAGCTTGTAATAATGCACGAGCAACACCATGACGGATTGCTCCAGCTTGACCAGTGTATCCACCACCGCTTACGTTTACAAGAACATCGTAGCTTCCAACAGTTTCAGTAGCTACTAATGGTTGTCTTACAACAACACGTAATGCTTCAAATGGGATATAATCTTCGATTTCACGACCATTAACAATAATTTTACCTGTGCCTGGTACTAAACGCACACGTGCGACAGAACTCTTACGGCGACCTGTACCGATATATTGAACTTGTGCCAAGTTAATTCCCTCCCTCTTTATTAACCGCGAAGTTCGTAAACTTCAGGTTGTTGTGCTTGGTGCGGATGTTCGCTGCCAGCATATACGTGTAATTTTTTGATGATTTGACGGCCAAGAGAATTCTTTGGAAGCATACCTTTAACAGCAAGCTCGATCATTTTCTCAGCATAGTTAGTACGCATTTCTAGAGCAGTTCTTTGTTTTAAACCACCTGGGTGATTTGTGTGACGGTAGTAAATTTTGTCAGTTAATTTCTTACCAGTAAGTTCTACTTTAGAAGCGTTAAGAATGATTACATTATCACCAGTGTCAACATGTGGTGTAAAAGTTGGTTTGTTTTTACCACGTAAAATTGATGCTACTTCAGAAGCAAGACGTCCAAGAGTTTTGCCCTCAGCATCAATTACGTACCATTTACGCTCGATAGTGTTGGCATTTGCCATAAACGTTGTACGCATGAGTTTCCCTCCTAATTTAAATCCAAAAAGATTATTGTCTTCGCACTTTTAAAGCAATTAGTGTTCAATTCTGTTCCGGGAATGAACATCTACTACCCTTGTGCGGTTAAGTTTGTATTCATATATTTTCAATCACGATGAAGACTTTCCGGGGCTTTATCGTGGGATTAAAAACACGCACATATAATATAATAAATACTTCAGGGCTATATGTCAAGAAAATGTTACACCAGGTTGTGTTGTATTAAAAATTATTTACTCATAATATACTTCCCAAAGGTATAAACCGTGGCCAGGGGCTGTTTTTCCAGACAAAGTCCGATCTTTCTGAGCCAATATATTCGGGATCTCTTCTGGGCTTCGATCACCAGATCCAACTTCTAATAATGTTCCTACTAAAATACGGACCATATTATATAAAAAGCCATTTCCAACAAAACGGATGGTTAACATCTCATTCTCGCGTGAAAAATCAATCGCTTTAATCGTTCGCACTTTGTCTTCCACTTCTGTCTTCGCAGCACAGAAGCTAGAAAAGTCATGTGTACCTAGGATAAAATTACTTGCCTGTTCCATTGCATTCAAATCGAGACGATATGGATATTGGTAAGCAAATTTCCGCAAAAAAGGATCCCTATTTGAAGATAAATGGAGCTTATAGCGGTATTCCTTCCCTTTAGCATCAAAGCGGGCATGAAACGAATCATCGACCGTCACAGCAGAAAGGACAGAAATATCGCCTGGAAGCATTGAATTCAACGCTCTTCCCCACTTTTCTTCCGGAATATGGAGCGGCGAATCAAAATGAATGACTTGTCCTTTTGCATGTACGCCGGCATCCGTTCGTCCAGAAGCGAATACCTTCACCGGTTCACCCTTATGCATTTTTGTTAATACAGCTTCTAAAACAGATTGAACGGTCCGCTTATTAGGCTGAACCTGATAACCTGAAAATCCAGAACCATCATAAGAAATGATACATTTATACCTTGGCATAGCTTCGCTCCATTATGAACGTAATAAGAATAATAAGATCGTTACAAGAACTAAAAGAACCATCTGAAAGGAATCAGCTTTTTTCCAAGATAACTCCCGATACTTTGTTCTGCCTTCTCCGCCTCGATAACCCCTTGCTTCCATCGCTACGGCTAATTCTTCTGCCCGTTTAAATGAACTAACAAACAATGGGATTAGCAGTGGAATGACGGCTTTAATGCGTTCCTTAAACGGTCCGCTCGCAAACTCTACGCCTCTGGCGATTTGCGCCTTCATAATTTTATCCGTTTCCTGCATAAGCGTGGGAATAAACCGCAATGAAATGGACATCATTAACGCCATCTCATGGACAGGAAAACGAACCTTATTTAAAGGATGTAAAAGTGTTTCCAAACCATCCGTAATTTCAATCGGAGTGGTTGTCAGTGTCAACAAAGACGTCATTAGAATTAGGAAGAAGAATCGTAGCGAAATAAAAATCCCTTGTCTTAACCCTTCCTCATAAATCTTAACTGGCCCTAGTTCATATAAAAGGGCACCTTCTTTAGTAAAAAACAACTGTAGAATAAATGTAAAAAGGACAAGCCAAATAACCGGCTTCAAGCCGCCATACAAAAAGCGCACGGGGACTCGCGACAATCCAAGCATAAAAAAAGTATAAATACCAATAAGTGCATAGGTTACCACATTATTTGCCAGAAAAATAATACAGACAAAAAGAAAGATAATCAATATTTTAGAGCGAGGGTCCATCTTATGAAGAACCGAATCGGCCGGAACATAGCGCCCAAAAATCATTTTATCCATCATAAGCGAACACCTCTACTTAACACCTTAGTGACAGCAGCAGACAGTTCATCAATGGTTAGGAACATTTTCTCTAATTTAATCCCTAATTTGTCCTCAAGTTTCAGTTGAAAACGAACCACTTCGGGTACATCCAGTCCCATTTCAACAAGTTCACCCGGTGCTGAGAAAATCTCTTCCGGTGTCCCTCTTTGAACAACCTTCCCTTGCTGCATTATGACAATTTGGTCTGCATATCTTGCAGCATCCTCCATACTATGTGTGACAAGTATGGTAGAAAGCTTTCTTTCTTTATGAAGATCGTAAAACATATCCATGACCTCTTTACGGCCTCTAGGGTCTAGCCCTGCAGTAGGCTCGTCCAGGACAATAACATCAGGTTCCATAGCGAGGACACCTGCAATGGCCACGCGGCGCATTTGGCCCCCAGAGAGATCAAATGGGGATTTTTGAAGGATTTCTTCGCCTAAGCCCACTTGATGTAAGGCAATCCGTGCCCGTTCCTTTGCATCACTCTCAGAAACGCCAAAATTCATGGGCCCGAACATAATATCCTTTTCAACGGTTTCTTCAAACAATTGATGTTCAGGGAATTGAAAAACAATCCCAACTTTTTGACGGATCTTCTTCAAATTTTTATTTTTCAGTCCAGCCTTAATTTCTTGATCACCAATGGAAACTGATCCTTTTGTTGGCTGCAAAAGTGCGTTTAAATGTTGGAGAACGGTAGACTTTCCTGAGCCGGTATGGCCAATTATAGCCATATACACCCCTGTCGGAATATCAATCGAAACGTCCGCAATGGCCAATCGTTCAAAAGGAGTATTTGCTTGATATCGATAATCTACATGTTTGAGCGAGATGTCCATAGCTCTGTCACCAACTCTTCTTCCGATAAATAATGTCTGGATAGTTGAACACCCTTGTCCCGAAATGATTTCGCCATTTTTACTGAAAAAGGAATATCCAAACCTAATTGAACTAATTGTTCATCCATGGAGAAAATTTCTTCAGGTGTCCCTTCACGAAAAACTTCTCCTTTGTTCATCACAATAATCCGATCCGCTTTGGCTGCTTCATCTAAGTCATGAGTAATAGATATAACGGTTAAAGATTTCTCTTCTTTTAATAATCGAACCGTCTCCAATACCTCTTCCCGGCCTTTGGGATCAAGCATTGATGTTGCCTCATCTAATATGATAATTGACGGCCTTAGCGCAAGAACACCTGCTATTGCCACACGCTGCTTTTGGCCTCCAGATAGATGGTGGGGCTCTTGATGTAGAAACTTATCCATCTTGACCCTCTTTAACGAATCCTCGACTCTTTTGACCATTTCCTCTCTAGGAATGCCATTATTTTCTAAACCAAAAGCCACATCATCCTGTACAGTTGTACCGACAAATTGGTTATCAGGATTTTGAAAAACCATCCCAATTTTTTTTCGGATATCCCATATTGATTCTTCATCAAGTTTAATACCACAAACCTGTAGTTCACCTGTTTGAGGAAATTGAAGCCCATTTAGTAGTTTGGCCATTGTCGACTTCCCAGAACCATTATGACCGACGATCGCCAGCCATTCCCCCTCATATATATCAAAAGAGACATTATTCAGAGCATAGCGTTCTTGTGTATCGTATTGAAAAGAAATTCCATCAAGAGTAACAATTGGATTTTTCATCAGGATATGCCTCCTCTCAGCTAGACTATTCTCTGCTCAAATGTTTTTACATATAAAAAAAAGCCTGCACCTCGTCCCTATGCAGTTACGTCTTAACTGCAAAAAAAGGAATTTCATCAAAGAAATGGGAGGAGGTGCATGAGCTAGACGAGTCGTAATTCAAATCACACATCCATAGATGCGGCAGAAAAAAGCTTATTTAAAACTGTCCACAAAAAGTGGACAATTAAACTTTTTAGTTCTCCAACTATTGGAGTTACGCTCATCATAACACTCTTTTGGGCTTGGGTCTAACATGATATAGAGTTCATTTACAGAAAAAGGGCAAAGAACAAGTTTGTTACAAAACTGTCCAGCGCCCTTGTTGTCTGTTGATAGCTATTAAACTAACTCGATAATAACCATTGGTGCACCGTCACCGCGGCGTGGTCCAATTTTCATAATACGAGTATATCCACCTTGACGCTCAGTATAACGTGGAGCGATATCAGCGAAAAGTTTTTGTAATGCACTTGTATTGTTTTCAGCATCAGCAACTTCGTTACGTACATATGAAGCAGCTTGACGACGAGCATGTAAATCACCGCGTTTACCTAAAGTGATCATTTTTTCAACAGTCACACGAATTTCTTTCGCACGAGTTTCTGTTGTTTCAATGCGCTCGTTGATAATTAAATCTGTAGTTAAATCACGTAGCATAGCTTTACGCTGTGCACTTGTGCGTCCTAACTTTCTGTATGCCATGAAGGGTTCCCTCCTTTGTTGAAGTCATAAGTAGGAATAATTGCTTAACGAAAGACTAGTCGTCTTTACGTAAGCCTAATCCAAGCTCTTCTAGTTTTGCCTTCACTTCTTCAAGTGATTTACGGCCCAAGTTACGAACTTTCATCATATCTTCTTCAGTCTTATTTGCTAATTCCTGAACAGTGTTGATTCCAGCACGTTTTAAGCAGTTATAAGAACGAACAGAAAGATCGAGTTCCTCAATAGTCATTTCAAGAACTTTTTCCTTTTGGTCTTCTTCTTTTTCGATCATAATTTCAGCATTTTGAGCTTCATCAGTTAGACCAACGAAAATATTCAAATGCTCAGTCAAAATTTTCGAACCAAGAGCAATTGCTTCTTTTGGTCCAGTGCTTCCATCTGTCCACACATCAAGTGTCAATTTATCAAAATTGGACATTTGACCAACACGGGTATTTTCTACGTGGAACATTACACGTGAAACTGGTGTAAAGATAGAATCAATTGGAATCACACCAATAGGCTGGTCTTCTCTTTTGTTTTGAACAGCTGGAGTGTAACCACGTCCACGTTTCGCCGTTAAACGCATGCGAAGATGACCATTTGACGCTAAAGTTGCAATATGAAGATCTGGATTTAACACTTCAACATCACTATCATGAGTGATATTGCCAGCTAAAACAGGTCCCTCACCTTGCACATCAAATTCTAGCGTCTTCTCTTCATCAGAGTAGATTTTTAAAGCTAGTTTTTTAATGTTTAGGATGATGGATGTTACATCCTCCACGACGCCTTCAATTGTTGAGAACTCATGAAGTACCCCATCGATTTGAATCGATGTAACCGCGGCACCTGGGAGTGAAGATAATAGGATACGACGTAAGGAGTTACCCAAAGTGGTACCATATCCACGCTCAAGTGGCTCTACGATAAATTTGCCGTACTTGGCATCGTCGTTGATCTCAATCGTTTCGATTTTTGGTTTTTCTATTTCGATCATCAAATAACCCTCCTTCAAAACGTCGAAACTTCAAATTAGCTTGTATACTAATTAAAGTCCCCATGTATATGTTCCCGTTTTGTGCACAACAACTGGAATAAATCTTCTGTAAGAGTGCAAAAAATTAATATCATATCCCATTATAGACATATGATACAAAATCTATACAGAAAAATTAAACACGACGACGTTTTGGTGGACGGCATCCATTATGAGGAACAGGTGTAACGTCTTTGATAGCAGTTACTTCAAGACCAGCAGCTTGAAGAGCACGGATTGCAGCTTCACGTCCTGCACCAGGTCCTTTAACAGTAACTTCAAGAGTTTTCATACCATGTTCAATAGAAGTCTTAGCTGCTGTTTCAGCCGCCATTTGTGCTGCAAATGGTGTAGATTTACGAGAACCTCTAAATCCAAGCGCACCTGCACTTGACCATGAAATTGCATTACCATGAACATCAGTAATAGTTACAATCGTATTGTTAAAAGTTGAACGAATATGAGCAATACCAGATTCAATATTCTTTTTAACACGACGTTTACGTGTATTTGTTTTACGTGCCATTTAAATTACCTCCTTTGCCGATTACTTCTTCTTGTTCGCTACAGTCTTACGAGGACCTTTGCGAGTACGAGCGTTGTTTTTCGTATTTTGTCCACGAACTGGTAAACCACGACGATGACGTAATCCGCGGTAGCAGCCGATTTCCATTAAACGCTTAATGTTAAGAGAAATTTCACGGCGAAGGTCACCTTCAACTTTTAACTTGTCGATGATGTCACGGATTTTGTTTAATTCGTCTTCTGTTAAATCACGTACACGTGTATCTTCAGAAACACCAGCTTCTGCTAATACTTTTTGTGCAGTGTTTTTACCAATTCCATAAATGTATGTTAAAGAGATAACTACACGTTTTTCACGTGGAATATCTACACCAGCAATACGTGCCATAGAAAATGCGCACCTCCTTCAAAATTAACCTTGTTTTTGTTTATGTTTAGGGTTTTCACAGATAACCATAACTTTGCCGCGTCTACGGATAACTTTACACTTTTCGCAGATGGGTTTAACAGATGGTCTTACTTTCATTATTATCCTAACCTCCTTAGTAGTACGGAGTGCAAGCATTATTTAAAGCGGTAAGTAATTCTTCCGCGTGTTAAGTCATATGGAGAAAGCTCAACAGTCACTTTGTCACCCGGAAGGATCCGAATGAAATGCATTCGTATTTTACCAGAAACATGCGCTAGCACGGTATGACCATTTTCTAATTCTACCTTAAACATTGCATTTGGCAATGTTTCAATGACTTTACCTTCAATTTCAATTACATCATCTTTGGCCATCGATCTCGTCTCCCTTCTCAATTCAAAAATTGTGAATACAAAACAATATAACTTTTCTTATTCGTACACAAATAGCAACCTTATAATAGTAACATATTGTTCTTCTTCTGTCCGCAAGTAAATACTACATATTTAGGAATAAATTAGTTCCACATGTAAGTCTTACCCAACTCTCGGTCCTACATACTCCGTACAATAGAAAAGCGATATGCTTTCACATATTTTTGAATCAAAATGAAGAGATGGTCGAGAGCCGTTCGTACGGATTTACTTACGGTCATTAATGTAAGTCCCCAAGTAAATGCTCGATATCAGCGAATACCTTGTTAATATCCTGCTGTCCATCGATTGTACGAAGATATCCTTTAGTTTCATAAAAAGTTAATAATGGTTCTTGTTGTTTGATGTTTACGTCTAAACGATTTTGAACTGTTTCTTCATTATCATCCGCTCTTTGGTATAACTCACCGCCGCAACGATCGCATACACCCTCTTGTTTAGGAGGATTAAACTCTAAATGATACGTAGATCCACATTCTTTACAGATACGACGTCCAGTCAAACGCGCCATTAATAATTCTTTATCTACATTAATATTAATTACATAGTTGATTTTTTTATTTAAATCAACTAATAGATTTTCCAACGCATCTGCTTGAGGTACAGTTCTAGGGAAGCCATCTAAAAGGAATCCTTTTTGACAATCTTCCTTGCTTAATCGCTCACGAACAATGCCGATTGTTACTTCATCAGGAACAAGTTCGCCTTTATCCATGAATGATTTCGCTTGTAAACCTAGTTCTGTTCCTTCTTTCATCGCTGCACGGAACATATCGCCAGTAGAGATATGAGGGATGCCGTATTGCTCGACGATTCTTTCAGCTTGAGTACCTTTACCGGCACCTGGTAGCCCCATTAATACTAAATTCACACGTGTTCCCCCCTCGTGCTATAAATGGGTTTTAGGGAGCTATGGCCCCTAAAACCATTACTTAATAAATCCTTTATAATGACGTTTAACTAGTTGTGCTTCAAGTTGTTTCATCGTATCAAGTGCTACACCGACAACGATTAACAAACTTGTTCCGCCAATTTGCGCTGATTGCGGAAGGTTAGCTATTGAAATAAATAACATCGGCAATACCGCAATAACAGCAAGGAAGATCGCACCAACAAAAGTTAAACGATATAAGACACGCGTTAAGTATTCTTGCGTACTCTTTCCTGGTCGAATACCAGGAATATAGCCGCTTTGCTTTTGTAGGTTCTCCGCTGCTTGTTCAGGGTTAACTTGAATAAAAGCATAGAAATAAGTGAACGCGATAATTAATGCTGCATATAAAGTCATCCCGATTGGATGAGAATAGTCAAAGACCTTAGTAATCCAAAGAGTTACATCATTCGTTGGGAAGAATGACGCAACTGTTCTAGGCGTTACAATAAATGAAACGGCAAAGATAACAGGAATAACACCCGCAGCATTAACTTTTAATGGCATGTGAGTAGATTGTCCTCCAACTGGATTACGTCCAGCAACAACGCGCTTTGCATATTGAATAGGTATCTTACGATTTGCCTGTTGGATAAAGATAACACCAACTACGATAGCAACAACCGCAAGTGCGATTAGAATTACCGTAACAATACGTAAGAATAATGCTTCCCCAGCATTCTCAAATTGTTGAACATAAATTTGATTAATAGTGGATGGCATTCCAGCCACGATCCCGGCAAAGATGATAATAGAAATTCCATTACCAACACCTTTTTCGGTAATCTGTTCCCCTAACCACATTAAAAATGCTGTTCCAGCGGTTAATACAACCGCAATCAATAAATAAGTACCAATTCCAGGATTTTCAATCAACTGGCCGCTAGCTAAGTTATTAAAACCGTAGGACATTCCTAATGCCTGGATAAATCCAAGCACGATTGTAAAATAACGAGTAAATTGGGCAATCTTACGACGGCCTGATTCACCTTGCTTAGACCATTCTGTAAACTTCGGTACAACATCCATTTGAAGGAGTTGAATAATGATAGAGGCTGTAATGTACGGCATGATACCCATTGCAAAGATGGAGAATTGTTTTAATGCTCCACCGCCAAAAGTATTTAATATACCGAAAACACTGAGCTTATCTTGGTTTGCTAGAACATCAGCATTTACATTGGGTACTGGGATAAATGTACCTAATCGGAATACGACTAACATTAAAAGGGTGAATATGATCTTACGTCTTATCTCACCCACGCGCATAAAATTGGAGAATGTCTGGAACATTAGATCACCTCAGTGTTTCCACCAGCAGCTTCGATAGCTTCCTTAGCAGCAGAGGAGAATTTGTGAGCTTTTACAGTCAACTTTTTCTCTAGTGTCCCTTTTGCAAGAACCTTGATTCCCGCTTTTTCATTACTTACTACGCCTGATTCGATAAGAAGTTCTGGAGTAACTTCTGTACCTTCAACAAAGCGATTTAACGTATCAAGATTTACAATTGCATATTCCTTACGGCTGATGTTTGTAAATCCACGTTTTGGTAAACGACGGTATAAAGGTGTTTGACCACCTTCAAAACCTAGACGTACACCGCCACCAGAACGAGCATTTTGACCTTTGTGACCTTTACCAGCAGTTTTACCTTGACCAGATCCGATACCACGACCTAAACGCTTGCGCTCTTTACGAGAACCTTCAGCAGGTTTTAATTCATGAAGTTTCATATTGGCACCTCCTTATGAAAGAAAACAATTAATTATTGTTCTTTTACTGTAACAAGGTGAGCAACTTTGGTAATCATACCGCGAATAGCAGCGTTATCTGGGTGCTCAACTGTTTGATTTAATTTACGTAATCCAAGAGCTTTAACTGTTTCACGTTGATCGCCTGGACGGCCAATCAAACTGCGAGTGAGGGTAACTGATAGTTTATTTGCCATTTTATTTCCCCCCGTATCCTAACAGTTCTTCTACTGATTTACCACGTAGTTTTGCTACGTCTTCAGCACGTTTTAATTGTTTTAAACCGTCAATTGTAGCACGTACCATGTTAATTGGAGTGTTAGTTCCTAATGATTTAGAAAGAATGTCAGCAACTCCGCCTAATTCTAGTACGGCACGAACTGGTCCACCAGCGATAACTCCTGTACCTTCAGAAGCAGGTTTTAGAAGGATTTCGCCAGCACCAAAGCGTCCAATTACTTGGTGTGGAATAGACGTTCCAACCATTGGTACCTCGACTAAGTTTTTCTTTGCATCTTCGATGGCTTTACGAATAGCATCAGGTACTTCTTGAGCTTTACCAGTACCGAAACCAACGTGGCCGTTTTTATCGCCTACAACAACAAGGGCTGTAAAGCGGAAACGACGTCCACCTTTCACAACTTTCGCAACACGGTTAACCGTGACTACGCGTTCTTCTAGTTCAAGTTTGTTTGGATCAATACGACGCATCTTTTTGTGTCCCTCCTTTGTCTATTAGAATTGTAAGCCGTTTTCACGGGCAGCATCAGCTAATGCTTGAATACGTCCATGGTATAGGTATCCGCCACGGTCAAAGACAATAGAAGTGATACCTTTTTCTACAGCACGTTTAGCAACTAATTCTCCGACCTTTTGTGCAGCTTCAACGTTGTTTGTAGATTCTAAACCAAAGTCTTTATCTAAAGTAGAAGCACTTGCTAAAGTTACTCCGTTAATGTCATCAATTACTTGAGCATAAATATGTTTGTTAGAACGAAACACATTTAGACGTGGACGAGCAGAAGTACCGCTAAGTTTCGCACGAACACGAGCATGTCTTTTCTTGCGAGTAGCGTTTTTATCTTGCTTCGTAATCATTTACGTCACTCCTTTCGTTTACCTATGCGGCATTACTTACCGGTTTTACCCTCTTTACGACGAACAAATTCACCTTCGTAACGAATTCCTTTGCCTTTATACGGCTCTGGAGGACGAACTCCGCGAATATTCGCTGCTAATGCACCAACACGTTCTTTGTCAGTACCTTTGATAACGATTTTTGTGTTTGCAGGAACTTCGATTTCAAGTCCCTCTTCAGCTTCGATCTCAACTGGATGAGAGTATCCAACGTTTAATACAAGTTTGTTACCTTGCTTTTGAGCACGATATCCAACCCCGATTAACTCTAGGCCTCTAGAGAACCCAGTAGATACACCTTCAACCATGTTCGCAAGAACGGCACGAGTTGTACCATGTAATGCGCGGTGTTCTTTCACATCAGAAGGACGTGTGATTGTTACAAGATTCTCTTCCACACTGATAGTGATATCTGAGTGGAAAGTACGAGTAAGTTCACCTTTAGGTCCTTTAACTGTAACAGTGTTGTTATTTAAAGTTACTGTTACTCCTGCTGGAATAACAATTGGTTTTTTTCCTACGCGAGACATTTAGTGCACCTCCATTCATTCAAAAGCTCAATTACCAAACGTAAGCTAAAATTTCTCCGCCGATTTGTTTTGCACGAGCTTCTTTATCTGTAATAACACCTTGTGATGTTGATACTAATGCGATACCAAGACCGTTAAGAACGCGTGGTACCTCAGTTGATTTTGCGTAAACTCTAAGTCCAGGCTTGCTTATGCGCTTAAGACCAGTAATAACACGTTCGTTACTAGCACCGTATTTTAAGAAGATACGGATGATACCTTGTTTGTTGTCTTCAATAAATTCGACGTCACGTACGAAACCTTCGCGCTTTAAAATTTCAGCAATTTCTTTTTTCATATTAGAAGCAGGCACTTCTAACTTTTCGTGACGCACCATGTTCGCATTACGAATGCGAGTAAGCAAATCAGCAATTGGATCTGTCATGACCATTATTTTTACCTCCTTCCCAGACTTGGGTTTTACCAGCTAGCTTTTTTGACACCAGGAATTTGTCCTTTGTATGCTAATTCACGGAAACAAATACGGCAAAGCTTAAATTTACGATATACAGAGTGTGGACGACCACAACGTTCGCAGCGTGTATACTCTTGTACTTTGAATTTAGGCGTGCGTTGTTGTTTCGCAATCATTGACTTTTTAGCCACGTTTTCGCCTCCCTTATTTAAGGATTACTTTTGGAATGGCATTCCAAATTGAGTTAAAAGTTCACGAGATTCTTCATCAGTTTTTGCAGTTGTTACGATAACGATATCCATACCACGAACTTTGCTTACTTTATCGTAATCAATTTCAGGGAAGATTAATTGTTCTTTAACACCTAGAGTGTAGTTACCACGACCGTCGAATGCTTTTTTAGAAATACCACGGAAGTCACGTACACGAGGTAATGAAACGGAAACTAATTTATCCAAGAATTCGTACATGCGTTCACCGCGAAGAGTAACCTTAGCACCGATTGGCATACCTTCACGAAGACGGAAGCCAGCGATAGATTTTTTCGCACGTGTAACGACAGGTTTTTGACCTGTGATAGTTGAAAGTTCTTCAACTGCATTATCGAGTGCCTTTGCGTTTGCAACTGCGTCACCAACGCCCATATTCACAACGATTTTCTCAAGTTTAGGAACTTCCATAACTGATTTATAGTTGAACTTGCTCATAAGAGCAGGAGTAACTTCTTTTACAAATTTTTCTTTTAGGCGGTTCACTTATTGTACCTCCCTTCTAAATTTTAAACTATTTATCTAAAACTTCACCGGATTTTGCTACGCGTACTTTCTTGCCATCAACCGTTGTGGAACCTACACGAGTTGGGTTACCAGTTTTAGGATCGATAGGCATAACGTTTGATACATGGATAGGAGCCTCAAAGCTGATAATTCCGCCTTGTGGATTCACTTGAGAAGGTTTAGAGTGTTTTTTCACAATGTTTACACCTTCAACTAGTACACGGCTGTCTTTAGGATAAGCAGCTAGGATCACACCTGTTTTGCCTTTATCCTTGCCAGAAATAACTCTGACGTTATCACCTTTTTTTACATGCATCAGTAAGCACCTCCTTAAAGGCAATTAATTTTAAAATTATAATACTTCTGGAGCAAGAGAAACAATCTTCATAAAGTTGTTGTCGCGAAGTTCACGGGCAACAGGTCCGAAAATACGAGTTCCACGTGGGCTCTTATCATCTTTGATAATTACACATGCGTTTTCATCAAAACGAATGTATGAACCGTCTGGACGACGAGCACCGCTCTTTGTACGAACGATAACTGCTTTAACAACGTCACCTTTTTTAACAACGCCACCTGGTGTTGCTTGTTTTACTGTACAAACGATAACATCACCAATACCAGCAAATTTGCGACCTGAACCACCAAGAACTTTAATCGTTAGTACCTCACGTGCACCAGAGTTGTCAGCAACTTTTAAACGTGATTCTTGTTGAATCATGTGTGTAACCTCCCTTCGGAATGAAGCTTAATCCGAACAATTAAATAATAACTGCTTTTTCTACAACTTCAACTAAACGGAAACGCTTAGTAGCTGAAAGCGGACGAGTTTCCATAATACGAACTACATCGCCGATTTTTGCTTCGTTTTGCTCATCATGAGCTTTATACTTTTTAGAGTACTTAACGCGTTTACCATATAAAGGATGCTTTTTTTGAGTTTCAACAAGAACTGTTACGGTTTTATCCATCTTGTCAGAAACAACGCGTCCTGTGTAAACTTTACGTTGGTTACGTTCACTCATTGTGTGAACCTCCCTTCAATAATCACTTGTTAACGTTGATTTCTCTTTCACGAACAACTGTTTTCATACGAGCGATCGCTTTACGTACTTCACGTATGCGAGCAGTGTTTTCAAGTTGTCCTGTCGCCAATTGAAAGCGAAGGTTGAAAAGTTCTTCTTTTAAGGATTTTACTTTTTGTTCAATTTCAGCAGTGGTAAGGTCACGAAGTTCATTAGCTTTCATTTGATTCACCACCAATTTCTTCTCGTTTTACAAACTTACACTTAACAGGAAGTTTGTGCATTGCAAGTCGAAGTGCTTCACGAGCGATTTCTTCAGAAACGCCAGCGATTTCGAACATGATTTTTCCAGGCTTAACAACAGCTACCCAGCCTTCAGGTGCCCCTTTACCGGAACCCATCCGTACTTCTAGAGGTTTAGCAGTGTAAGGCTTGTGAGGGAAAATTTTAATCCAAACTTTACCGCCACGTTTCATGTAACGTGTCATCGCAATACGTGCTGCTTCGATTTGGCGGTTCGTAATCCATGAAGCTTCTAAAGCTTGCAGGCCGAATTCACCGAATGTCACTTCTGTACCGCCTTTTGCGTTACCACGCATGTTACCACGATGTTGACGGCGATATTTTACGCGTTTTGGCAATAACATATTATTTGCCTCCTTCCACAGATTTCTTCTTAGTAGGAAGGACTTCTCCCTTATAGATCCATACTTTTACGCCAAGCTTACCATAAGTAGTATCGGCTTCAGCAGTAGCATAGTCGATATCAGCGCGAAGTGTATGAAGTGGAACAGTTCCTTCGCTGTAATGTTCAGCACGAGCGATATCTGCACCGCCAAGACGACCAGATACTTGTGTTTTGATACCTTTTGAACCAGCGCGCATAGCACGTTGAATTGCTTGCTTTTGTGCACGACGGAAAGATACACGGTTTTCTAATTGACGAGCAATATTTTCAGCAACTAATTTCGCATCAACGTCAGCTCTCTTGATTTCAAGGATGTTGATGTGAACTCGTTTGCCAGTTAATTGATTTAATGCTTTACGAAGTGCTTCAACTTCAGTACCGCCTTTACCAATAACCATACCAGGCTTAGCAGTATGAACTGTTACATTCACACGGTTTGCCGCACGTTCGATTTCAACTTTAGAAACAGAAGCATCCTTCAAACGCTTCGTGATGTACTCACGAATTTTAAGGTCTTCGTGTAAAAGAGTAGCGAAGTCTTTACCTGCGTACCACTTAGATTCCCAATCTTTGATGATTCCGATACGCAAACCGACTGGATTTACTTTTTGACCCACAGATTATCCCTCCTTCTTTTCTGATAGAACGATTGTGATGTGGCTAGTGCGTTTGTTGATTTGGCTTGCACGGCCCATAGCGCGAGGACGGAAACGTTTTAAAGTTGGTCCTTCGTCAACAAATGCTTGTGCAACAACTAGATTATTAACGTCCATTTCATAGTTGTGCTCAGCGTTTGCCATAGCTGATTTTAATACTTTTTCTACGATTGGAGAAGCAGCCTTAGGAGTGAGATTTAAAATCGCCACAGCTTCACCAACTTGCTTACCTCGGATTAAATCAACGACTAAACGTGCTTTACGAGGAGCAATACGAACTGTTCTTGCAACAGCTTTAGCTTGCATTTGGATGCCCTCCTCTCTTAACGTCTTGTTTTCTTGTCATCATTACCATGGCCCTTGTAAGCACGAGTTGGAGCGAACTCTCCAAGCTTGTGTCCTACCATGTCTTCTGTAACATATACAGGCACATGTTTGCGACCATCATATACTGCGATAGTGTGGCCAATAAATTGTGGGAAGATTGTAGAACGGCGTGACCAAGTTTTAATAACTTGTTTGCTATCAGTCTCGTTCAACTTTTCTACCTTAACCATTAAATGATCATCAACAAATGGTCCTTTTTTTAAGCTGCGACCCATGAAGGAACCTCCCTTCGTGACTGTTCTACGGTTCTTTCTTTGAACCGTAGGAATATCACGTTATTTTTTACGACGACGTACGATAAATTTATCTGATTTGTTTTTCTTCTTACGAGTTTTGTATCCAAGAGTTGGTTTACCCCATGGAGACATTGGTGATTTACGTCCGATTGGTGAACGTCCTTCACCACCACCGTGTGGGTGATCGTTAGGGTTCATTACAGATCCACGAACTGTTGGACGTTTACCTAACCAACGAGAACGACCTGCTTTACCAATGTTGATTAATTCGTGTTGTTCATTACCTACTTGACCAACTGTAGCGCGGCATTCAGCAAGAATCATACGAACTTCACCAGAATTTAAACGTACTAATACGTATTTACCTTCTTTACCTAGTACTTGTGCGCTTGTTCCAGCAGAACGAACTAACTGGCCGCCTTTTCCTGGTTTTAATTCGATGTTGTGTACTACAGTACCAACAGGAATGTTTGCTAATGGAAGTGCGTTACCCACTTTAATATCTGCCTCTGGACCAGACATTACTTCCATGCCAACTACTAGATTTTTAGGAGCTAAGATATAACGCTTTTCTCCATCCACGTAATTGATTAATGCGATATTTGCAGAACGGTTTGGATCATACTCGATTGTAGCAACGCGTCCTGGAATGCCATCTTTGTTACGTTTAAAGTCAATTATACGATATTGACGTTTATGACCGCCACCTTGATGACGAACAGTTAACTTACCTTGGTTATTACGGCCGCCTTTTCTCTTAACTGGAGCTAAAAGAGATTTTTCTGGAGTACTAGTTGTGATTTCTGCGAAATCAGAAGTAGTCATTCCGCGACGACCATTGGAGGTAGGTTTGTACTTTTTAATCGCCATTTTATTTCCCTCCTCTTCTTGATAGGTTCTTATGCTTCAAAGAATTCGATTTCTTTGCTATCAGCAGTTAATTTTACAATTGCTTTACGACGTTTATTTGTGTAACCACCGAATTTTCCCATACGCTTGAATTTACCTTTGTAGTTCATGATGTTTACTTTCTCAACATCTACGCTAAAGATTTCTTCGATAGCATCTTTAACTTGTGTCTTGTTAGCTCTAACATCTACTTCAAAAGTATATTTTTTCTCAGCCATTAGGTCAGTAGAACGTTCAGTGATAACGGGGCGCTTAATGATATCGCGTGAATCCATTATGCAAGCACCTCCTCTACTTTTTCAACCGCTGCTTTAGTCATGATTAATTTCTCATGATTAACAACATCTAATACGTTAATTCCGTCAGCAGTTACTACTGTAACGCCAGGAATGTTGCGTGCAGATAATGCTACGTTTTCGTCAAGATCTGCTGTAACGATTAACGCTTTTTTCTCTACAGAAAGACCATTTAGAACAGTCTTGAATTCTTTTGTTTTCGGAGCATCGAAAGTTAATAAATCTAACACTAAGATGTTCTCTTCTAGTACTTTAGAAGAAAGTGCAGATTTGATTGCTAAACGACGAACCTTTTTCGGTAATTTGTAAGCGTAGCTGCGTGGTGTTGGACCGAATACAGTACCACCTCCGCGCCATTGTGGAGAACGGATAGACCCTTGACGAGCACGTCCAGTTCCTTTTTGACGCCATGGCTTACGACCACCGCCGCGTACTTCAGAACGAATTTTAGTTTTATGAGTTCCTTGACGTAATGAAGCTCTTTGCATAACAATTGCTTCAAATAATACGTGTTGGTTTGGCTCAATACCAAATACAGAATCATTAAGTTCGATATCTCCAACTTGAGATCCAGCTTGGTTTAATAATGCTACTTTAGGCATTCTTTGTTCCTCCTTTCTAAAAGGGTGACTATGCTTTAATTGCACCTTTGATTTTTAATAATGCTTTTTTAGCGCCTGGAACGTTACCTTTGATTAAAAGTAAGTTACGCTCTGTATCAACCTTAATGATTTCAAGGTTTTGTACAGTGATTTGTTCTCCACCCATACGTCCTGGTAATAATTTACCTTTGAAAACGCGGTTTGGAGCAACAGGTCCCATTGAACCTGGGCGACGGTGATAACGAGATCCGTGAGCCATTGGTCCGCGTGATTGTCCGTGGCGTTTAATTACACCTTGGAAACCTTTACCCTTTGAGATTCCTGTTACATCTACGATATCTCCAGCAGCGAAAATATCAACTTTGACTTCTTGACCAACTTCATAGCTTGCTAAGTCATCCCCGCGGAATTCGCGAACGAAGCGCTTAGGAGCAGTATTAGCTTTAGCAACATGCCCTTTTTCTGGTTTGTTAGCTAACTTTTCACGTTTGTCTTCAAAACCAACTTGAACTGCAACATAACCGTCGCTTTCAACTGATTTCTTTTGAAGTACTACGTTTGGAGCTACTTCAACTACAGTTACAGGAATTAAGTTACCATTACTAGCAAATACTTGAGTCATACCAATCTTTCTTCCTAAGATTCCTTTGGTCATTTAAGTCACACCTCCTAATATATTTGTGATTTATTTTGATTAAAGTTTAATTTCGATATCAACACCAGATGGTAAGTCTAAACGCATTAACGCATCAACAGTTTGTGGAGTTGGGTTAACGATGTCGATTAGACGCTTATGTGTCCGTTGTTCGAATTGCTCACGAGAATCTTTGTACTTATGAACCGCACGAAGGATTGTGTAAACAGTCTTTTCAGTTGGTAACGGAATTGGACCCGATACTGACGCACCTGAACGTTTTGCTGTTTCAACGATTTTTTCTGCAGATTGATCTAGGATTCTGTGATCATACGCTTTTAAACGGATACGGATTTTTTGTTTTGCCATTATTTTCCCTCCTTTATTCGCCTATTTTCTAAATAGACATTCTCAGTGAAAATTTCCCTCACACACTCGCCATGGCAAAGCGGCCGGGTGTGTCAGCAACCTTTCACATCATCGCAGTCAAAGACCAACATTGTCTATTATACATAAAACATAAAGCAAAAGCAACACAAATTGTGAAGTTTTTTTTATGTTTCTGTTTCGAACACTTTTCCTATTATAGCGGCTGATATTCACTTTTTCAACAGTTATTATTAATCTCCAGAAATATCCTAATTAGAGACGCTGCAAAGATTTGACTAAAACCCATTTATACAATTGTAATTAAGTCTGTCTATTTTTCTGAAAGTTCGTAAATTAAAGTTCTTTATTTAATAGAAGAAACTTGGATATTATATATTCCAATTTCAATTATCAAGCAACAAAAAAGCAGATGGATCGTCATCCATCTGCTTTCATATCTTTGATCATTATCGACTCAGCGCCATAGGAGCTGCAGTTTCAAATTACTCAGTGATTGTAGTGATTGAACCTGAACCTACTGTACGTCCACCTTCACGAATTGAGAACTTAGTTCCTTCTTCGATAGCGATTGGAGCGATAAGTTCAACAGTCATTTCAATGTGGTCCCCAGGCATTACCATTTCAGTACCTTCTGGTAACATACAAATACCAGTAATATCAGAAGTACGGAAATAGAATTGTGGACGGTAGTTAGAGAAGAATGGAGTATGACGTCCACCCTCTTCTTTTGACAATACGTAAACTTGTGCTTTGAACTTTGTGTGTGGAGTAATTGACTTTGGTTTAGCCAATACTTGACCACGTTCGATATCTTCACGAGCTACACCACGAAGAAGGGCACCAATGTTGTCTCCAGCTTCAGCGAAGTCAAGAAGTTTACGGAACATTTCTACTCCTGTTACAGTAGTAGATTTTGGCTCTTCAGTGAAACCAACGATTTCAACTACGTCACCAACTTTAACTACACCACGCTCAACACGTCCTGTAGCAACAGTTCCACGACCAGTGATTGAGAATACATCCTCAACTGGCATCATGAATGGCTTATCAGTGTCACGAGTTGGAGTTGGGATGAACTCATCAACAGCGCTCATAAGTTCGAAGATTTTTTCTTCCCAAGCAGCTTCGCCTTCTAAAGCTTTTAGAGCAGAACCTTTGATAACTGGAGTGTCATCGCCAGGGAAATCGTATTCAGTTAATAGATCACGAATTTCCATTTCTACTAATTCAAGAAGCTCTTCGTCGTCAACCATATCACACTTGTTCATGAATACAACAAGGTAAGGTACGCCTACCTGACGAGAAAGAAGGATGTGCTCACGAGTTTGTGGCATTGGGCCATCAGTTGCAGATACTACAAGGATACCGCCGTCCATTTGCGCAGCACCAGTAATCATGTTTTTAACATAGTCAGCGTGTCCTGGGCAGTCAACGTGTGCATAGTGACGGTTATCAGTTTCATACTCAACGTGTGCAGTAGAGATTGTGATACCACGTTCTTTTTCTTCTGGTGCACCATCGATTTGATCGTATGCACGAGCTTCTGCTTTACCAGATTTAGCAAGTACAGAAGTGATTGCAGCTGTTAAAGTTGTTTTACCATGGTCAACGTGTCCGATTGTACCAATGTTAACGTGTGGCTTTGAACGGTCGAATTTAGCTTTACCCATTAGGAAATCCTCCTCTAAATTAGAAAAATTTAATTATTATTATTTTATGTAAGCCGTGAGTAAGGTTGTCCCAAACCCACGACTTCCACTTCTTACATAGTAGTTATACTTTAACAAAGGATGAAAATCAATTATTCACCTTTATTTTTTTTGATGATTTCTTCAGAAACTGATTTTGGTACTTCCTCATAGTGGTCGAAGTGCATGGAGAATACTCCACGTCCTTGTGTACTTGAACGAAGTGCAGTCGCGTAACCAAACATTTCTGAAAGTGGAACCATTGAACGAACTACTTGTGCATTACCACGTGCTTCCATACCTTCAACACGTCCACGGCGAGCAGTGATTTGTCCCATGATATCACCAAGATATTCTTCTGGGATAACTACTTCTACTCTCATCATCGGTTCAAGGATAACAGGACTACACTTAGAAGCAGCATTTTTAAGTGCCATAGATGCGGCAATTTTAAACGCCATTTCAGAGGAGTCAACATCATGGTATGAACCATCAAATAGTCTTGCTTTAATATCAACTAGTGGATATCCAGCAAGAACACCGCGTTGTAATGCATCTTCAAGACCAGCTTGAACTGGAGCGATGTATTCACGAGGAACAACACCACCGACAATACCGTTTTCGAATTCGAATCCTTTACCTTCTTCGTTAGGAGAGAATTCGATCCAAACGTGTCCGTATTGTCCACGACCACCAGATTGACGTGCGAATTTACCTTCAACTTGTGCAGATGCACGGAAAGTTTCGCGGTACGCAACCTGAGGCGCACCTACATTAGCTTCAACTTTAAATTCACGACGCATACGGTCAACGATGATATCAAGGTGAAGTTCACCCATACCAGCGATGATAACCTGTCCAGTTTCCTGGTCAGTGTGTGCACGGAAAGTTGGATCTTCTTCTTGAAGCTTTTGTAGTGCAGTTGTCATCTTGTCTTGATCTGCTTTTGATTTTGGTTCAACTGAAAGTTGAATTACTGGTTCAGGGAATTGCATAGACTCTAAGATAACAAGGTTTTTCTCGTCACATAAAGTATCACCAGTAGTTGTATCTTTCAAACCTACAGCAGCAGCAATGTCACCAGCATAAACCTTTGAGATTTCTTGACGGCTGTTCGCATGCATTTGCAGGATACGTCCGATACGTTCACGCTTGCCTTTTGTTGAGTTTTGGACATATGATCCAGACTCTAGAGTACCAGAGTAAACGCGGAAGAACGTTAATTTACCAACATAAGGGTCAGTCATAACTTTAAATGCAAGAGCAGCAAACGGCTCTTCATCACTTGAATGACGCTCAATAACTTCATTCTCATCATCAATAGCGTGACCTTTGATTGCAGGTACATCTAATGGAGATGGAAGGTAGTCAATGACTGCATCAAGCATTAACTGAACACCTTTGTTTTTGAATGCTGATCCACAGATTACTGGATAGAATTCTACATTAACAGTACCTTTACGAATTGCTGCTTTAAGCTCTTCTTTAGAGATTTCTTCTCCACCAAGGTATTTTTCCATTAATTCTTCATCTAACTCAGCAACTGCTTCTACTAACTTTTCACGGTATTCTTCAGCTTGAGCCATGTATTCTTCTGGAATCTCACGAACTTCAATGTCAGTTCCTAAGTCATTTCCGTAAAATACTGCATTCATTTCCACTAGGTCAATGATTGCTTCAAACTGATCTTCAGCACCGATTGGTAATTGAATTGGATGTGCATTCGCTTGAAGACGGTCATGGATTGTTCCTACAGAATATAAGAAGTCAGCTCCAATTTTGTCCATCTTGTTTACGAATACAACACGCGGTACACCATAAGTTGTTGCTTGGCGCCATACAGTTTCAGTTTGAGGCTCAACACCAGATTGAGCATCAAGTACTGCTACTGCACCATCAAGTACACGTAATGAACGTTCAACTTCAACTGTGAAGTCTACGTGTCCTGGTGTATCAATGATGTTTACACGATGGCCATGCCATTGTGCAGTTGTTGCTGCGGAAGTAATTGTGATTCCGCGTTCTTGTTCTTGTTCCATCCAGTCCATCTGAGACGCACCTTCATGTGTTTCACCGATCTTATGGATACGGCCAGTGTAATAAAGAACACGCTCAGTGGTAGTCGTTTTACCGGCATCAATGTGAGCCATGATACCGATATTACGAGTATTTGCTAAGGAGAACTCTCTTGCCATTGGGTCTTTCTCCTTCCTAGTTTGAAAGTTTTTATATTGAAGGTTAGATTACCAACGATAGTGAGCAAACGCTTTGTTTGCTTCAGCCATTTTGTGTGTATCTTCACGCTTTTTAACAGATGCACCTGTGTTGTTTGCTGCATCCATGATTTCATTAGCTAAACGCTCTTCCATTGTTTTCTCTCCACGGTTACGTGAATAGTTCACTAACCAACGAAGACCAAGAGTTGTACGGCGGTCAGGACGCACCTCAACTGGTACTTGGTAGTTCGCTCCACCTACACGGCGAGCTCTAACTTCTAGTACAGGCATGATATTTTTCATAGCTGCTTCAAATACTTCCATTGGTTCTTTACCAGAACGCTCACGGATTGTATTGAATGCAGAGTAAAGAATTTCTTGAGATTTCCCTCTTTTACCGTCAACCATCATTTTGTTGATTAAACGAGTAACTAATTTTGAATTGTAAAGTGGATCTGGTAACACGTCTCTCTTTGCTACAGGACCTTTACGTGGCATATTTTTTCCTCCTTTCAACGAAGCTTCTATTTAAGTTGTAATTATTTTTTAGCTGCTTTTGGTCTCTTCGTACCGTATTTAGAACGACCTTGCATACGGTTGTTTACACCAGCAGTATCAAGCGCTCCACGTACGATGTGATAACGTACCCCTGGTAAGTCTTTTACACGTCCTCCACGAATAAGAACAACGCTGTGCTCTTGTAGATTGTGTCCAATACCAGGAATGTATGCTGTCACCTCGATACCATTTGTCAAACGTACACGAGCATATTTACGTAACGCTGAGTTTGGTTTCTTTGGAGTCATTGTACCAACACGAGTACATACACCGCGTTTTTGTGGTGAAGATACATTAGTTTGTGATTTTTTGAAGCTGTTATAACCTTTGTTAAGTGCTGGTGATTTTGACTTTTCCTCTTTTGATTGACGAGGTTTACGCACTAATTGGTTAATAGTAGGCATTTATGTTTCCTCCCTTCATTATTTGTAAGCCCACACATCCAGGTGGTTCATTTTTTTGCAAAAACAAAGTTTTTGCAGACTTTCTATCTACAAAAACGCTTTTAGCTGATAATTGCAACAGTTGAAGCACCAACTTCAATCCCACATGCTTTTCCGAGTTTTCTCATCGAATCCACATAAAGGATAGGAACATTTATTTCAAGAGCTTCATCAACCACTTTTGACGTTAACTTTGGATCAGCGTCGTTAGCGATAATTAACTCTTTCACATTACCTTCTTTAAGTGCCTTTACTGTTTGTTTTGTTCCTATAACGAACTTTTGTGCCTGTAATACTTTTTCATAAGACATCGTTCATATCCTCCAAAGTATCAGGTGAATAGGAGCACCTTTGATATAGTACCATCTTAACAAATAGATGTCAACACGACTTTTAATATTTTCTTAAAATAAGGAATCTGCTAGTTAGCAGATCCCTTACTTTTATTAATCAATTGTAACTGTTTCTTCGGAGGTTGTATCGCGAAGGACAGGCTCTGCTTTGCGGTAACGCTGCATTCCTGTTCCAGCTGGTACAAGCTTACCAATGATAACATTTTCTTTTAAGCCAAGTAATTCATCGCGTTTGCCTTTAATGGCAGCATCTGTAAGAACCCTTGTGGTTTCTTGGAAGGATGCAGCAGAAAGGAATGAATCAGTTTCAAGCGACGCTTTTGTAATACCAAGTAAGACTGGACGTCCTGTTGCAGGCATTTTTCCTGATAACAAAGCCTTTTCGTTCGCATCAGTAAACTGGTGAATATCCAGAAGTGTACCCGGTAGTACATCTGTTTCACCCGCATCACCAACACGTACTTTACGCAACATTTGACGAACCATTACTTCTACGTGCTTATCGCCAATTTCTACCCCTTGCATACGATAAACCTTTTGAACTTCTCGTAATAAGTACTCTTGGACAGATGTAACGTCTTTAACTCTAATTAATTCTTTCGGATCAATAGAACCTTCCGTTAATTCTTCCCCACGAGCCACTTTATCATTTACAGCCACTTTTAAGCGGGCAGTATATGGTGCATTGTATGTTCTGGATTCAACTTCACCCTGAATAACAATTTCATGCTGGCGGTCACGGCCTTCGTTAATACCAACGACAACCCCATCAATTTCAGAAATAACCGCTTGCCCTTTAGGGTTACGCGCTTCAAAAATTTCCTGGATACGTGGTAAACCTTGTGTAATATCGTCACCGGCCACCCCGCCTGTATGGAATGTACGCATTGTTAACTGTGTACCTGGTTCACCGATAGATTGGGCAGCAATAATACCAACTGCTTCCCCAACTTCAACCTCTTGACCTGTTGCCAGGTTGCGGCCATAACATTTTTTACAAACACCATGACGTGTATTACATGTAAATGCAGAACGGATTTTTACAGTTTCAATGCCAGCATTCACAATTGCTTCAGCTAAATCTTCTGTAATTAAACCATTTTCAGGAACGAAGACTTCTCCTGTTTCAGGATGTTTAATCGCCTTACGTGCATATCGGCCAATTAAACGTTCGTCTAAGCCTTCAATGATTTCTGTGCCATCTTTAAGGGCGCTTATTGTGAAGCCGCGGTCTGTGCCACAATCGTCTTCACGAACAATAACATCCTGAGCAACGTCAACAAGTCGACGTGTTAAGTAACCAGAGTCCGCCGTCTTAAGTGCTGTATCAGCAAGACCTTTACGGGCACCGTGTGTCGAGATAAAGTACTCTAATACCGTTAACCCTTCACGGAAACTTGATTTAATTGGTAACTCAATGATCCGTCCAGCCGGGTTGGCCATCAGACCACGCATACCAGCAAGCTGCGTAAAGTTCGATGCGTTACCACGGGCTCCGGAATCACTCATCATAAAGATTGGATTCGATTTATTCAATGATTGCATTAGTTTACCTTGAATGGTATCTTTTGCAGCACTCCAAATGGCAATTACGCGGTCATAACGCTCATCTTCGGTAATGAGACCACGTCTGAATTGCTTCATAACGCTATCTACTTTAACCTGTGCCTCATGAAGAATTTCCTGCTTCTCAGGAAGTACGACAATGTCAGCAACACCAACAGTAAGACCTGCTTTAGTTGAATGTCTAAATCCTAAATCCTTCATGCGGTCAAGCATTTTAGACGTTTCTGTAATCTTGAAACGTTTGAACACTTCAGCAATGATATTTCCAAGGATTTTCTTTTTAAATGGATCAATCAATGGCATCGACTGAATTTTCGCCTTAATATCTTCGCCTTTTTCAACGAAATATTTTACAGGTGTTTCAACTTCTAGATTCTGTCTAGTCGGTTCATTAATATATGGGAATGATTTCGGCAGAATTTCATTGAAAATAAGCTTACCGACAGTTGTGATTAATAGCTTATTATTTTGTTCTTCTGTGAAAGTTTCATTTCCTAATGAACCCGCATGTACTCCTACACGTGTATGCAAATGAACATAGCCATTTTGATAAGCGAGAATCGCTTCACTTGTATCTTTAAAAACCATACCCTCGCCGACTGCGCCTTCTCTTTCAAGAGTCAAGTAATAGTTTCCTAAAACCATGTCCTGGGAAGGAGTAACTACTGGCTTACCATCTTTAGGGTTCAAGATATTTTGTGCTGCAAGCATTAATAGTCTTGCTTCTGCTTGGGCTTCTGATGATAACGGTACGTGAACCGCCATTTGGTCACCATCAAAATCGGCATTGTATGCAGTACATACAAGCGGATGCAGACGGATGGCCCGGCCTTCAACTAGAGTTGGTTCAAAGGCTTGAATCCCAAGTCTATGAAGTGTAGGGGCACGGTTTAATAATACTGGATGCTCTTTAATGACATCTTCGAGCACATCCCAAACATCTGGAGATACTCTTTCTATTTTACGTTTTGCAGATTTAATGTTATGAGCTAACCCTTTTTCAACTAATTCCTTCATAACGAAAGGTTTGAATAGTTCTAGTGCCATTTCTTTTGGAAGTCCACATTGGAACATTTTCAAGTTTGGCCCTACAACGATAACCGAACGCCCTGAATAGTCAACACGCTTACCAAGCAAGTTTTGACGGAAACGGCCTTGTTTACCTTTTAACATATGAGAAAGTGATTTCAACGGACGGTTACCCGGTCCTGTAACAGGACGTCCACGGCGGCCGTTATCAATCAAGGCATCAACAGCTTCTTGAAGCATACGTTTTTCATTCTGAACAATAATGCTTGGTGCACCTAAATCTAATAAACGTTTTAAACGGTTATTACGGTTAATAACACGGCGATATAAATCATTTAAATCAGATGTTGCAAATCTACCGCCATCCAATTGGACCATTGGACGAAGTTCTGGAGGGATAACAGGTAGAACATCAAGAATCATCCAAGATGGCTCATTTCCAGATCCACGGAATGCTTCTAACACTTCAAGGCGTTTGATCGCACGTGTACGACGCTGACCTTGTGCGCTTTTTAATTCCTCTTTTAATCCGTCTACTTCCTTGTCTAAATCGATATCGAAAAGAAGTTTTTTAATTGCTTCTGCACCCATGGCAGCTTGGAATTTGTTTCCGTACTTTTCACGATATGCACGATATTCTTTTTCAGATAATAGCTGCTTCTTATCAAGAGCTGTATCTCCTGATTCCGTTACAACATAGGAAGCAAAGTAAATAATCTCCTCCAAAGCTCTTGGAGACATATCTAATACAAGACCCATCCGGCTTGGGATTCCTTTAAAGTACCATATATGTGAAACTGGCGCAGCAAGCTCAATATGCCCCATACGTTCACGACGAACCTTTGCTCGTGTGACTTCCACACCACAGCGATCACAAACGACACCTTTATAACGGACACGCTTATACTTTCCACAATGACATTCCCAATCCTTTGTTGGACCAAAAATACGTTCGCAGAATAAGCCGTCTTTTTCAGGCTTTAATGTACGATAGTTAATCGTTTCTGGTTTTTTAACTTCTCCGAAGGACCATGAACGGATCTTATCCGGTGAAGCAAGACCAATCTTCATAAACTCAAAATTATTAACATCCAGCAAGGGGCCTACCTCCCTTTTGATATCCAGGTTTTACCCTTATGACGTACAAAAGTGGGAGCGCATAGTGCGCTCCTACTCATATATAGTTACTCTTTTGAACCGACTTTTTCTGATTCAAATGCTTGTTCAGGAACAATGTTTAACGTATCGACTTGTTGTAAGTCATCGTCATCTTCCGTATCGCGCATTTCAATTTCTTCTTCGTCTCCTGAAAGAATTTTTACATCCATTCCTAGACTCTGAAGTTCTTTAATTAATACTTTGAATGATTCTGGAACACCTGGTTCCGGAACATTTTCACCTTTGACAATCGCTTCGTACGTTTTTACACGACCAACCACGTCATCGGATTTAACCGTAAGGATCTCTTGAAGTGTGTATGCTGCACCGTATGCTTCAAGTGCCCAAACCTCCATCTCACCAAAACGCTGACCACCAAATTGAGCTTTACCACCCAATGGCTGCTGCGTAACTAATGAGTATGGTCCAGTTGAACGGGCGTGGAGTTTATCATCAACCATGTGTGCAAGTTTAATCATATACATGACACCTACAGAGACACGGTTATCAAATGGTTCCCCAGAACGGCCATCATAAAGGACCGTTTTTGCATCACGAGCCATACCTGCTTCTTCAATTGTTCCCCAAACATCTTCTTCACGCGCTCCGTCAAATACTGGAGATGCAACATGAATACCTAGGTAACGGGCTGCCATTCCAAGATGGAGTTCAAGCACCTGTCCAATGTTCATCCGTGATGGTACCCCTAGTGGATTTAACATGATATCCACTGGTGTTCCGTCTGGTAAAAACGGCATATCTTCTTCCGGTAAAATTCTTGAGATAACCCCTTTGTTACCGTGACGTCCCGCCATTTTATCACCTTCAGAAATCTTACGTTTCTGAACGATGTAGACACGGACAAGTTGATTCACGCCTGGTGGCAGTTCATCACCATCTTCACGATTAAAGACTTTAACATCAAGGACAATCCCGCCGCCGCCATGTGGCACACGTAGAGAAGTATCACGAACTTCACGAGCTTTTTCACCGAAAATTGCATGTAAAAGACGTTCTTCTGCTGTTAATTCTGTAACTCCTTTTGGTGTTACTTTACCAACTAACAAGTCACCATCTTTCACTTCAGCACCAGTACGAATGATACCGCGCTCATCCAAATTACGAAGTGCATCTTCCCCGACGTTCGGAATATCACGGGTAATTTCTTCAGGCCCTAGTTTAGTATCACGGGATTCTGACTCATATTCCTCAATATGAATTGAAGTGTATACATCGTCTTTTACAAGACGTTGATTCATAATAATCGCATCTTCATAGTTATAACCATCCCATGTCATAAAGGCAACAAGGACGTTACGGCCTAGGGCTAATTCTCCTAATTCCATGGATGGACCATCAGCAAGAATTTCACCTTTAGTTACACGGTTACCCACTGCAACTATCGGACGTTGGTTATAACATGTTCCTTGGTTAGAACGGATGAATTTTAACATGCGGTATTTATCAAGATTTCCTTTTACCTCTTGACCGTCAACCACATTAATACGACGCACCCATACCTCACGTGCTTCCACGTGTTCAACAATACCTTCGTGCTTACAGATCACCGCTGCACCCGAGTCTTTACCAGATACATATTCCATACCTGTTCCAACACGAGGGGCTTCTGGCTGCATGAGCGGTACGGCTTGACGCTGCATGTTCGCACCCATTAGGGCACGGTTGGAGTCATCATTTTCAAGGAACGGAATACATGCTGTTGCCGCAGACACGACTTGCTTTGGCGAAACATCCATATAGTCAATACGTTCACGTTTTACAACCGTATTTTCACCACGGAAACGAGCAACAACTTCCTCATCCAAGAAAGATCCGTCTTCATCTAAGCGAGAGTTCGCTTGGGCTACTACATAGTTATCTTCTTCGTCAGCTGTTAAGTAATCGATCCGAGCAGTTACCTTACCAGTATCAGGGTCAACCCTGCGGTATGGTGTTTCGATAAATCCAAATCGGTTAACTTTCGCATATGAAGAAAGCGAGTTAATCAAACCAATGTTTGGACCCTCAGGTGTTTCAATCGGACACATCCGGCCATAGTGGGAGTAGTGAACGTCACGAACTTCCATCCCAGCACGTTCACGTGTTAAACCACCAGGTCCTAATGCAGAGAGACGACGCTTATGCGTTAATTCAGCAAGCGGGTTGGTTTGGTCCATGAACTGTGATAATTGCGAGCTGCCAAAGAATTCTTTAATAGACGCAATGACTGGACGAATGTTAATCAGTTGCTGTGGAGTAATTGTCGCTGTGTCTTGAATGGACATTCTTTCACGAACCACACGCTCCATACGGGATAACCCAATCCGGAATTGATTCTGAAGCAATTCTCCCACAGAACGAAGACGTCTGTTACCTAAGTGATCGATATCATCCGTGTCACCGACACCGTGCAATAGATTAAAGAAGTAGCTAATCGATGCAATGATATCAGCTGGTGTAATATTTTTAATTGGTTCTTCCACATAGGCATTACCTAAGACATTAATTACCTTTTCATTATCATCACCAGGAGCATAAATCTTAATGTCCTGAAGTGTAATCTCGTCCTCTACAACACCGCCATATGGATTAAAGCCTTTGAAATTAATATTCTTTTCAAGAGCAGGGAGAATTCTATCCAGATTTCTTCTATCTAGAACTAATCCTTTCTCGGCAATAATTTCACCAGTTTCAGGATCCGCTAGGGACTCTGCTAAGCGTTGGTTGAATAAACGATTTTTGATATGAAGCTTTTTATTAATTTTATAACGGCCTACATTAGCAAGGTCATAGCGCTTAGGGTCAAAGAAACGTGACACTAATAAGCTCTTTGCATTTTCAACGGTAGGTGGTTCACCTGGACGAAGACGCTCATAAATTTCTAAAAGGGCCTTTTCGACACCTTCCGTATTGTCTTTCTCAAGTGTATTGCGGATGTATTCGTTATCCCCAATCAATTCAATGATTTCTTGATCAGAGCCGAAACCAAGTGCACGCAAAAGAACCGTAACGGGCAGTTTCCGAGTACGATCTATTCTCACATAAACGACATCTTTAGCATCTGTTTCATATTCGAGCCAAGCGCCGCGGTTCGGAATGACAGTAGCAGAAAAGCCCCGCTTTCCATTTTTATCGAACTTCCCACTATAGTAAACACTCGGAGAGCGCACTAATTGTGAAACAATAACACGTTCTGCCCCGTTAATGACAAACGTACCAGTCTCAGTCATAAGTGGAAAATCACCCATAAATACATCTTGATCTTTTACTTCACCTGTTTCTTTGTTCACAAGACGTACTTTTACACGCAATGGAGCAGAATATGTAACGTCCCGTTCTTTTGATTCCTCTACTGAATACTTTGGATCGCCAAGACTGTAATCAATAAATTCTAGTGATAGGTTACCAGTAAAGTCCTCGATTGGTGAAATATCCTGGAACATTTCACGCAAACCCTCATCAAGAAACCATTGATAAGAAGAGGTTTGGATTTCAATAAGATTTGGTAATTCTAAAACTTCACTGATTCGTGCGTAACTTCTTCGTTGGCGGTGTCGTCCATACTGAACTAGTTGACCTGTCAACTGATTCACCCCTCAAATCAAGCGTTATTATTAAAATCTATTAACGTTTATGGAATAGAAAATGACTTCTCTTCCAGTAAACAAAAAGAAAAAGGGTTTTTAGTTAAAAACCACATTTTCACATTTAGACTATTATTTTGTCATCATTTCCTTAATATCCCTTTTTTATACAAGATAATCAAGTATTTATAGGAATAATTCGGAAATTATTATGATGGCATTTTATAATGCTATCATAGTGACATTTTCAAGTCAACTTTTTTGTGCCCTTATGACAAAATAACCTTTGGATTTGTCAATAGTTTCGACGTGGTTAAATAAATTATTTAATTTTTCTATCGCGGATGGTGCACCTTGTTTCTTTTGAATGACAACCCAGAGCTCCCCCTGTGACACGAGATGATCAAAGCTTTGTTCAAAAATGTCATGAACTGTTTTCTTTCCTGCTCTAATCGGCGGATTTGTTAAAATTGCTGCAAATGTATTTTCCTTCACATTCAACAACCGGTCACTCTCATAGATTTTAACATTCTGGATCCGATTTAATTCTGCATTTTCCTTTGCCAATTCAATTGCCCGCTCATTAACATCAACCATATGAATCATACGTTCATGATAATATTTTGCAAGCGACAGACCTATTGGCCCATAGCCGCAGCCAACATCCAGGAGGAATCCGTCTGCATTTGGCATTTCAAAAGACTCAATTAATAAACGTGAGCCGAAATCTACTTCTCTTTTTGAAAACACACCGTTGTCCGTTTTAAAACGAAAAGAGTTATTTTTTAAAGTGTAGTCCCAAAATTTCGGGTCACTTTCGACCTTTTGTGTTCGAGAATAGTAGTGTTCAGACAACTGACTCACCTCCGAGGAAGATTAATAATTGAAGATAGACGAGGAAAAGAAACTAAAAATCTAAATTCTATTAAGCCAAAAAAAGCCCGCTTATACAGCGAGCTCGTTTTTGAGATTATTACTTAACTTCAACGTTTGCTCCAACTTCATCAAGCTTAGCTTTGATTGCTTCAGCTTCATCTTTAGAAACGCCTTCTTTAACTGGCTTTGGAGTGTTGTCAACAAGGTCTTTTGCTTCTTTAAGACCAAGACCAGTGATTTCACGTACAACTTTGATAACTTTGATTTTTTGATCGCCAGCGCCAGCTAGGATTACATCAAATTCAGTTTTTTCTTCAACAGCAGCAGCACCAGCTCCGCCAGCCATTGCTACTGGAGCAGCAGCAGTTACGCCGAATTCTTCTTCGATTGCTTTTACTAGATCGTTAAGTTCTAAAACAGTCATAGTTTTAACTGCTTCAATGATTTGTTCTTTAGTCATGATTAATTTCCTCCTTAGTTTTCGTTCGAATTTATTAGTTTAGCGCTTTAGAGTGTCCAGCTTAGCTAGACTGCTAACTTACGCGCCTTGTTCTTCTTTTTGTTCTGCAACTGCTTTTGTAACAAGAGCAAGGTTGCGGATTGGAGCTTGTAGTACGCTGAGTAACATAGATAGTAAACCTTCGCGTGATGGTAGGTCAGCAAGAGCTTTAATTTCTTCAGCTGTTGCAACGTTCCCTTCAATTACACCTGCTTTAAGTTCAAGTGCTTCATGCTTTTTCGCAAAGTCGTTCAAGATTTTAGCTGGTGCTACTACATCTTCAGTACTGAACGCAATTGCGTTTGGACCTGTTAATGCAGCGTTTAAATCAGCAAGACCAGCTGCTTCAGCCGCACGGCGTGTCATAGAGTTTTTGTAAACTTTGAATTCCACACCAGCTTCACGAAGTTGTTTACGAAGTTCAGTTACTTCTGAAACAGAAAGACCACGGTAATCAACAACAACGGTTGATACGCTGCTCTTTAATTTATCAGAAATTTCGCTAACGATTTGTTGCTTTAATTCGATTGCACTGCTCATCTTTACACCTCCTGTAGAATTTCTACATTTATACCAGGCAAATAAACGCCTCCATATCGAACGGTGACATGGAGGCAGGATAACAACCGATCTCTCAGTTATTTATATCGCATTACCTCGGCAGGAAATTAAGTGCACTTGGCACACCTGCTGTCTACAGTACAAATGTTATTATTTTAAACAACAAAATAGATTATATAAAATCTATTTTATATTGTCAATTGGTAAAATTTATTTAACAGCTACTGATGAAGGATCAACTTTAACGCCAGGTCCCATTGTAGAAGCAACAGTTACGTTCTTCATGTAAGTACCTTTCGCAGCAGAAGGCTTCACTTTTAGCAAAGTTTCAAATACAGTGTTAAAGTTTTCAACAAGCTTTTCGTTTTCGAAAGAAGCTTTACCGATTGGCACGTGAATGTTACCAGACTTGTCAACGCGGTATTCAACTTTACCTGCTTTAATTTCATTGATAGCACGAGTTACATCAAATGTAACTGTACCAGTTTTAGGGTTTGGCATTAAGCCTTTAGGTCCTAATACACGACCTAATTTACCAACTTCACCCATCATGTCAGGAGTTGCTACGATTACATCAAATTCAAACCAACCTTGTTGGATTTTGTTGATGTACTCAGCATCGCCCACATAATCAGCGCCAGCTGCTTCTGCTTCTTTTACTTTTTCCCCTTTAGCGAAAACTAGAACGCGTTGCGTTTTACCAGTTCCGTTTGGAAGCACTACTGCACCACGGATTTGTTGGTCAGCTTTCTTAGGGTCAACGCCTAAACGGAATGCCGCTTCAACAGTTGCATCAAATTTAGCGAAGTTTGTTTGTTTTGTAAGATCAATTGCTTCAGCAATTGAATATGCTTTTAGGCGATCTACAAGCTTTGAAGCTTCTAAATACTTCTTACCTTTTTTAGCCATTTTAATTTCCTCCTAGAATTGTGGTTTTAGCGAATAATTCTCCCACGGCAAAAGCGGAGGCGCCTTGAACAGGCACCGCAGCTAGCCCACGAAAAAGGTTGCGAGTGTTTATAACGTCGCAACCCCTTCATTTTACAAAAAACAATCAGTTACATGGATTAGTCTTCGATGACGATACCCATGCTGCGAGCAGTACCTTCAACCATACGCATTGCTGCTTCAACGCTAGCTGCGTTTAGGTCAGGCATTTTCTGTTCCGCAATCTCGCGTACTGTATTACGCTTAACTGTTGCTACTTTATTACGGTTAGGTTCACCAGAACCTGACTGAATTCCAGCTGCTACTTTCAAAAGAACGGCAGCAGGAGGAGTTTTCGTAATAAATGTAAATGAACGGTCTTCAAATACCGTAATTTCAACAGGGATGATCAAACCAGCTTGATCTGCTGTACGAGCGTTAAATTCTTTACAGAATCCCATGATGTTAACACCGGCTTGACCTAGTGCAGGACCAACTGGTGGCGCAGGGTTTGCTTTCCCAGCAGGAATTTGTAATTTAACGACTTTAATTACTTTTTTAGCCACGAGACACACCTCCTTAAAGTCCGTGATGTGGTAATAGGGTTTTTTAGGAACCCTCCCACTCAGGCATCTGTCTTTATCTATTGATCATAAAGAACTTGACATAAGTCTTGTCTCATATAGAGACATACTGACCTATGAAATATTACCACTTTTTCAAAATGATTTCAAGTTTTTTTATATTAAAGTTTTTCAATCTGGGTAAAATCAAGTTCTACAGGGGTATCACGGCCGAACATATTAACAAGAACTTTCAGTTTCGCCTTGTCTTTATCCATCTCTTCTACTGATCCTGTAAAGTTAGCAAATGGACCTTCTTTGACGCGAACCGTTTCGCCAATTTCATAATCAGCATCAACACGAGTTTCGGTAACACCCATTCGTTTTAATATAACGACAACTTCTTCTGGAAGTAATGGAGTCGGTTTAGAACCTGATCCTGATGAGCCAACAAAACCTGTTACTCCAGGTGTATTACGCACCACATACCATGAATCATCTGTCATCACGATTTCCACTAGTACATAACCAGGGAACACTTTGCGCTTTACTACTTTTTTCTTGCCGTTTTTTAGTTCGGTTTCTTCTTCTTCAGGGACAACTACTCGAAATATCTTATCTTGCATCCCCATTGATTCGACCCGTTTTTCTAAATTTGCTTTTACTTTATTTTCATAACCCGAGTAAGTATGTAACACATACCAATTTTTTTCCATTTAAGAGGACTAGAACGTCCGTCCCTCCCTATTTATTAGTCATAGACCACTTTTAGGCTCTTTTAATATGGCTTGTTGATTTCCGCTTCAGGCACTTCGCTTTCCGCGGGCGTTCCGGGGAGCCTCCTCGGCGCTTTAGCGCCTGTGGGGTCTCCCCTGCCCCGTACTCCCGCAGGAGTCTCGCGCCTTCCACTCCAATCAACAAAGTCGCAAAATTAATAATGAGCTTTAAAATAGTATTTTTTAAACAAATAAAAAACCCGTTATACGGGCTTTTAGATAAAAATTCCTTTATTATTCACCATTATACCATGAAAGATGATTTATTATTCAAGAATTAAACGAATCAATTTTGAAATTCCTAAATCAAGAACCGCAAAGAACGCTGCAAAAAAGACAACAGTCGTTAATACAGTAATCGTCGAGCGTGTTAGTTCTCCTCGTTTTGGCCAGCTAACTTTCCTCATCTCACGGAATACATCACTGAAGAACTTTGTTATGCGCTGCATGTTAAGTAACCCCCAAAATAAAATAACTATAAGAATATAGGATGACTATTTTGTTTCTCTATGAATGGTATGGGTGGTGCACGTTTTGCAGAATTTTTTTAATTCTAATCGCTCTGTTTGTGCCTGCTTGCTGATGGTCGAATAGTTTCGAGAACCGCAGACTGCACATGCAAGGATAACTTTTTTACTCATTTTCGACACCTTTACCCAATTTTCTATTATATCCTTAAAAATGTACCATGTACCCTAATTATTGTCAATATCCCTTGAAAACGGTTCAAATTTATGCCATAAAGGTAGGTTATTACAGCGAAAACTCACGAAGTTCGAGATATCGTTCCAATTTTCTTTTCACTCGCTGCAGAGCATTATCAATGGATTTCACATGACGATTGAGTTCTTCTGAAATTTCTTGATAGGATTGACCATCTAAGTAGAGGGCCAATACCTTTCTTTCTAAGTCACTTAATAATTCAGTCATTTTAAATTCAATATGGTCAAATTCTTCTTGATTAATGATTAGCTCTTCAGGGTCAAGTACCTTTGCCCCTGACAAAACATCCATTAATGTTCGATCGGACTCTTCATCATAAATCGGCTTGTCCAAAGAAACATAAGAATTTAACGGAATATGCTTTTGCCGTGTTGCGGTTTTAATGGCTGTTATAATTTGCCGAGTAATGCATAGCTCGGCAAATGCCTTAAAGGATGTCAGCTTGTCCTCTCTGAAGTCACGAATGGCTTTGTACAGTCCAATCATCCCTTCTTGGACAATATCTTCTTTATCAGCACCAATTAAAAAATAGGACCTTGCTTTTGCACGCACAAAATTACGATACTTGTGGATTAAATAATCCAATGCTTCACTGTCACCGTGGTGTACCAAATAAACAATTTCTTCATCTTCCATTACGAGAAACTGCTGGTTGACCTTTGTTCCGAAGTCCGTACTCAAAGTAGATCCCCTCCACCGAACAAGCATAGTTAGTAATAGTATACATGACAATTTTTCTAGTGTCCACGCTCACTTTTGACCCCTGCGCCACTTTTCGAAAATTTCTGCCATTTCATCACTCATATTGATTTTCGAGACAGGCTTTTTTTCTTGAATCTTTTTTACTTTCTGTTCGATGCCCCTTTCAATGGAGGACATTTCAATGAGCAGCTCCCGAGCGGATTTTCTTAATGCTCCTTGTCCAAAGATCGCCCATTGCTCCGTATAATCGGAGGTGGCGACATGTATTTGCGTTCTCCGATTACTTAGGCTAATGGCCAATTTTTCTATCCGCTCATCTGCTGTTTCATTTTCTTTCGTAAAAATGACTTCTACTTGATGGTTTTTATATTTTTTCTCTGTTCCTTGCACATAGTAGGCATCAAAGACAACAATCACACGATATCCGGAATAGGCTTGATACTCCGCCATTCTTTCTACAAGACGATCTCTTGCTGCTGGCAGATCTCGATCTTTTAATGTCCTAAGTTCCGGCCAGGCCCCAATAATGTTATATCCGTCGACAAGCAGGATATCCATATGTTACCCCTCAAGCGGGTGTCGTTTTCGATATACCTCATACATGAGTAAAGATGCCGCAACAGAAGCATTTAACGAAGTAACTTTTCCGACCATTGGCAGGTGAATAAGAAAATCACACTTATCGCGGATTAGTCTACCCATTCCTTTTCCTTCACTGCCAATGACTAAGCCAAGCGGCAAGGTCCCATCTAACCTGCGGTAGTCATCTTTTCCTTTGGCATCTGTTCCAGCAATCCAAATGCCCCGTTCCTTTAATTCATCGATTGTTCTCGACATATTTGTCACACGCGCGACTGGAATATACTCAATGGCACCTGTTGAGGCTTTAGCCACTGTCGCGGTTAAGCCCACAGCCCGCCGTTTCGGAATAATGATGCCGTGTGCCCCCACAGAATCCGCCGTTCTCATGATTGAACCGAGATTATGAGGATCTTCAATCTCATCAAGCAATAAAAAGAAAGGTGGTTCATTTTTCTTCTCAGCAGCTGCAAACAAATCATCGATTTCCGCATATTGGTAAGCTGCGACATAGGCTAGAACTCCTTGATGATTTTCACCGGATATTTGATCAATTTTTTTCTTTGGCACAAATTGAACAATTACATGTGCTTCCTTTGCTAACTGCGTAATTTGCTGCATTTGGCCGCGCTGTGATCCTTCAGCAATTAAGATCTTATTAATATCCCTTTCTGATTTCAGCGCTTCAATAACTGGATTTTTGCCAACAATATATTCTTGTTCCATCCTAGCGTTCCTCCTTTCTTTCATCCACATATTTAAATGCCAGATTAATCAATTCTTCCATCCGCTCTATTTTACCCGATAAATATAAATAACCCATCAACGCTTCGAACGCTGTACTGTAATGGTAGGTTTGGACATCTGTATTTTTAGGAACAGAGCCTGACTTCGCATTTCGACCGCGCATAATCACCGCTAACTCTTCCTCGTCGAGAAGATGATCATCCATCATTTGAAAAAGTACTTTGCACTGTGCTTTTGCTGAAACGTAAGTTGTTCCCGTCCGGTGTAAATGATTGGGTCTTACCTTCCCGCTATAGAGGAGGTGGCGCCTTACATACGTTTCATAAATGGCGTCACCCATATAGGCAAGGGCTAGACTATTCAATTGTTTGGCATCGACGGTATTTTCATATTCAAGCATGAATTAACCTCTTTTCCACCTTGTACCTTGCGGGGTATCTTCTAAAATAATATTCATTTCCTTCAGCTGATCTCGGATTTGGTCAGACAATTGGAAATTGCGGTCCTTTCGAGCCTGGATTCGCTTTTCAATTAGTGCATCAATTTCTTCATCCAGCATTTCTTCTGTTTCAATCGTCAGCCCTAAGACATGGAATAAGTCTTCAAACTGTTTGGTAAAAGCATCGATTACCGCTACAGCTGTATTTTTTTCTAACAGATAATAATTCGCCAGTTTTGAGAGGTCAAATAAGACAGAAATGGCCTTCGCTGTGTTAAAATCATCATCCATCGCCTCAATAAACTGTTCCTGGGAGCTTGCAATTTTATCAAGCCATTCCTGATTATTATCGGTTAAATCTGTGCTTGCTTCTTTACGATGCTTTAAATTTTGATAGGAGGTGATCAAGCGCTCAAATGCAGCTTTTGTACTTTCCAGTAATTCCTCACTGTAATTGATCGGATTGCGATAATGAACCGATAGCATGAAAAAGCGTAACACTTGTGGATTGTGTTTCTTGATAATGTCGTGAACTAATACAAAGTTTCCTAGCGACTTCGACATTTTTTCATTGTCAATATTGATATAGCCGTTGTGCATCCAGTAGCGGGAAAATAGTTTTCCTGATAGTGCTTCTGACTGGGCAATTTCATTTTCATGGTGCGGGAAAGTTAAATCCTGTCCACCCGCATGAATATCAATCGTTTCACCCAGATACTTTTTCGCCATTGCCGAGCACTCAATATGCCAGCCTGGACGTCCAAGTCCCCATGGGCTCTCCCAGAAGATTTCCCCTTCCTTCGCCGCTTTCCAAAGGGCAAAATCTAAGTCATCTTGTTTCCTATCGCCAACTTCAATTCTTGCGCCTACCTGGAGATCATCAATCGATTGATGCGAAAGTTTACCATAGCCATCAAATTTTCTTGTCCGAAAATACACATCTCCAGCCGATTCATAAGCAAAACCTTTATCAATTAATTCACTAATAAATTCAATAATAATGTCCATGTTCTCCATTACCCGTGGATGAACATCCGCTTTTTGGCAGCCTAGTGCAGACACATCTTCAAAATAGGCATTGATAAAACGGTCAGCAATAGCTGGTACGTCTTCTCCTAATTGATTGGCAGCTCGGATTAATTTATCATCAACATCAGTAAAATTAGAAACATATTTAACATCGTATCCGCGGTATTCTAAATAGCGTCGAACTGTATCAAAAACGATGGCCGGACGAGCATTACCAATATGAATATAATTATAGACAGTCGGACCGCAAACATACATTTTGACCTTGCCCTCTTCGAGCGGTACGAAAGTTTCCTTTTTACGTGTAAGTGTATTATAAAGTTGAATGGCCATTGACTTCTATCCTTTCTCCTTTTAATTCTTCGAGTTCATACATTAACTTATCCAAGTCGTTTTGCATTTCTCTTAAGCGGTCGGCAACAGGGTCTGGCAAATCACAATGGTTTAAGTCTTTTGTAATTTTTCTTCCATCTTGCATGACTACCCTGCCTGGAATTCCCACTACCGTTGAGTTAGGAGGAACCTCTTTCAATACAACCGAGCCGCCGCCAATTTTGGAATTTTCTCCAACCGTGATCGATCCGAGTACCTTAGCCCCTGTAGAAATCAGAACATTATCCTTAATGGTTGGATGCCGTTTCCCTTTCTCTTTCCCTGTTCCACCAAGTGTGACCCCTTGATATATAGTTACATTATCCCCAATTTCACAGGTTTCCCCAATAACCACGCCCATACCATGGTCAATAAAAAATCTTCTGCCTATTTTTGCCCCAGGATGAATCTCAATACCGGTAAAAAATCGGCTTACCTGCGAAATAACCCTGGCTAGAAAAAATAATTTCCGATTAAAAAGTGCATGTGCAAGACGGTGTGACCAAATGGCATGCAAGCCTGAATAGGTTAAGATGACTTCCAAATGGCTCCTTGCCGCAGGATCTTGCTCGAAAATAACCTCTACATCCTCCCTCAACTTCTTAAACATTACCATTTTCCCCCTATTTTTAAAGCGTAAGCACCCGTTTAGCGGCGTATGGACTGGAGCACTTTGACTGAGATAAAGGAAACACGGAGAGCGTAAGCGATCCGATGTTGACTTATCGACGGGAAAAGGGCGAAGTACACTAGCCGCTGGGTGCTGAAGCTAGACAGTTGTCTAGGTTCAGAACTTTAATCTTTATTAAACTTCAAAGTAAATAAAAAACGCCTCTGTCATGACGACAGAGGCGCTTAACGCGCGGTTCCACTCTGATTAGACCGGAAAGCTAGGATGGTAACAATAGCTCAAAACTTGGTCTCACTCTACCTGTTAACGGATCGGTTCCGCCCATCTCTACTTAGAGTTGACTCTTTTCGAAACAGGGCTCAGAGGTGCATTTCAAAAAACGAGAGGCCTAAACCACTTTCAGCCGGTGATGGTTTTCTCTTTGAAGCATCCTTTTTTTACTTATCCTCTTCTACACTTTCAGAACTATATAATTGTTTACTCTACTATATTACATTTTATTGTCGATGTTAACTAATAATTTTATTAATTCTTGTTTGAACCTTATTTTTTCCTAAAAGTTCAATGGCCTGTGGCAGGTCTGGCCCGTGTGTTTGGCCAGTTACTGCAGCACGAATTGGCATAAATAGGTTTTTCCCCTTTTGGCCAGTCGACTTTTGAACTGCTTTCATTGCACCCTTTATCCCGTCAGCCCGGAAGTGCTCTAACTGATCCAGTTCATGTGAAAATGCCTTTAACACTTCCGGAACCGTCTCACCTGCTAGAATCTCCTTCGCCTCTTCTTCGTAGTCCACTTCCTCTTTAAAGAACATCTCGGATAATTCCACGATTTCAGCACCAAAGCTCATTTTTTCCTGCAGAAGTTCGATTAACCCTTGGACCCATTGATACTGCTCATCCGTTTGACTTTCACTTAAACGGCCGGCTTTCACTAAGTGAGGTAAAGCCAGTTCAACTACACGATCAATCTCAATTTTCTTCATGTATTGGTTATTCATCCATAGCAGTTTCTGCTTATCAAATAAGGCAGGGGATTTAGATAAGCGATTCGCATCAAATATCTCAATAAACTCATTCTTAGAGTAGATTTCTTCTTCACCTGAAGGCGACCAGCCGAGGAGCGTAATAAAGTTAAATAACGCTTCTGGGAGATACCCTAACTCTTCATATTGTTCAATAAACTGAATGATTGATTCATCGCGCTTACTTAACTTTTTACGGCTTTCATTGACAATCAATGTCATATGGCCAAAAATCGGCGGCTCCCAGCCTAATGCTTCATAGACCATGAGTTGTTTAGGTGTGTTAGAAATATGATCATCGCCACGGAGCACGTGAGAGATTTTCATTAAATAATCATCAATTGTAACCGCAAAATTATAGGTTGGGGTGCCATCCTTTTTAATGATGACCCAGTCGCCCATCCCTTCAGATTCAAAGGACACGCTCCCCTTTACCATATCATCAAAGGTATAGGTTTTCCCTTCAGGTACGATAATCCGAATGCTTGGCTGACGGCCTTCGCTTTCTAATTCACGGCGTTGTTCATCGGTTAAATGACGGCATTTACCCGAATAATGCGGCGTTTCTCCCCTTTCAGCCTGGGCTTCCCGCTCTGCCTCAATTTCAGCTTCGGTACAGTAACACTTATAAGCATGACCTTCCGCTAATAATTGGTTATAGTAAATTTCATATATATCATTTCGCTCGGATTGACGATATGGTCCGTATTCGCCGCCGACGTCAACCCCCTCATCCCAATCCATGCCAAGCCATTTTAAGTATTTCAACTGGCTTTCTTCTCCGCCGGCAATATTCCGCTTTTTATCGGTATCTTCAATACGAATGATAAACTTCCCGCCCTGATTACGTGCGAATAAGTAATTAAATAATGCCGTACGAGCGTTTCCAATATGTAAATGCCCTGTTGGACTTGGAGCATACCTTACACGAACTTCATTTGACATCTCAATGCCTCCATTTAGAAAAGCGTAAGTGCCTAGGCGCTGAAGCTAGACAGCTTTCCCAAGAATTTATATGTTTCAACTGATTATTTTATCATTGTCTATGATTTCAAGAAAGACTATTCATGAACCTTTCTTAATAAAACAACCGCTTGAGAGGCGATTCCTTCCCCTCTGCCAGTGAAGCCCAATTTCTCGGTGGTCGTTGCCTTCACATTGATTTGCTCAGGTTCCGCCTCTAGTAATTCGGCAATTCTCACGCGCATTTGCTCAATATAGGGTGCCATTTTCGGCTTCTGAGCTATGATTGTACAATCCGCGTTTACCAGCTCGTACCCCTTATTTTTCACCAATTCCCACACATGCTCCATTAACTTTGCAGAGTCTGCATCTTTAAAATTGGGATCGGTATCAGGAAAATGTTTGCCAATATCCCCTTCTCCAATTGCACCAAGGCAAGCATCAGAAACCGTATGTAATAAAACATCTGCATCTGAATGACCTAGCAGCCCTTTTTCATATGGTATGTTGATTCCACCGATAATCAACGGTCGCCCTTCCGTTAGTTGATGCACATCAAATCCTTGACCAATTCGAAACATCCTAAAAACTCCTTTTTTTCCTATTGTCTAGCTGCAACGCCTAGTCAAGGCGCTTCCGCTTTTCTAGTATCGCTTCCGCAAAATAAATATCTTCTGGCGTTGTTAATTTGATATTATCGTAGTCGCCTTCAACCATCGCAATAGGATGGCCGACCCTCTCCACTAGACTGGCATCATCTGTTCCTAGGAAAGAATCCCTTTCTGCTTTCTCATAGGCCTTCTTCAGAAGAGAAATGCGAAAAGCTTGTGGGGTTTGGACCGCCCACAAGCTTGAACGTTCGACAGTTTCCACCACCAAACCATCTTGTACCTTTTTGATGGTGTCCTTTGCCGGTACTCCCAAAATGGCCGCCCCTGTATCCATAGCCACTTTTGTCAAACGGTAGATATGTTCATTACTGACAAACGGACGTGCCGCATCATGAACAAGAATAACCCCGTCTGTTTCCACTGTTTTCAGCGCATTAAAAATGCTATCCTGTCGTTCCTTACCCCCATGCACTAAATGAATTGCTTTGGCAATATTATACTTGGTAAATAAGGCTTTAAATTCCCCTTCATCTTGTGGATGAATCGCTACAATAATTTTGCTGCAGGCATTATCCTGTTCAAACACTTTTAATGTATGGATTAATACAGGTACATGATTAAGCTCTAATAGAAGCTTATTTTTCCCTGCTCCCATTCTTTTTCCCTGGCCCGCTGCCGGGAGAATGACTTGGTAAGTCATATGAAAACCTCACTCTATAATGCTTTTTCTAATAGCTTTGGTTTAGCAAATATCATTCTTCCAGCCGATGTTTGGAGAACACTTGTGACGAGAACCTCAATTCGTTTTCCAATATATTCTCTTCCTTCTTCGACAACGATCATGGTCCCGTCATCCAAGTAAGCAACGCCCTGATGATATTCCTTTCCATCCTTAATCACCTGTACCGTTAATTCTTCTCCTGGAAGAACAACAGGTTTGACAGCATTTGCTAAATCATTGATGTTTAACACTGAAACATTTTGCAATTCGCAAACCTTATTCAGATTGAAATCATTTGTGACTAAGATGCCATTTGTGATTTTTGCCAGTTTCACAAGTTTTGAATCCACTTCACTAATTTCCTCGAAATCACCTTCATAGATTTCGACTTTAATGGCAAGTTCCTTTTGAATTCGATTTAAAATATCTAGACCTCTGCGGCCGCGATTTCGTTTTAATACATCGGATGAATCAGCAATATGCTGTAATTCCTCGAGGACAAACTGTGGAATGACAATCGTTCCTTCTAAAAATCCCGTCTGACAAATATCAGCTATACGTCCATCAATAATCACACTAGTATCTAGTATTTTTAAAGATTGATTCGCTTCTTTTTCATTCTCGTCTTCACTGGATTTTTTCTTATTACTCCGATTTCCAAATAGACCTAGTAGTTCGTCCCTTTTCTTAAAACCTACCTGAAAGCCAAGATAGCCGAATAAGATAGTCAGTATGATTGGCACGACAGCATTTAGGATTGGCACCTGTACCGCATTTAAGGCAAAGCCAATTAAAAAGGCCACCAACAACCCAAATATGAGACCCACACTACCAAAAAGGACATCGGTTACAGGGATTTTGACTAATGAATCTTCAGTCCATTTAACAAAGTTAAAAACATAATCTACTGCCCAAAAGGTAATAAGATAAAAAATAATAGCACCTAAAACAGCAGTGATATACGAGTTGTTAATTAAGGGAATGTCATTGATATGAAGTAGATTGAACAATTCCGGCAATAACAAAATACCAAGCGTACCACCCATAATGAGGAAGCAAGCCTGCACAATACGTTTTAACATTCCTTCACCTCCTCTACTCATTATAAACATATTCATAAAAATGAAACCTTAATTTACTGATTATTTTTCACTAAAGATTCTTGTTAAAAGAGTAGTTCCCGTGAATTATTAATAGATGATTTCTCCATAGGGTAGCATTGGAAAATTCCCATGTCAAACAATTGGATTTTTTTTACTTTTCCGTTGTTTTTAAAGGTGACGATCGGTATATAACCGTTCTTTTATTAATTTAAAACCCTCTTTAATTTTTTTAGCCCGGACTTCCCCAATTCCCTCCACATCATCGAGATCTTCCACAGATGCTGAAATAATTTTTGCAAGCTCGCCAAAATGGCTAATTAAGTTTTCAATAATGATTGATGGGAGTCTTGGAATTTTATTAAGAATCCGGTAGCCGCGCGGATTTTTATTTTCCTCGAGATGCACATAGCCCAGATAGCCCATTAATTTTAATAACACCATATCTTCTATTGTTCCATTTGAAGTCATTGACTGCATTCGGGCTAAAACATCTCTTGCCTTGATATCTCTATCAAAGGCATAATCTTTGATTATGAGCATCGTTTCCTCTTCCAAGTCTGTTAAGATTTCATTCAGTTGTAAACGAATGAGACGCCCCTCAGTCCCTAATTCATGTAAATAGGTTAGTAGTTCGTTTTTAATCTTTAAGACCATTTCAAACCGATGCAGAACCAGTAAAAAGTCATTATAGGTGACAGACTCTTCAAACTCTAAAATACTCAAATTGGTAATACTTTGTTCCAGGACCGTCTTATACTTTTCAAGTGTCTGAATAGCTTGATTGGCCTTTGTTAAAATCACCGCAATATCTTTTAAGGCATAGCGGAAGTTCCCTTGATACAGAGTAATTACATTTCTCCTTTGGGAGATAGCAATGACTAAGGCTTTTGTTTGTTTTGCCGTCCTCTCAGCTGTCCGGTGCCGCATTCCTGTTTCTGTAGAGGGGATATCGGAGTCAGGGGCCAACTGGGCATTGGCAAACAGAATTTTATTTCCTAATTCATTAAGGATAATTGCCCCATCCATTTTGGCCAATTCATATAAAAAGCTTGGCGAAAAAGGACAATTAATTTCAAAGCCGCCATCAACGATACTTTTTACTTTTTCGTTAAAACCAATGACAATAAGGCCCCCTGTATTGGCTCGAAGGACATTGTCAATCCCCTCACGAATGGGCGTCCCAGGAGCAAGGAATTGTAATATCTCACTTACGGAATGTTCACCTAGCTTTTTATTCTCCATCTGCTACCCTCCCAAAGCTGCTTTCAAAGCTTCACTTACATTCGTTACCCCAATAAGTTCGATTCCCCTCGGTCCCTTCCAACCGCCAAGATTATTAGCAGGCAGAATCACTCGCTCAAAACCAAGCTTGGCCGCTTCCTGGACACGCTGCTCAATTCTCGATACCCTTCTTACTTCCCCAGTCAAACCAACTTCACCGATAATGCAGTCCGTCGGCCTTGTCGGCTTATCTCTAAAGCTCGAAGCAATACTGACAGCAACAGCCAAATCAATGGCTGGCTCATCCAACTTTACACCGCCGGCAACTTTTAAATAGGCATCTTGATTCTGGAGAAGCATCCCCACTCGCTTTTCTAATACTGCCATCAAAAGCGGCACACGGTTATGGTCAATTCCAGTGGCCATTCTTCTGGGATTCCCAAAACTGGTAGGGGAAATTAAAGCCTGGATTTCGACAAGGACTGGTCTTGTCCCTTCCATCGATGCAACTACCGTCGATCCAGCTGCGCCCCGTGAACGCTCTTCTAAGAAGATCTCAGAAGGATTGGCTACTTCTTCGAGGCCCAATTCCTTCATTTCAAAAATGCCCATTTCATTCGTTGAACCAAAGCGGTTTTTGACTGCACGCAGAATCCGATAGGTATGGTGTCTTTCTCCTTCAAAATAGAGAACCGTATCCACCATATGCTCTAACAGCCTTGGACCTGCAATGGATCCTTCCTTTGTTACATGTCCAACAATAAAGATCGCAATTCCTTTCGTTTTCCCAATTCTCATTAATTCCGAGGTACACTCACGTACTTGTGAGACACTTCCTGGTGCGCTTGTTACATCGGGGTGAAAGACCGTTTGGATCGAATCAATTATGACAAAGCTAGGATTGGTACTATCGATGGTCCGGTTGATTTCTTCAAGATTCGTTTCAGAATAAACGAGGAGATTTTCAGAAGATATACCTAATCGTTCCGCCCGAAGTTTAGTTTGTCGTAACGATTCCTCACCAGATATGTATAAAACCTGATTTCCTTTATTTGCAAGTTGTGATGAAACCTGCAAAAGCAGCGTTGACTTCCCAATTCCAGGGTCTCCGCCTATCAGCACTAAAGAACCCTTAACCACGCCACCGCCAAGGACACGGTTTAATTCGTTTAAATCCGTTAGAATCCGTGGTTCATTTTCCATTTCAATTGAATTGATCGGCATGGGTTTGGATAACAGTCCTGATCCGCCCTGGGAATGGGCAAATGCACCTCTTCTCGCGGAACCTGTTACTTCAACTTCCTCCACCATCTTATTCCATTCACCGCAGCCAGGACATTTTCCCATCCACTTGGGCGATTCATATCCGCACGCCTGACACATAAACTTCGTCTTTCGTTTTGCCATTATCCTTCGACCCTCTCTTAACTAAAAGAACAAAAGGCACACGCACCAGATAGCGAAATACGCTGGGTGCAGGAGCCAAATTTTGCTAACTATTTACAGGTTACCATACCTTTTTTATTTTTTCATTTGAAAAAGTCGATAGAAAAAGAGGTACACGATTTAACTTTATTTACGTGTACCTCTTCATAGATATTACGACATAGTCCTATTTTACTAAACTTGTTTTCTCAGCCATACGAACAATAAATTCTCCATTATCAACATCAATAATCGCATGCTGTCCGGTTAATAATGTTCCCTTTAATAGTTCTTCCGAAAGTCTGTCTTCAATATGCTTTTGGATCGCACGGCGTAATGGTCGTGCTCCATATTCAGGATCATAGCCTTCCTGAGAAATTTTCTCTTTTGCCGCAGCTGTTAATTCTAAAGAAATATGCTGCTCTTTTAAACGCTTAATTAACTGCTCTGATAATAAAGTCACAATTTCTTCAAGATGCTTCCGCTCTAACGCATGGAAAACAATAATTTCATCGATACGGTTAAGGAATTCAGGACGGAATGCTTTCTTTAATTCTCCCATCACTTTCCCTTTCATATCTTTATAGTCTTGTTCACCATCTTGGATATTAAATCCGACATATTTATTCCGTTTTAGTGCTTCAGCACCAACATTGGATGTCATAATAAGGACTGTATTCCGGAAGTCAACCGTTCTGCCTTTAGAATCAGTCAATCGACCGTCCTCAAGGACTTGCAGCAGGATATTAAATACGTCAGGATGTGCTTTTTCAATTTCATCTAATAGCACAACAGAATATGGCTTTCTGCGAACTTTTTCTGTTAATTGGCCGCCTTCCTCATAACCTACATATCCCGGCGGTGAACCAACTAGACGAGAAGTCGAGTGTTTTTCCATATACTCGGACATATCAATCCGTATCATCGCATCCTCATCACCAAACATCGCTTCAGCAAGAGCACGGGCTAATTCGGTTTTCCCAACACCTGTTGGTCCAAGGAAGACAAAAGAACCGATTGGTCGTTTTGGATCTTTTAATCCTGCACGAGCACGACGGACTGCCTTCGATACAGCTTTTACCGCTTCCTCCTGGCCAATTACGCGAGAATGAAGAACTTCTTCTAAATTAAGAAGCTTCGCCATTTCTGTTTCCGCCAGCTTGGAAACTGGAACCCCGGTCCAACTGGAAACAACACTTGCAATATCTTCAACGGTTACTTCATTATTTTCTTTCCCTTGTTTTTCTTTCCAATTCTTCTTTGTCTCTTCAAGTTGTTCACGTAAACGCTGTTCTGTATCTCTTAAGGATGCAGCCTTTTCAAACTCTTGACTCTGAACAGCAGAATCTTTTTCCTTACGCACTTCTTCCAATTTCACTTCTAATTCTTTTAAATTAGGTGGAGTGGTAAAGGAACGAAGCCTTACCTTAGAACCCGCTTCATCGATTAAGTCAATCGCTTTATCCGGCAGGAAGCGGTCTGAGATATAACGGTCCGAAAGTTTCACTGCCGCTTGAATTGCTTCATCTGTAATTGAAACACGGTGATGTGCCTCATAACGGTCGCGGAGCCCTTCTAAAATCTGAATTGATTCTTCAAGTGTTGGTTCATCTACACGAATTGGCTGGAAACGTCGTTCTAATGCAGCATCTTTTTCGATATATTTACGATACTCATCAAGAGTTGTTGCTCCAATACATTGGAGTTCACCGCGCGCAAGAGATGGCTTTAAGATATTAGATGCATCAATCGCCCCTTCCGCACCTCCAGCACCAATTAAGGTATGCAGCTCATCAATGAAAAGAATAATATTCCCGGCTTGGCGAATTTCATCCATGACCTTTTTTAAACGATCTTCAAATTCTCCTCGATATTTCGTCCCAGCTACCACTGTTCCCATATCGAGAGTCATCACCCGTTTATCACGAAGGATTTCAGGCACTTCGTTATTTACAATTTGCTGGGCAAGACCTTCTGCAATCGCAGTTTTACCGACACCCGGCTCCCCAATTAATACAGGGTTGTTTTTTGTCCGACGGCTTAATACTTCAATGACACGTTGAATTTCTTTGCCGCGTCCAATTACCGGGTCAAGACTGCCCTCACGTGCGATCGAAGTTAGATCCCGTGCAAGGCTGTCAAGTGTTGGGGTGTTCGCACTGGCAGATGCACCGCCTTGATGCCCGCCTGACTCATTGCTTCCTAAAAGTTGAAGGACTTGCTGTCTTGCCTTATTTAAGCTTACACCAAGATTATTAAGGACTCGTGCGGCGACCCCTTCCCCTTCACGGATTAAGCCAAGGAGAATATGTTCAGTGCCTACATAGGAATGTCCTAACTTGCGTGCCTCATCCATCGATAGTTCGATGACCTTTTTAGCCCGTGGAGTATAGTGAATCGTTTGAGAAGCTTCCTGTCCTTTGCCAATTAAGTTTTCTACTTCTTTTTGGATTTTTTCAGAACCTAAGCCTAGCCCATAAAGAGCTTTTGCTGCAATCCCTTCTCCTTCACGAGTTAATCCTAATAAAATGTGCTCTGTTCCAATATTGTTATGTCCAAGACGAATCGCTTCCTCTTGTGCTAATGCTAGAACTTTCTGCGCTCTTTCAGTAAAACGGCCGAACATCATATTCTCTTCCTCCTCACCTATTTTTCTTGCTCCATTTTTATTCGTTCCCTAATTAATGCTGCCCGACGGATATCTCTTTCATGTGGTCTTAATGAACCGCCAGCATATTGCTGCAGGAAACCTGGCTGGGTCAGGATCATTAATTCATTTAATATCGTCTTAGGCATATTTTCAATATAACCCATATCTATTCCAAGCCGAACATCAGATAAGCATCTTGCTGCTTCTTTTGATTCAATAATTCGGCTATTAGATAACACACCCATTGAACGGAACACCCTGTCTTCTAATTGTATGTTTGAAGTTTTCCGTAATGCTTCACGTGCTGACCTTTCTTGTGAAATTAACTGGCTGACAACTCCCTTGAGATCCCGGCAAATGTCCTCTTCCGATTTTCCAAGGGTAATTTGATTAGAAATTTGAAATATATTACCTAAAGCTTCGCTGCCTTCACCATAAATTCCTCTAACAACTAGACCTAATTGATTGATTGCGGGAATAATTCGATTAATTTGCTGTGTTAAGATTAATCCTGGCAGATGCATCATAACCGAAGCACGAAGACCGGTACCCACATTTGTAGGACAACTGGTTAAATAACCATGCTTCTCATCAAATGCAAATTGAATATTACTTTCAAGCCAATCATCAATTTCATTAGCAGCATCTAAGGCTTCAGATAATTGCAACCCAGGAAACAAGCATTGAATACGAATATGATCCTCTTCATTAATCATAATACTAACTTCTTCATTTTCGGTTAATAAAACAGCACCATGTGGTGAATCCTCTGCTAGGTTTGGACTGATTAAATGTTTTTCTACCAAAACTCTTTTCTGCAGGGGCTGGAGTTCATTAATTTTCAACAATTCCATTTGGCCAAACTTTTGAATGTCTGACTGTTTTAATATTTCCTCCATTTTTTCAATAATCATCTTTGCTTCTTCGTGTGAAAAAAGTGTTGGAAATTTATATGCATCAAAGTTACGAGCCAAACGAATACGGGAACTGAGGACGATATCTGAATCAGGTCCTTCCTCACTCATCCAGGAGCTGACAGCTTGATTTAAAAACCGTTCAAGCGACATGTTATTCCCCTCCCTCTTGGCTGTCTGCTAGTTTTCTCTCTAACTGACGTATTTCATCACGAATCTCAGCTGCCTTCTCAAATTCCTCATTGGCAATGGATTCTTTTAGAGTCCCTTTTAATTCATCTATTTGCTTACGGAGATGGATACCGCCGCCAATTCTCTTTGGTATCTTCCCATTATGTGTCCAGTTCCCACTATGAAGTCGACGTAATACGGGTTTCAATTGTTCTTTAAATACTTCATAACAATGAGAACATCCAAAGCGGCCCACTTTTAAAAACTGTGGAAATGTCATTGAACAAGAATCACATTGCAGAATTTCCTCTTGATGAAATGGGCTTTGACTGGGTTTTTGAAAAGCAGGGTCTATATTTAATAATCCTGCTAATAAATTATTAAAAGCGAATCCAGATTCCCCATTAAAAATAAACATTTCTCCCTTTTCCTGCGCACATTTTTCACACAGATTGACTTCCGTCTTTTCCCCATTAATAATTTTCGTAAAGTGAAGGGCTGCAGGTCTTTGGTTGCATTCCTGGCAAATCATACTTTCACCTCTCAAGCGAAAAAATTTATTTATATTTTAAAGATGTAAGCATTGCTTTTAGCATTCTCGCCCTTAATTCGTCTCGGTATGGAAGATCAATATAAAGAACGGATCGGTCAATTACACTGAGCATAATTTTCGCTTCCCGCTGCGAGACAATTTCTTCTTGAACGAGTCTGAATATAACATCTTCGGCACTGGTTTGACTAATCCTGCTTTGTATAAGTGCCAGTGATTGTTCAATTAAATGAGCAAGATCATGAGACTGGACCTTCATGATCCGTATATACCCACCGCCGCCCCGTTTACTTTCTACGATGTATCCTCTTTCGATCGTAAAACGGGTATTGATTACATAATTAATTTGAGATGGAACACATTGAAATTTGTCTGCGATTTCACTTCGTTTGATTTCAACTAGGTCTCTTTCACTTAATTCCAATACTTGTTTGAGATATTTTTCAATAATATCAGAGATGTTTCTCATCTTCCCACCCCCATTCTCTGACTTTGACTATATTTGACTAAATTATACTGAATTTTTTATGTAGATGCAACGATTCACTACTAATGATTTTCTCCAAATCTCGCCAATGTGAAACCTAGGTTTGATTAAAAAGTATCTTCTTGATCTGTTTGGAACACAAAAAAGGACAACCTTTTAAGGTTGTCCTTGGTGCCTGGCAACGTCCTACTCTCACAGGGACGCGTGTCCCAACTACCATCGGCGCTGAGAAACTTAACTTCCGTGTTCGGTATGGGAACGGGTGTGACCTTCTCGCCATTGCTGCCAGACTATTTAATTGAGGTATCATTCCCTCAAAACTAGATAATGCAGAAGAAGTTTGTAAACTTGAGTTCACCTATATAATTGTCTAGCTCCAGCGTCCAGCAACTAGTGTCCTTCGGTCTTTTCCCTACGATAAGTCAACATCGAATCGCTATCGCTCTTCGTGTTTCCTTTATCTCAGTCAAAGCCCTCCAGGCCATACGTTGCTAAGCGGACGCTTCCGCTTTTCTATTTGGTTAAGTCCTCGAACGATTAGTATCAGTCAGCTCCACATGTTACCACGCTTCCACCTCTGACCTATCAACCTGATCATCTTTCAGGGTTCTTACTAGCTTGCGCTATGGGAAATCTCATCTTGA